>CAZLJX010000013.1:0-26484 GCA_964559985.1 uncultured Bacteroidales bacterium
ATACAATTATTGGGGTTTACCTATATACGAGCATTAATTTTGTCTATTAAGCCAAAACTGACATATTTTTTTTCAAAAAAAATTGATGAAGAAAACTTTGGAATTGTTTTTTTTTGTAAATTATGGCTTCTTAAAATTGAAAATATTACTAAAAAAAAAAAACATGAAAACCACATTATTTATCGTTGTTTTTATCGTTTTTCTGTTTTCCGGAATTACGATAATAAAAGCCCAGAACACCGTTATCACCGATGATCCGGGATATACGGCACATCAGTCTGCCATGCTCGATGTAAAATCGTTGAACAAAGGTTTGCTGGTTCCCAGGATGAATACTATTCAAATGGGCCTCATCAATCCGCTGACAACCGGTTTACTGATTTTTAATACCGATATCAATGGTTTTTGTTATTACAATGGCACAAGCTGGATCAACCTTTCTTCTCAGAAACTACCTGAAGGCCTGCTGCCAAACCAGTCGCTTTTCAGTATAATCAATGCTTCCGGCGATACAGTATTTGCTGTTTATCCGGAAGGGGTGCATATTAATGTCGGAAACGGAACCCTGAAAGGTTCAGGCAATAAAGGAGGTTTTGCCGTCGGTGGGTTTTCAGGAGGTAAAGCATATAATGAATTTTTACGGGTTACCACCGATAGTGTGCGTGTTTATGTCAACAATAATCCCTCCAAAGGCAATAAAGGAGGTTTTGCCGTTGGTGGTTTTTCGGGAGGCAAAGCCGATGCGGTTGATTTTTTCCGCATCAATCCTAAAAACTATGCCATTGGCCACGAAAGCGGTTTAAAAATTACTGATGGACAGTATAACTGTTTCCTTGGCTACCAGGCCGGAAAAGAAGTAATTAAAGGTGAAAGCAATGTTTTTATTGGTTACCAGGCAGGGTTAAATACAAGAGGTGATGGTGCTTTCTGGCATCAGGGAGGATTGAATGTGTTTTTAGGTTACCAGGCTGGATATAATAATATCAATGGCGGGCAGAACATAGCTATTGGCTATGAAGCAATGCATTCAAATATTGCAGGGTATTTTAATATTGGTTTGGGTGTTTTTGCCCTTCATGCCAACGATACCGGTGAATACAATATAGCAATCGGTAAATATGCCATGCAATACAATACCAAAGGGAATGAAAATGTTGCATTAGGTACTTATGCACTAAGCGCAAATACTACAGGAAGTGATAACACTGCACTTGGTGGTGGCTGTCTTGGTATGAACACTACTGGAAATTATAATATCGGGGTTGGTATTTCGGCTGTATATAATAATGAAACTGGTAATGGAAATGTTGGAGTAGGAATGTTTGCCCTTGATAATTACAAGAACGGAAGTTACAACACAGCAATTGGACACAAAGCGGGAAGCCATGATAGTGAAGTTAATTTATCCAACACAATTTGTATTGGTTGGGATGTGGAAGTATCTGGCTCAAATTCAATTAATATCGGAAATTATTACATTCATTCTGCCAAAAGCAATGTAGCATGGACTACCTTCTCTGATGGCCGATTTAAAGAAAAAATTGCACAGGATGTTCACGGCCTCGATTTTATCATGAAGCTGAAACCCGTTACCTACAACCTGAATGTTCATAAATTGAATGAATATAAAGGTATTAAAGATGATGGCGACTGGGAAGGCAAATACGATATTGAAAAAATCAGGTTCACCGGTTTTGTTGCCCAGGATGTTGAAAAAGCAGCCGATGAGGTAGGATATACCTTTAGCGGGATTGATAAATCAGATCTAAAGAATGATCGTGGCACATACGGGCTTCGTTATGCCGAGTTTACCGTGCCTTTGGTAAAAGCCGTACAGGAACAGCAGGCTATGATTGAAGCGCTGAAAGCCGAGATTGAACACCTGAAAAAAGAAATGGAGCAGTTGAAAAAATAAAGAAAGGCTCTATTTTACTCAAAGTTTTTTTAAATAAAACAAAGTTTTACCCGGAATATCACTTCCGGGTTTTTTGTTTCGGTAGTCTGATAAATTATAAAGCCGGACAATTTATTGATACAGTGATGCAAGTCAACTACATGGAACGAGAGATTCAAATTCTCTGAAGTAATTTTCCGGTCCATTTGAAATTATCATTCATTATTCATATATTCAAAACAATAAAATTTTGATGATATGAAAACAATTTCCTCTTTATTTATCCTGATTTTGATGTTATTATCATTTTCTGTCGCCACCTCGCAAAATGTTGCCATTACTGACGATGCCGGCTACACGGCTCAGCCATCGGCCATGCTCGATGTTAAATCTGCTGATAAAGGCCTCCTGGTGCCAAGACTTACTACAGCTCAGATGAATGAAATTGTATCACCCGCTACAGGTTTGCTGGTTTTTAATACCGACAAAAATTGTTTTTGCTACCGTGCAGAGAGTGAATGGGTTGTGTTGTCGTCGCAGTTGCTTCCGCAAAATGCAGGACTAAGCGAGGCACTGTTTCCGTAATCAATGCCAGTGGTGACACCGTATTTGCTGTTTACCCCGAAGGTGTCCGCATTAACGTAGGTGATGGGCTTACCAAAGGTTCAGGTAACAAAGGTGGTTTTGCCGTAGGAGGTTTTTCGGGCGGGAAAACAGGTTTGACTGAGTTTTTCAGGGTCACCCCCGATAGTGTGAGGGTATATATCGACACATCCAGTACCAAAGGTTCAGGCAACAAAGGCGGTTTTGCTGTTGGTGGATTCTCTGGTGGCAAAGGACTGGTGCAGGATTTTTTAAGGGTTTCGCAGGACAGTGTCCGCATTTATATTGATAAAAACATTGCAAAAGGAACCGGTAATAAAGGTGGATTTGCGGTGGGTGGTTTTTCCAGCGGAAAATCAGGTTATAGCAATATTTTCAATATCAGTAATTCCGATTCGGCCGAAATTATCAATCCATCCCAGCCCAGAATGCTATGGTATCCTGTAAAGGAAGCTTTTCTGGCAGGCAGGGTATTGATAGAATCAGTTGACAGTGTTGGTACAAATTCGTGGGCCAGCGGATTCCAGTCACAAGCCAGTGGAAATTACAGCCAGGCGTTGGGATTTAATTGTACTGCCAGAGGAAATTACTCAACGGCTATTGGTAAAGGAGCCTATACCAATGCCGACAACTCCTATGCTTTTGGCGACGGCGCTTATACCCTGGTAAAAAACTCCTATGCTTTTGGCTTAGGGGCAAAAACTACGATTGGATATGGTTTTGGCACCGACGAGGGTAATTTTGCTTTTGGACAGAATGCCAATGCCGCTGGTTTGTATTGTTACTCATTCGGGAAAAATTCAAATGCTGCCGGAACGAATGCATTTTCGTTTGGTGAAGCTGCTTTTGCCATTGCTGACGATGCCTATGCTTTTGGCCTTTTAGCCAAGGCTTCAGGAGTTGGGTCGGTGGCGCTTGGTTCAAAATCATGGGCTTCGGGTTTTTACGCTGTAGCGATTGGTTCAGCTTTTTTTAATGGCGATTCTATCGTGGCTGGCGGACAGTATGCTATTGCTGTCGGAACAGGCAGCAGGGCAATGGGTAATTATTCGGTAGTCATTGGTACCGGACCAAAAGTATCGGAAATGCCAAACCTGGTATCGACCGGGACAAATTCTGTTACTATTGGTTCGTACGGAAGGAATACACACAATGGAGGTTTTCTTTTTGGCGATTATAATGCATCTTACTCGCTCAGCGATATGCTAAGTTCAACCGCCAACAATGAATTTCTCGTCAGGGCATCGGGTGGCTATAAATTATTTACCAACAGGTATCTTACCGAAACCAAGGCATTCTATATCCTGGCCGATAATGGTTCGGTGGGTATTGGAAATGCATCACCCGATCATAAACTAACGATCACAGGAAACAATAATAACTTGCTAAGACTCATCGGAACCGGTTTGAATGGCTCTTCTGCCAGGTTGACTTTTGGCGATGTCAATAAAATTTTTATCGAAGAGGATGAAGATAATAAATTAAAAATCAATGTAGTTGACCGTTTGGCCATTACAGGGGATTATGGTTTTAAAGTGGGTATTGATTATGACAATCCTCAATATAAACTCACCATTTTTGGTACCAATGTATCAAACAAAGTGTTACAATTGCTTGGCGAAGGAACCGGAAACGCATGGGGAGCAATTCTTGCTTTCGGTGATGATGATAAAACCTATTTCCAGCAGTATGCAAGTAACAAACTTAAACTGAAGGTTTACAATCAGTTTGATATCCAGGGAGAAACAGGCTTCAATGTCAATATTAATAATGTTATTACCAATGATCATACAGTGAATATCAGGGCAAATTCATCCAATAAAGCATTAAAACTGGCGGGTGTAGGCATTTCCAACGAAGGAGCTATTCTTACATTTGGCAATGATGATTTTGCCTATATCCAGGAGGATGAGGATAACAGCCTCTTGATGTATGCCAACAACCGCATCGCTTTTTACAGTTCTAATTCGGCATTCAAGGTGGGTGTTAAAACCACAAACCCTTCCGCTTTATTTGATATAGGGGGAGGGGTTAGGACTAATATTTCGGCCAACGGAAAGAATTTACTGGTTGCCAACGATGCAGAAATTGATAATAATCTTTATGTTGATAATAATGTTGCCATAACCGGAGCAGCAAAAATCGGAGCCAACGGAACGTATATCGGTAGTATTATAAAGGCCATTCCCTGGGAAAATCTTGATCCTATTCCAGCCGGAACATCTTTAACAAAGACTTTTTCTGTTACCAATGCTGCAATCGGAGCTACTGTTGCCATTTCACCCGGTAATGCATTGCCCGATAAGCTGATCATTGCCTATGCCCGTGTTTCGGCTGATAATACCGTTGAGGTTAAGTTCTACAATGCATCTGGTGCAACAATCGACCCGGACGGTATGTCTTTTTATATCACTGTAACTTATTAACAATAAGGCTTTATATTTGATTCTGCATGCTGTTTCAGGCTAAGTGATTTGATTTTCAAGTGTGTCAGCAATTTAAAATGTCACTTTGCATCAAATATCAGGTAGTTTTTATTACTTTTCAGGTTTGTTTACAGTTTTATGGCTTAATATTTAGCGGGCTTAGTTTGGCACCCTTGTCTTAATTTTAAATTTGTTATATGAACCGGAAAAAAAAGTTGATTCAATTCCTGTTGTTTGTCGCAATTACATTGATAATCAGCTTTTTTTCAATGCGTGGTGTATTGCTCAGGTATATGTTTCAGCAAAAGGCAAAATATTTTTCTGAACGGTACCAGGCAAGTATTCAGGCAGGTTCGCTGAGGTTTTGTGGTTTGCGAACGGTTGAATTTCAACAGCTTATTATCAAACCCTATAACAAAGATACCCTGGCTGTCATTGGAAGGCTCGAACTCCGCATCAGTCTGCCCAACCTGCTCAGGTTCAGATTAAGAATCAGCAATCTGCTGGCCGGTGATATACATATCAATCTGGTAAAAACTGCAACCGGAGAAAGCAATTACCTGTTTTTATTCAGAAAAAATTCCATCCATGCCTCAGATACGACTGAAAAGAATAACCAGGCATTACAACAGAAAGTAAATTACAAGGAACTGGCTGGCCAGGTGATTGACCGTTTATTTGGATACATCCCCAAAGAGATCAGATTTACAAGGTTTTTGGTAACCGCCAGCCTGATGGGCGAAGAATTTTCCCTTAGCCTGCCCGATATTCATATCTATCGTCAGGCTTTTGCTGTTGATTTTTACCTTGCCGAAAGCTCAAAGACAACGACCATTCATGCTGAAGGAGCCATTGACCGTAGCAGTAAGAATTTTAAAATCAGAATTTACCCGCTTGATAGTTTGCCGGTTTCAGTGCCATATATTCAGCACCGCTGGAATACCCTTGTTGCATTCGACACCCTGGCTTTCAGTCTCGACAGTGCCTATAAAAAAGGCGGACAATGGATTCTACGTGGTAATAGCCATCTTACCCGTTTTACCATAGCCAACGAACGAATATCGCATAAACCGGTTTATATTGAAAATGGAATGATGGATTACCGGCTTATTTTCAGCGATTATGCCATTGAATTCGACAGTCTTGGTTTTATCCAGCTCAACAAGCTTGGTATTTCTCCATGGATCAAATGGGAAAAAAATCCCGACCGGATCCTTTCATTTAAGATTAATAAACCCGGATTTGATGCTGGCTTGTTATTTTCTTCGCTGCCGGTGGGGTTGTTTGAAAACTTAAAAGGGATAGAAACACGGGGAAAATTTACTTTTCGACTTTTTTTCAATGTTAATATTGATAAACCCGACCAGATTGCACTGGATGGCGGACTGACCTCAGAAGATTTTGAAATTGTGAAATACGGCCAAACCGACCTGGGTTATATCAACCGGCCGTTTGAATATCCGGTTTATGAAAACGGTGAAGAGATAAAGCGCATTCAGATTGATTCTCTTCAGCCACAATATCTTACATTAGATAAGATTTCACCATTGCTGGTGTCGGCCATCATTACAAGCGAGGATGGTGCATATTTTTCGCACAAAGGATTTTTACCCGAAGAGATAAAAAACGCCATTTCAACCAATATAAAAAGAAAAAAATTTGCCCGGGGTGGGAGTACCATTACCATGCAACTGGTCAAGAACATTTTCCTGAGCCGCGATAAAACCATTACACGTAAACTTGAAGAAGCACTGATTGTATGGCTGATCGAAAACAAGAATATTTGCAGCAAACAGCGTATGCTTGAAATTTATCTAAACATTGTTGAAATGGGGCCGGATATTTATGGAGTGGGAGAAGGTGCCCGTTTTTATTTTGCTGAAGACCAGATGCAACTGAGCCTGCCACAGGCTTTATTTATGTCGGCAGTAATTCCCCGTCCCAAAAAGTTTTATTATATGGTCGATACGGCAGGTTATCTTAAACCTGAAATGGAGGGATATTACCGTTTTGTTTCAGGCAAAATGCTCGAACATGGTTTGATTGGCCAGGCTGAATACGATAGTCTTAAACCTGCCGTAAGAATTACAGGCCGGGCATTGCAATTTATGAATAAGCCGGAACCAGGTGCTTCAGAAGATTCTGTAGTGATTTTTACTACCGATAGCCTGTAAAAAACAAAAGCGGGAAAACCCGCTTTTGTCAGATTAATTATTTCTGTTGAATATCAGGTACTTTACCTGTGTTATATTTTCCTGAAACCAGTTTTGATGAACAGGCTTCAAAAGCTTTAATTGTTTGTTCTACATCATCCATGGAGTGATCGGCAGTTGGAATCAAACGCAGCAGGATCTGGCCTTTTGGTATGACAGGGTAAACCACCATACTGCAAAATACGCCGTAATTTTCGCGAAGGTCCATCACCAGATTGGTGGCTTCAACCAGGTTTCCGCTCAACATAACCGGTGTTACCAGCGATTGGGTGACACCCAGGTTAAACCCTTTATCGCGCAATCCTTTTTGCAGGGCAAGGGCAATATCCCATACTTTTTTTCTCAGTTCGTGACGGGTTTTCAACAGCTCGAGGCGTTTTAAACCGCCTATTACCATTGGCATGGGCAATGATTTTGCAAAAGTCTGCGAGCGCATGTTATAGCGAAGGTAATCAACAATGTTTTCTTCGCTGGCGACAAAAGCACCAATGCCGGCCATGGCTTTGGCAAAAGTGGCAAAATATACATCTATTTTGTCCATAACACCAAAATGCTCAGGTGTTCCTGCACCTGTTTTTCCCATCATTCCAAATCCATGGGCATCATCCACCACCAGGCGGAAAGAATATTTCTTTTTCAGGTCGGTAATGCCTTTAAGGTTTCCAAGGTCGCCGGCCATGCCAAAAACGCCTTCGGTAATGACCATGATACCCCCATTTTGTTTAACAGCAAGCTTGGTGGCACGGTCAAGCTGTTTTTCAAGGCTTTCCATATTGTTGTGGGCATAAACAAAACGTTTTCCCATGTGAAGCCTTACTCCATCCAAAATACAGGCATGTGATTCGGCATCGTAGACAATCACATCATTACGATCGGCCAGGGCATCAATGATTGATACCATTCCCTGGTACCCGTAATTAAGAAGAAAAGCATCGGGTTTCCCAACAAATTCAGCCAGTTTGGTTTCAAGCTCTTCGTGTTTACTGGTTTGCCCGCTCATCATTCTGGCTCCCATCGGGTAAGCCATACCATACTGAATGGCTGCATCAGCATCTGCTTTGCGTACTTCGGGGTGGTTGGCCAGCCCCAGGTAATTGTTTAAACTCCAGGTTAATACTTCTTTACCTCTGAATTTCATCCGGGGAGCAATTTCGCCTTCGAGTTTCGGAAAAGCAAAATAGCCATGTCCTTCTTTCTGGTATTGGCCAATAGGTCCCCTGTTTCGTTGAATCCTGTCAAAAATATCCACGTTTTTTCGTTTTTAGTTTCTCAAAAATGAATAATGGCTGCAAATGTACTTTTTATTTCAAATTCAACCAACAGATTTTTTTTGAATTTATCTCAGCATCATCAACCCTGTCTTTCTATGGCCGGTCCCTGCTCACGTCTGATTATTTTATAATCAATTACTTAGGCATGAAGTATCACATTTTTTACGCCAATCATACCTGCTATTCCAAAAACTTTTCATTACGGCACTTTGTTTCTTTGGTGTTGTCATGATATGATATTTTAATATTTTTTTCCAAATTCAAATGAATGATTATCTTTGCCGGTTGAAAATAAAACAACATCTTAGGCCGTTATTGCGAAATCACAGCTAAACAGCGTACCGATGAGAAATGTCTTTGTATTTGTTATATTGATTTTTACGGGTTTTTCGTGCAGCGAATACCAGAAAGTGCTTAAAAGTTCTGATTATGACCTGAAATTCCGCAAAGCAATGGAATATTACGATAAAAAGGATTATAACCGTACCATGGCTTTGTTGGATGAACTGATGACTGTTTACCGGGGAACTGACCGTGCCGAAGAAATCAATTATAAATATGCCTATTGCAATTATTACGAGGAAGATTATATCATGGCAGGATATTATTTTGACAATTTTATTAAAACATTTCCCCTGAGCAGTCACCTGGAAGAATGTACTTTTCTGGTAGCAAACTGTTATTATATGGAATCGCCCCGTTATAACCTCGATCAGCAGAATACCCTGAAAGCCATTCAGGCTTTTCAATTGTTTATCAACCGATTCCCGCAAAGTGACAAAGTAGCTGAAGCCAATACCATCATGGATGAATTACGCCTTAAACTTGAAACCAAGGCTTATTACAATGCTAAATTATATTATAATCTGGGCGAATACCTGGCAGCAGTAATTTGTTTTAAAAACCTGCTGAATGAATTTCCAGATACACGCTACAGGGAAGAACTGACTTACCTGACCATCAAATCACATTATTTATATGCCGAAAACAGTGTCCCTGCAAAGAGGCAGGAACGTTTTCAGGAAGTAATCAGCGAATATTATGTTCTGGCCGATCAATATCCCCAGAGTAAATACCTTAAAGAAGCCGAACGCTTTTATAACCGTGCCGTAGAAATCATAAAAAAACAATAATAACATGGATTTTAAAAAAATTAACGCTCCGGTCACCACCATTACCCGTGACATTAAAAAGTATGATGTTACTACCGGTAATATCTATAAAACTATCTGGATTCTTTCCAGACGTGCTAACCAGATCAGTGCCGAACTGAAAGATGAGCTGAATAAAAAACTCGATGAATTTGCTTCGTACACCGATAACCTGGAAGAAGTTTTTGAAAACCGCGAACAGATTGAGATTTCAAAATATTATGAGCGTTTGTCAAAACCCACTCTGATTGCTATACAGGAATTTGAAGATAACCAGATCGTTTACCGCGACCCTGAAGAAGACAAACGCCAGAAACAGGAAAGACGCCGCTAATACATTGATATGCGCTTACAGGGTAAACATATAATTCTGGGAATTACCGGGAGTATTGCCGCCTATAAAGCAGCTTTTCTTACAAGGCTGCTGATTAAAGAAGGTGCCCAGGTGAAAATTATTATGACCCCTTATGCCAAAGAATTTATTACCCCTGTGACAATGGCAACCCTGTCGCAGAATACGGTTTTATGCGATTTCTTTCATCACGATGATGGCGCATGGAACAGCCATGTTGAATTAGGCCTTTTGGCCGACCTGATGCTTATAGCACCGGCAACAGCAAACACTATTGCCAAAATGGCCGTCGGTATTGCCGATAACCTTTTGCTTACTACCTATTTGTCAGCCCGTTGTCCGGTAATGATTGCTCCGGCTATGGATATGGATATGTATGCCCATCCTGCAACACAGGAAAATATCAGGAAACTGACCCAGGCGGGAGTGTTAATGATTGAACCTGCTACCGGCGAGTTGGCAAGTACTCTGCAGGGAAAAGGAAGAATGGAGGAGCCTGAACAAATTATCATTCGGGTGGTTGATTTTTTTATGACCTCAAAAAAAAAAATCAAAAAAAAAATTCTGATTACCGCCGGCCCAACCTATGAACCCATTGACAAAGTCAGGTTTATAGGTAACCACTCAACCGGAAAAATGGGTGTTGCACTTGCCGGCCAGCTGGTGCAGATGGGAGCCGAAGTAACCATGATTGCCGGACCTTTACAAGCAGACATATCACGTGCCGGTATCAGGAATGTGGTGCATGTTACCACCGCTGCCCAGATGAAAGAAAAATGCCTTCAGCTTTTTCCGCTTTGCGACATTGCAATACTTGCAGCAGCAGTTGCCGATTATACACCGGCCGAATTCTGCAATACAAAAATCAAACGGACTGCCGGGGACTTTGTAATGACATTAAAACCCACCGATGATATTGCTGCATTACTCGGAAAGATGAAGAAACCTGGACAAAAACTGATTGGTTTTGCCCTCGAAGCAGAAAACGAAATTGAAAATGCAAAAGCAAAATGTAAAAGAAAAAATTTTGATTTTATCGTTTTAAATTCTCTGAACGATCCGGGTGCCGGTTTTGGATGCGACACCAATAAAATCAGTATCATTGACAATAACGGTAAAATTACTGAATTTCCGCTTAAGACTAAAGATCTGGTGGCAAGCGATATTGCCGGTTATTTGTTTGAAACTTTTCAACATGAATGATTTTTTTAAAGCCACGGCTGTTGTTGTTTTCGCCGTTATTTTTCTGTCTGCTGCCAATGCCCAGGAACTTAACTGCCGGGTACAGATTAACTCGCAGCAGATTCAGACAACCAACAAAAGGGTTTTTGAAGAAATGCAGAAAACTTTATATGAATTTCTGAATAATCAGCGTTGGACATCGCATGTATTTTCAGTGGATGAGAGAATTGAACTCAATTTTATGATTAATCTCACTACCCAGATTTCAAGCGATGAATATAAAGGTAATATCCAGATTCAATCGAGCAGGCCGGTTTTCAACACTTCATACACTTCACCAATGTTCAACTTTATCGATAATGATTTTCAATTTAAATTTGTTGAACAGGAAGTACTTACATTTAACGAGAATACACATACCTCGAACCTGACTTCGGTGCTGGCTTATTATGTTTATATTGTGCTGGGACTCGATTACGATTCATTCGGGCAGGATTCGGGCAGCGAATTTTTTCAGAAAGCCGAACGCATTGTCAATAATGCACAGAACGAACCTACCAAAGGCTGGCGTTCTTTTGAAAGCCGTAAAAACCGTTATTGGCTTATCGAAAATCTTATGAATGAGACTTATGCACCTGTCAGGGAATGCATCTACCGTTACCACAGGCTTGGCCTGGATAAAATGGCCGATAAACAATCGGAAGGACGTGCCGAAATAGCCGAAGCCCTCCAGCTCCTACAGATTGTACATCGCAAAAAACCGGGTTCTTTTTTGATGCAGGTGTTTTTTGATGCCAAAAAAGATGAAATTCTTAATATTTTTTCCGAATCGTTCCCCGAAGAAAAGCGCAGGGTTTATACTGTTGTTTCGGAAGTAGATCCGGCCAATGCCAGTAAATACGAACAACTTGTAAAATAACCGGAAATACTGAAGTTGAATTATGCTTAAATCGCTGCAGATAAAAAACTATATCCTGATCAGGGAACTGGATATACAGTTTGATGCAGGTTTTTGCACCATTACCGGTGAAACCGGTGCGGGTAAATCAATATTGCTGGGAGCCATAAACCTGTTGCTTGGCCAGCGTGCCGACACCTCATGGTTGCTCGATAAAAATGTAAAATGCGTGGTTGAGGGCACATTCGATATTTCAGGTCTTGGGTTGGAAGCATTTTTTGCTTCCAATGATATTGATTATGAAAATCAGACCATTATCCGGCGCGAGATTCTCGAAACGGGAAAATCCAGGGCGTTTATCAACGATGTACCTGTAAACCTGCAGATTCTCAAAGAACTGGGCGAAAACCTGATAGATATTCATTCGCAGCACCAGGGGCTTTTGCTTAATAAATCCGGATTTCAGCTTAAAATGGTTGATTCACTGGCATCGAACCGTGAAACTCTGGCTAATTACAAACAATGGTTTGAGAAGTTTCAGCGGCTTAACGAAGAGCTTCGCTTTCTCCGCGATGAAGAGGCAAAAGCAATGCTGGAACACGATTATAACCAGTTTCAGTTTGATGAACTGGAGAAAGCCAAATTATCTGATGGTGAACTTGCTGAGCTTGAAACTGAATTTCAGCAGCTTACTCATGCTGAGGAAATTAAAACCGCATTATTCAATGTTTCAGGTTTGCTGAGTGAAAACGAAATCAATGCCATTCAACAACTTAAAGATTCTCTGTCAAACCTGGTGGCTATTTCTCATTTTTCGGCTACGGGTGAAGAATTGATGCAAAGGCTTGAAGCAATTATTCCTGAATTGAAAGATGTAGCTTTTGAAGCTTCCAGGCAAGCTGAAAATGTTATTTACGACCCGGAAAAAATCTCAGTAATCAGTGCACGCCTCGATTTGTTGCATCACCTGATGAATAAACATCGGGTTGAATCTGTAAATCAGCTGATTGATCTCAGAGAGCAGCTTGCCCTGAAAATTTCAAAAACCTTATCATTCGGCCAAGCCATTGAAAAAACTGAAAAAGAACTTGATCATGTTTCAGGGCAGTTAAAAATACTGGCCGGCCAGTTAAGTAAAAACAGGCACAGTGTGAAAGATGAAATGCAGAAAACCATGACCAACCTGCTCCAGGAACTGGGAATTCCGAGTGCAGTGTTTCAGGTAAGTATAAAACAGCTCGAAAGCCTTACTGCTCATGGTGCAGACGAAATTTCTTTTCTGTTTTCGGCCAACAGGAATATACCCCCAATGCCCGTTGATAAAATTGCTTCGGGGGGTGAAATTTCGCGGCTGATGCTTGCCTTAAAATATTTGGTCGCGAACAAATTGCAGCTTCCTGCTGTTATCTTTGATGAAATTGATGCAGGCGTTTCAGGCGAGATTGCAGATAAAATGGCGCTACTTATGCTGCAAATGAGTTATAATATGCAGATCATCAGTATTACCCATCTTCCGCAGATTGCCAGTAAAGGAAACAGCCAGTATCATGTATTTAAAACGGAAACTGAAAAAGCTACCTTGACTCAGATAAAACGATTAGACAAACAGGAACGGATTCATGAAATTGCCAGAATGCTAAGCGGTTCAGATGTTTCACAGGCGGCCTATGACAACGCGATGGAATTACTCATGTCAACCTATGAGCAGGAACCTAAATTTCAAAAAAAACAATGATCTACATTCATTTTTATGATACCGCAAATGATTAAAGAATATTTTTTAACAAGTTATCTGAAAAGGAGTAACTCTTTCTGAATATGAATTTTTGATTTAATATAAGCTTAACCTTATACATTCACCCATTAATAAATTAACACTATGCCTTATCATTTACTGGAAGGGAAAAAAGGATTGATTTTTGGTGCATTGAACGATAAATCCATTGCCTGGCAAATAGCCGTCAAAGCACACGAAGAGGGAGCAAAAATGGTGCTTACCAATACTCCGGTAGCTATCCGCATGGGGTCGCTGAACGAGCTGGCAGCCAAAACCCAATCGCTTGTTGTTCCTTCTGATGCTACCAGCCTGGACGATCTTGAAAATCTTTTCAAAACAACCATGGAATATTTCCAGGGCCGTTTCGATTTTATACTTCATTCCATCGGAATGTCACCAAACGTCAGGAAAGGCAATTCATACGATGAACTAAATTACGATTATTTGTTAAAAACAATCGACATTTCGGCCATTTCTTTTCATAAAGTATTGCAGACTG
The DNA here is from genome assembly GCA_964559985.1 of uncultured Bacteroidales bacterium. Taxonomy (GTDB): domain Bacteria; phylum Bacteroidota; class Bacteroidia; order Bacteroidales; family CAZLJX01; genus CAZLJX01. Next base: position 14,267 of record CAZLJX010000013.1, read on the forward strand.
CACGGAAATTTGATGCCATTAATGAATGGGGATCTGTAGTAGCACTTTCATATGTTGCTGCCCAGCGTACATTATACGGCTACAATGATATGGCCGATGCCAAAGCCATGCTCGAATCTATAGCACGTAGTTTTGGCTATATTTATGGGCGCGACAAGAAAATAAGGGTAAATACTGTGTCACAATCACCTACACGTACCACTGCGGGTAGTGGTGTTAAAGGCATTGATTCGCTCATTGATTTTACGGAGCGCATGTCACCCCTTGGTAACGCTTCTGCTGAGGAATGCGCCGATTATGTGGTAACGCTGTTTTCAGACCTCACACGAAAGGTAACCATGCAAAATCTGTTTCACGATGGAGGTTTTTCGAGCATGGGCATGTCGTTTAAAGCCATGCAGCAATACGATAAAAGTTTTAACGATTGTAAGGATTAGTGCCTGATATTGAATAAAATAATCCACTATTGACAGGAGAAAATCCTGGATTTTATTTTTGTAAAATTTCTTCACCAGCAGTATTTTTTCAAAATCTGAAAAAAAATTGCTTTATATGATGAAAAAAACTAACTTAGCAAAAATTGTACATGAATGACAAATTATGAATGGAGCAATAAAACTGTGCTTGTTGTTGAAGACGAGAACATCAATTTCAGGTTTATTGAAGAAATATTAAAAAGAACACAGATTAAAGTGATGCGCGCAAAAAACGGAGTGGAAGCAGTAAATACTACCCGTTCCAACCCGGATATCAGCATTATACTGATGGATATAAAACTTCCCTTAATTGATGGATATGAAGCTACACGGCAAATAAGGGCTTTTAATAAAGATGTTCCCATTATTGCCCAGACTGCATTTGCATTGGCCGGCGAAAAGGAAAAAAGCCTCCATGCCGGATGCACCGATTACCTGGCAAAACCTCTTCGCATAAATGATTTACTCGAAATTATGAGTAAATACCTTGATACCAATTAGCGGTTTATGGTATGTTTCAAGTGATGATGTGACTGACTTTCATACATTCTTCAGGGGTAAGGCAAAGAAAAAGGTAGTTCCGTTATTTTGTTCCGATTCGAGCCATAACCTTCCTTTGAGGAGATAAGCTATGCCTTTGCAGATAGATAAACCCAACCCAATACCCCCGGCATTACGCTGAAATGTAGGATCTACCTGGCTGAACCGTTCGAAAATAAGGTCGAATTTTTCTTTTGGAATACCAATACCTGTGTCTGAAACATAGAAAATAACCTCCTCTTTTTCAACCTTGTAGCCGATTTCAATATGCCCTTTGTCGGTAAATTTTATCGCATTGTCGGCAAAATTCTGGATAACCTGTTTCAGTCTGGTCTGATCGGTAAATAAGGTAATCTTTTCGCCTGGTTTAACGGTTTTAACATGAATTCCTTTTTTCTCAAGCACTTTTAATTTTTGCCGGGTAACCAATGCAACATCATCAATCAACAGGGAGGGATTGAACTGATCGGTATAAACCTGAAGTTGTCCGGCTTCAATACGACTGATATCCAGAATGTCGTCGATAATCGATAACAGGTCGTTGCAACGGTTGCGGATAATCTGTGAGAATAATTCCCGCTTTTTTTGGGTAACATGCGGCCGTTGCAGCAGTTCGCTAAAACCAATGATGGCATTCATGGGTGTGCGGATTTCATGACTCATATTGGCAAGGAAAGACGATTTTAACCGGTCTGATTCTTCGGCTTTTTCCTTTGCAGTAATAAGTTCCTTTTCTATTTGTTTTTGTTTTGTTATATCTACGGCAAGGTGAATCACCCCTTCGGTTTTCTGGTGATCGTCGAAAACCGGATAGCTTTTCAGTAAATAGTAATTGCCGTCATTACTTTCTACTTCCCCTTCAACAGCTTGCCCGGTCTGAAAGCATTTTGTAACTGTGCATGTTTCGCAGGGTTGTGTATATTTATCGGAAAACATAAAGCAGGTATGAAGATTCCCTCTGCAATTACCATTGAACGATTTTTTATCGTGCCTGTTGGAGTAAATGATATGGTAATTGTTATCGATATAGGCAATGAATACATCATTTAAACCCTGCAAAATGGCTGATTTCTGTTGTTCGGATTTTCTGAGTTCATTTTCGGCTTTTTGCCTTTCAACCATTTTCCAGACAGCATCCATTAAAAGGATCAGTTGCCTCACATCTTTCTGGGTGTATTCATCTTCTTTATTTCCAACACCTGCCACGGCCACAATTTTATTTTTTGAGAAAACAGGAATATTCATATGCCTCGACAGTGGAATGTGTCCTTTGGGAGTTCCTTTTTTAAAGGTTTTTTCTTTGGGATAATCGTTGGTGATCATCGGTTTTCGCTGCCTTACGGCTTCGGCCCAAAGTCCGGATTCTTCAAGATGAAAAATTGCTTTATGATTACCGGAACATAGATTTAAAGTTTCTTTTGACCATAACCGTGAATAGAATTCCTTTCTGCTTTCGTTGTAGAGGGTTATATATCCAATTTTGCTTCGTGTAAGTTTAATGGCTTCTTCAAGTGAATATTCAAGAATTTGTTCTTCTGACAGATTGTATAGTTGTGAAATCCTGAGCAGGCTTTCCAGTCTTTCTTCGTCATGCCGGAGTTCCTCCTCGGTTTTTTTAAGGTCGGTAATATCACGCATCAGCCCCTCAAGGCCAATGGGTTTTTTGTCATTGTCATACATCACCTGGGCATTTACCGATACATATATAGGTTTACCCGTTTTGTGACGTGCTATCAGTTCATAGTTTCTGATTTCATTTTTACCGGCAATGGTTTCGAGCAACTTTTTTCTATCCTCAACATGATAATATAAAGTATCAACCCCTTTTCCAATAATTTCTTTGGGCTTATACCCCGAATATCTTTCAACAGAGGGACTGATCTGCAACAATGTACCTTTTGCATCAACCTGGAAATACACATCCTGCATGTTTTCAAAGATGGTGCGGTATTTCTTTTCGCTTTGTTTAATCAGCTCGCTGGCATTTTTCAGATCGGTGATATCGCGCCCTACTGCCTGGAATTCAATAAGTTCTCCGGTAGTATCGAACAGGGGTTTCCCGTTCCAGGAAATCCACCGGTACTGGTTGGCTGGCAGAGAAATTTTATATTCAAAAGCAAATGAATCGGGTTTTGATTTATAGACTGAAACAGCGGTTTTCAGTTTACTGGCAAGTGATTCATCGACCAGTTGGTAAATGGATAAATCCTGATGATTGGTAATATGAAAAAACTGCGCAAATGCTTCATTATAATATGAAATAGCTCCTTCTGGTTTAAACCGTATCACCAGGTCGGGTTGGTTTTCTACAATGCTTTTATAACGTTGTTCGCTTAGAAGAAGGCTTTTTTCGGCATTGATGCGCCATGTTATATCGCGGGCGGTTGTGATTACGCTTTCTACATTACCTGCAGCATCGTAAACCGGGGCAAGCTGCCATTCAAAATACGTGAGACCCTTTAAAGTTTCAATTTTAAAAACCTCGAAATTGGTTTTCCCGGTTTGGAATGCTTCTTCAAGCAGGTTTTCCCAAAATCTGCACATTTCTTCGGGGAATCCCATCTGCCGGTGAGTTTTTCCAATAAAATCGGCAGGTGTAAGGTGAAAATATTCCGAAATAACAGGATTCACAAAATGATGGACAAATTGCCGGTCAAATCGCATAATGACTTCTTTGGCATTATCGACAAGTGCCCTGTATTTTTCTTCACTTTGTTTGAGCGCAATTTCTTTTTGCCGTCTTGCAGTAATGTCGTGAACGATACTTAAAATATAGAGCGGTTGCTGATTCTCATCATAAATTACATTTGCCTTTATCTCAACAATGATTTCTTTGCCTTTTTCATTGACTACATTCAGGATAAAAGGTGCTTTTTGATTGCTTTTCAGTAATTTATCCAGCATTTTTTTTGCAAAGGATGAATCTTTACCCGATAAAAACCGGAATGGGTTCATTCCTGTCAGATCTTCACCAGGGTTGATACCAAGGAGTTCTGCAGCCTGAGGATTGCATTTTATCAGCTCAAGGGCAGGTGTTGACAAAATAACTGCATCGGTTGAGTTATCGAAAATACTTTTATACAGCAGGTTTGTTTTTCTTTGTTCACTGTCTTTGATTTTAATTTCGGCAATTGATTTTGCCTGCATATAATTCTGAAGAGCAAGAGCCGACAATTGCCGGGCAAATAAAAATACCGTATTGCAAACCTGCTGAAACTGCACCACCGACATTTTCGGCAGCTTTTCCAGCGCCAATGCATATTTCTTTTCATTAATACCAATTACATGGGCATAAGCTTTTAATTTATCAGTTTCAGTATCAGAATCCACTACCTGTCCTATCACCCAGGTGGCAAGGTGCTTATCTTTCAGAAATATTTTTGCCCCACCATCGAAAAAACCTGCACTTTTGCAATGGTGCATAAATGGTCGCTTGCCTGAATTTTTGTGAAGCAGCTTATCCGATTTTATGCAATTTTGCAAGCCTTTGGTTGTTTTCCGTATTTCTTCGCAGACAGGATTAAGATTGCTCGGGCGGGTTATGTTTTCTCCATCTGGAGTAGTTATTAGCGAAGCCACCCCGGTTGCTTTTGCAAAAGCATCCTGAAGCTGCTGTATCTCTTTGATATTGAATATTTCTTCAAATTTCAGATCGGGAACTTCTGTTTCAGGATGTATAAAATACTGAATTTTTTTATCCAATACCTCTTCGGTAAGTTTCTGAATGGTGATGTCCTGCATAATACAACAAATCCCCAGGAATTCATCGGGCTGCAGGAAGACAGGGATTTTTTTTATATTAAAAACATATTTTGTCCCGTTTTTTGTAAAATATTCTTCCTCTGTCTCCGATACTTTCCCTGTCTGACGCACATAACGATCGGTTTCAGCCAGTTTCTGAGCAAATGCTTTGGGCCAAATATTCTCGTCAACCGGGTTTTGAATTTTGCTGAATTGTATTCCCGAAAATGATTCGAAGGCACTGTTAATAATGATATATTTCAGATCACGATCTTTATAACCAATGATATCGGGCTGAACATCGAGAATTTTCTTCAGCAACAGATTTGATTTGTCAATTTCAGCCTCAATATTTTTTTTGAGTTGAATATTTTGCGAAAGAAATGCAGCACCAATAATTTCAGATTCTTCATTACGGATTACATTACCGTATATATTAAGCCAGATGTATTGTTTGTTTTTGGTAACAAAACGGCATTCAATATTTCCTGATATTCCTTTTGCTATTCCATCATGAAATCTTTGCATCACCATTTCAACATCATCCGGATGAATAAAATCAAATAACGATTTCCCCAACAGTTCATGGGCTGACCATCCGAATTGCTTTTCATGAGACTCGCTGACCCAGGCAAAAAATCCGGCATCGTCTGAAATACTGAATAAATCATTGGCAAAAGGAGCTAATTTACGATAAAACGATTCAAATTCCCTGAATCCGGGAATTGATAATTGCTTTTGAGCCTGAGGTTCAAGAATTTCTATGACCTGCTGAAATTCATCAAAAATATTGCCCGATTTAAGAATAAACCCTTTTGCCCCTGCTTTATATATTGTCCTGATTATATTGGGTCTTATCTGATCGATGCATAGAAAGACATGGTTTTTTTGATTTGTTTCGATAAATTGCGAAATTTCTTCCGAAACCGGTATCTGGTCTGCTTCGATGATAAAAACACGGCAAAAACCCGGATGAATTTTCTTTTTGGCTTCTCCGATACTTGTGAAATGAAGGCATGAGATATTATACCGGTTCAGGGCATGTGATACCGAATTGAACCATTCCTTTGATTTATCTATTATTGCCAGGTTTTTAAACGACGACATATCCTTAACGATGAATCACTAAAAATAGAAAAAAATATCAGGAAACCAAACCCGCAGGCATTTTAAATTATTTCAGCCAATAGAGTAATCATTGGAACAACATGCTCGCTCATTTGATTTTTTACCAGTGAAAGTCAGAATTAATGGCATTAAGGCTGGTGCCGAATTTTATGTATAATTTGTTATAAAAGAAGATAGCAGGAAATTATTTCCCCCGCAAAAGATTTGCTGATATCCTTCCGGAAAAATCAGATTTATAGCAATAATAAATTGATTTAGTGATAGTTTTACCTAAACTATCTGGTTTTAAGCATGACCGATTTGACCTGCACTCCTGATAATTTTCCCAATTGGCCGGTTAATGAGCCAATCTGGTCGGTATTTCCTTCAAGAACAATGGAAATAAGGCCGGCTTCGTGGCTGCGTATGGGTAAGCCCTGCCGTCCGATAATAATTTCTGAATGCGATGATAATATCAGGTTAAGTTTTGGTATTACTTCTTTGTTTTCGATGAGTATGAGTGCCGCCCCGATCCTGGTTTCCATATTTTTCTATTTTTGTTGAATGTTTATATTTGTTTTTTTACAAAATAAGCCACTTTCTCAATGGAGGTAATCATATCATATTCCTCAAGCCAGATATGCGATGGAACTGTAAGCGGAACGGAAGTATAATTAAGAATTCCTTTAATTCCTGATTGTATCATTAAGCGGGCAATATCCTGTGCAATTTCTGAAGGAGTCGCAATGATTCCAATGGAAATATCCTCATTTTTTACGATATCTGGCAGATTGTTAATATGGTAACATTTCACACCTCCGATAACCCTGTCGGTTTTGGCAGGGTCAATATCAAATGCAGCAGTTATAGTCAGCCTGGCACGTTTTCCATTGAAATAGCCGGTTATTGCCCTTCCGAGGTTACCCATACCTGCCATGCAGATTTTGCAGCCCGCTTCGGGGTCCAGCACTTTACCAATGGTGTCGGACAGTTCTTTTACATCATACCCTTTTCTCAATTTACCTGAATAGCCGAGCAGCATTATATCGCGACGTACCTGGACAGCCGTGTTGTTGTGCAGTGATGCAAGCTGATGCGAAAAAATATAGTTTTTTCCCTGCATCAGGCACTGTATCAATGTGCGTCTGTACTGGCTCAGTCGCTCAACTGTTTTTGGAGGTAATAACATATTTTTCAGGTTTTAAGTTTAACGGTGAAGGTACTTCCTTCGCCTGGAATACTCTGGACATTAATATCCCCATGATACAATCCGGCAATTTTTCTGACAATGCTTAAACCTAATCCACTTCCTGAAATCTGCCGTGTTTTTTCATTTTTAATCCTAACAAAGTCTTCGAAAAGTTTTGGAATTTCATCTTCGGCCAATCCGATTCCGGTATCGCTCACTTTAATAGTTACGGTATCATGATCAGATGCAAGACTGATTCCGACTTTCCCGTTTTCTTTATTGTATTTTACTGCATTTGAAACAAGGTTATTGATAATGATGGCAATTTCTTCAGGGTCGGCCAACATGGTTATTTTTTTGGATGTCAGCAGCGAAATTTTAACATCGCGCTGAATGGCCATGGGTTCATTGATATCAATTGCTTCACGGGCTATCTGTGTAATATTGGTTTCTTTGATATCGCGGTTTTTCTTTCCCGATTCAATCCGTGTAAGGTCGAGCATATCCATGATAAGGGCACGCATGCCCGAAACTCTTGCCAGCGAACGGTCAAGCATTTCATTGTATTTGTTCAGGTCGTTGCCAAACTGCCTGTTCGACATCATTTTCAGATATCCTTCAATGGCATTGAGCGGTGATTTTAATTCGTGCGAAAGAACTGACAGGAACTGGTAACGGATTTGTTTACCCTCTTTGTTCATTTTCGCTGTCATTCGTTTGATATACACGTGTTTGGCTGCACTTTCTACAATGCTTTTCAGTTCGGCCGGAGTAAAAGGTTTGGGAAGAAAATCAAAAGCACCCGATGTATTGGCTTTGGCAGCAAGATCGAGCGATGCATACGATGTAATAAAAATAACCAGGGTTTGCGGATAATTTGCAGTAATTTTTCCAAGAATATCTATTCCCTGTACTCCCGGGAGTTTATTATCAAGCAATACAATGTCTATAGGTTGACTTTCAATAATTTCCATGGCATTTTCACCGGTAAACGATTCGTTGACATAGAAACCAATCTGTTCACTGACAAATGGGAACCCAACCGAAAAATTACGTAAAACCCTTTGAATACCACTGCAAATACCGGGTTCATCATCCACCACCAAAACTTTTAATGCTTCCATCTGTTGAAATAAATCGGTACAAAATTACATCTTTTTAAGAACTTATTCTATCATTCGTTTAGGTATATTTATCAGGTAAAAACAGCATTTCGTCATTTTTTATGGTATTGTGGTAAATTTTTGTAAAATATCCCAACCTTATTGGCTTTTAGCCGTAAAGAAAATTCTGAATACATTTAATAAACAAAAATAATGATTACTTGTATTATAAAGTGTTGTAAATATGTTATGTAAAATATTAATTTTTTGCCTATGAAATCTTTATTTACCATTTTGTCAGTCATGGTGCTTATGACGATGGCATCCTATGGCCAGAACATCACCAATTATTCTTTTACTGCTACCGAAAGCACCTTTTCGGCATTGTCAGGTGGTACTAATCCTATTATTAACGGGAATGAGTCGGAAGGATATTTTGTCAATATCCCCCTGGGTTTTACCTTTAACTATATGGGAAACAGTTATACAACCGTATCAGCAAGTACCAAAGGATGGCTGGTTTTTAAGTCTTCCGTAACCGCATATTATGCCGCTAATAACCTGGCAACCGATGCCAATGTAAGGCCGGCAGTTGCCCCGCTTTGGGACGACCTGAGCCTGACAACAGCAGGCGATTTTACCTATAAGACTGAAGGGACAGAACCAAATCGTATATTTACTGCAGAATGGCGCAATGTGAAGTGGCTTTATTCAGCTTCCGAAGGAGTCATTTCTTTTCAGGTAAAATTATATGAAACATCAGGAAAAATTGAATTTTATTATCATCCGTTAAGCGGGTCAATTCTTTCAGGATCAGCTTCGGTAGGGATCAATGCTACTCCAACCGGCAGCGGTAATTATTTATCGGTCAATGGCCTGACAACTTCGTCCACAGTCAGTTCAACTGCCGAAACAACCAATATCAACGCAAAACCTACGGTTGATCTTAAATATACATTCACGCCTCCTGCTGCACCGGCAGCACCGACCGATCTTGTGGTTACTGCGCCTGCTAATTTTCAGCTCAATCTTACATGGACCGATAATTCAACCACCGAAAACGGTTATAAAATCTATCGTTCTCCCGATGGAACGGATTATACCCTGATAGCTACACTTTCCGCCAATTCATCTTCGTATCTCGATAACTCAGGCTTAGGCTGGAATTCAACGTATTATTACAAAGTTTCTGCTTATAATGAAGCTCAGGTTTCAAGTGTTACAGGAAGTGGCACCACCTTGCCGGGTGTGTTGAGCGGCACAATTAAAGTTGGCAGCACCACCGATCCAAATCCCAACGGAAATGATTACAGTACCATTGCAGCTGCCATTTCGGCCATCAACAGTCAGGGACTGGCAGGAAATGTAACTATCTTTCTAAGTGATGATTACAGCCCTTCAGGTGAAACCTTTCCATTAACTATCGGGAATCTGGGAAGCGGTCCTGATACCAAAGTTACCATTACTACTGATAACCCATCTCTTGTGCCGTTTTCAGCCAATGCCACAATTTTCAGCCTCGATGGATGTAAATATATTACCTTGAATAACCTTCAGATTACCAGCACCTCAACCACAGGTTATGCCATTGAAATTAAAGGAGGTGCGCAGAATAATACCATTCAGAATTGTACCATCAAGGGCACCAATACCGGTAATACAGGTTCGGTGATTTTCTTCGGAAACGGGACCGGAACCACAGGGAATAGTTATAATACCGTAAAAAATTGTTCCGTTTCATCGGCCGATGTTGCAGCAAATCCTGTTCCGTATGGGATATATTCCAATAACACGACAACCACCTGTTTTAACAGGGAAAATACTATAGAACAATGTAATATTTTCGATTATCATAAAGCTACTGTTGCATCTTCAGGGATATGTATTGCCAGTTACAGCACTGCATGGACCATTAAAGGCAACCGGTTTTACCAGTCCGGAACAAGAACGGTAACCACCGCCGGCTCCGATCCGAATGGAGCAATAAAAATAAAAGGGACCAGTGGTGAAGCTTTTATCATTGAAAATAACATTATCGGATATGCTTCATCATCAGGTAGCGGTGTTTATGATCAGGCCAGTACCACAACACTGAAATTTGCCGCTATTTATCTGAATGTTGGTACTACATTGCCCACATCGGTTCAGGGAAATACCATCACAGCCATTCAGATGACATCATCGAGCGGCGGATCGGCAGGAGTTGGCGTTTTGTCGGCCATTTGGGTTGAAGCCGGACGGGTGAATATCGGAACAAGTTCAGCCAATGTTATTGGTAGCCTTTCAGCCAATGATGCCATTAAGCTGACGGTATCGTCAAGTTTTGGGACTAACCCGATGCTTAACGGCATTTCGTGTACTACCGGAACAAATATTGAAATTGCCAACAACCAGATTGGGGGATTAACCTGCCTGGGTTCTGCAGTGTCTGTAAAAACCCTCATAAAGGGGATTGGTGTAGCCGGGACTACCATTCCATATACCATACGGGATAATATAATCGGGGGAAGCCTGTTGGCTAACAGCTTAACGGCCGGAGCTGCTTCATCAACCACATCACACATGATTGTAGGTATTGACAACGCTTCGACAGGACTGGTTGAAATAACCGGTAATTTAGTGGCTAATCTCACAGCTAACGGTGCCGGAACAGCAGATCAGGTGATAGGAATAAGGAATTCAGGATCGACCGTCAATATCAGCAACAATTCAATTCATCATCTGAAAGCAAAAACAGGAAATACCAACACCACTACAACACCTTCAATGGCTGGTATCAGCCAGCTTGCCGGTGCAGGCAATATAACCATTTCGCAAAATTCAATCTATGAATTATCCAATTTGCATGCTTCGGCTACTGTGTGTATCTATGGAATAATTTTTACCGATAACGGGAGCGGAACCAACCTGGTAGAGCGAAACCTGATCTATAATCTCAATGTGGTTTCGTCCAGTGCAACTGCAACTGTAAACGGAATTCATGTTTATGGAGGAACCGGTACCGTTTATAAGAATAACATGATCAGGCTGGGAACAGATATAACAAAAGGAAATGTCATTAATGGCATTTATCAGTATCTTGGATCAGATATTAAATTCTATCATAATTCAGTTTTTATTGGTGGCACCCCGGCTGCCGGAGTTGCCGGGAAAACCTATGCTTTTAACCGCCAGCAAACTTCAGTATATGCTGATTTAAGAAACAATATCCTTGTCAATACCAGGACAGGCGGATCGGGAATCAACTATGCCATAAGGATCAATAGCACAACAGATTATTCAACACCGTACCTGACCTGTGATTATAATCTTTTCAGGATCGGCAGCAATGCTGATAATAAATTCGGACAGATTAACACAACCGATTATAATACTTATGCCACCTGGAATGCGGCATGTGCTGATATGTTCAATACCAATAGTTTTCAGGCCGATCCGTTATTTATTGATGCAACGGCAGCAACCCCGGATTTACATCTGCAGTTTAACAATCCCGCTGATATGAAAGGTGTTAACATTGCATCCGTCACAGGTGATTATGATGGACAGACCCGAAGCGGCCTTACACCAGTTGATATAGGTGCTGATGCTGCTATTTTTGATAATATTGCTCCTCTTGTCACTTTTCAACCTGCACATAATTCGACCATGATAGGTGTTGATACCACTATTCATATCACTTTCAGCGAGGTAGTCCGTCGTGCATCGGATGATGCTGCAATAACTACAGGTAATGCATCTTCTGTTGCTGTTCTGAAGAAATTATCCGATATGTCAACCATCAGTGCTTCTTATAATTATGACAGCGGAACACGTATTTTATCTATCGATCCCAATTCCAGCCTGGAAGAAGCTACTGCTTATCAGGTGAAGATTTCTGATATCGAAGATCTGAGCGCAAATATTTTAGGAATGCCTGATACAGCCAATTTTACCACCTATACTTCTGCTGTCCCTCCGACGTTAACCACCGCCTCGGCCAGCTCCGTCACGATGACCACCGCAGCATCAGGAGGCAATGTCACCTCCGATGGAGGCGCTGCCGTCACGGCAAGGGGCGTA
>CAZLJX010000013.1:26584-92933 GCA_964559985.1 uncultured Bacteroidales bacterium
CGACCTATTACATCAGGGCTTATGCCACCAATTCGGCCGGCACCGCTTACGGCGATGAAGTCAGTTTCACCACCCTGAATATACCGGTGGTAACCACCGCCTCAGCCAGCTCCGTCACGATGACCACCGCGGTATCAGGAGGCAATGTCACCTCCGATGGAGGCGCTGCCGTCACGGCAAGGGGCGTATGCTGGTCAACGAACCACAACCCGACCACGGCTGACAGCAAGACGGTGGATGGCAGCGGCACAGGCGCCTTCACCAGCAACCTGAACGGACTGATCGCCGGGACGACCTATTACATCAGGGCTTATGCCACCAATTCGGCCGGCACCGCTTACGGCGACGAAGTCAGTTTCACCACTTTATTGTTTTTTGAGCCAGGCGCATCCGGCGACTGGACCAATCCAGCCCTCTGGGGTGGTGTAGTTCCCGGCCCGGGCGATGATGTTGTAATTGGTGCCGGAATTACCATTACCATTCCTTCAGGAAAAGCCAGTGCCGAATGCAACGACCTGACTTTAAACCCGCTGGCCAACCTGAATGTTGACGGCAGCCTGCATGTATTTGGCAATTTCCTTGTACAGAGCAATGCTACCGGCTCAGGCTCAGTGATCGACAAAGGCTCCATGGTGATTAACGGGACAAAATCTATTGAAATTTACATAGCCCAGAGCGATCGTTATTACTACATTTCCACCCCGCTGACCGGCATTTTAGCCACTGTATTTGGAGATATTGCAGGCACCGAGCTGGTTTACAAACGCAATACCGCTTCATCGGCATGGGAACGCATTACCACCAATGAAGCCTTAAACGTTGGACAGGGTTATGCTGTAAAACTCACCGGTGCGCCAAAAACCATCACCCTTACCGGTAGCGCCGTTACCACAGGCAACTTCAATCCTCTGCTGGTCAATTCGGGCGACAAATGGAACCTGGTGGGTAACCCGTATCCATCGCCGGTTGACTGGGGAACAGGAGCCAGCCCTGTAGTCACTTTCAGCAATATACGCAACGTGGTTTATATCAAACACGGCGTTAACTTTGCATACTGGCTGCCCGAGAACAATGGCGGAGCCGGAGAATCGCTCAACGACGGATCGCGTTATATACCAGCCCACCAGGCCTACTGGATCAAAGTACTGGCCGATGGAGCAGCCATTAACCTTACCGACAACACAAGGGTACACAACGGCAACCTGTTGCTGAAAGAGCCTGAAGTATACAACCAGAAACTGCGTATCAAAGCCACCCGGGGCGAATACAGCGACGAAGCGCTGCTGGGTTTCAGTGCCGATGCCCAGGACTGGTCAGATAAGTACGATGCCGAGAAAATGTTTGCCATGGAAAATATCTGCCCGCAGATTTACATGATGGTAGAGAACGAGAAGATGGCCGTGGCCACGCATGCACCGTATACAGGCGTTTACCTGCAACCATTGTGCTTCAGGACAGGAGTATCAGGCCATTTCACCTATACCTTTACCGGCGCCGAAAGTTTTGGACCGTTGTCGGTATTATACCTGGAGGACAAATATGCCGGTAAAATCGTGAACATCAGCGAAAACCCGGTTTATGCCTTTGAAAGTGCCACGGGCGATTTCACCAATCGTTTTGTCATTCACATTTCAGATGGCACCTCGCATTACAATCCTTATGATCAGGGCAGTGCATCGGGTATTGATCTGAAATCGCTGCATGTAAAGGTTTACGGATATGGCAACCAGATCAATATCAAATGCGACAAGGCACTGAAAGCCACCGTTAAGGTATACAATCTGGTTGGCAGCGAGTTGCGCAGTGTTGAGATGAATGGTTCATTGCAGGCCATTGAGATGGAAACCCAGGGCACCTACATTGTGAAAGTAGTATCGGCCCAGGGCACCATGGTACAGAAAGTGAATGTTGATTAAATAACAGGAATAACCGGGCACTGAGCTTGTCGAGGTGTCCGGTTTATAAATACAAAAAAGTATGAAAACACAGAAAAGAAATAAAAAGGCCTACACCCGTCCGCGGGTAGAGAAGGTAAAGATAGACAAAGGGATATCGATGGTCATGCAGAGCGATCCTCCGGGCGATCCGGGCATGAAGCTGGGAAATCCGTTCAGGTAATCAGCCAGTAGTCTGTTGTTTGAATAAATTATTTAGACGGGAAATTTGCTGATAACTATTTTATTTTGTCAGGGAAATAAGTTGCTGAAAAATATTTTCATCACCGATTCTCAACGCCCGTATGATTTGCTGTTTCCAATCTTCAACCGTATTACTAAAAAACGGTATTTCTTTCAGAATGGATTTTATTTCAGAAACGCGGTATATTTCAAGTTGTTGTAATTTTTCCGTGAAGGGAGCAATGTTTCTTTTTTCTTCATCAGAAAAATGAATACTTAAAAAAGACTGAATTTCAATGGTTTTTTGTTTCCATTCCGGATGTATTTTTGCAGGCAGGGTGAACCAGAATTCACATCCTTTTTCAGGTTCTGAGAAAACTCCTATTTCGCCTTCATGGGCTTCAACAACCATTTTGCAAAAAGCCAGTCCAAGCCCCGATGATCGCAATTCGCCATTTTCATTTTGTGAGATTGGGGTAAATTTTTCAAAAACCAGTGGAAGTTTATCAGCCGGAATACCTTTGCCGTTATCTTTGATACTGAATCTTAGCATTTTGTCATATGGTTGTACCTGTATTTTTACATTTCCTGAAACTGGTGTGAATTTGATGGCATTGTGCATCAGGTTAACTAGCGCTCTGTGCATTAAAGCATTATCGGCAAAAACGTTGTTATTTTCGGGATACTCAACCGTAAGGGTTATTTGTTTTTCATCGGCAAAATACCGGATATCGTCTATAGCATGGGTCAACAAATCATCAATTTTTATTTCAGCAGGTGCAATTTTCATTTTAGCAGTATCGAATTTATAAACATCAAGGATGTTCGATATCAGATTAAGCATCTGCCTTGCTTTATGGAAAATAAATTTACTCCGTTGGTTTTCATTCAAACGGGGATATATACTTAATATCGAGTTAAGCGGATTTTTAAGATCGTGAACAATCATTGCCGTGATGCTATCTTTAAAAATATTAAGCTCTTTTAATTCTGAATACGTTTTTGAAAGGTTTTCGGCCTGCGTATGCAATTCCTCAGCCTGCCTTGTTACAAGAATGTTTTTTTCGTTCAGTATCCGATACGCTTTGATATGATATCTGCGGCTCAGGATAAACTGAATTAAAACAACTGTCATTAATATCAAGGTAATAATGAATGAAATAACAATGATTTTTTGTTGCTTCAGACGCAACAGATTAAAAGTATTTTGATGAATAAGCTTTTGTTTTTCTTCTTCCTTTTTCCTGAGTTCATACAATGCATTCAGTCGCGAAATCTGTTTATCGCGTTCATCGTAAAACGCCACCGTACGCTGGTTGTCATATATTTCAAGATATTCGAATGCCTTTTTATAGTCACCCATACTTTTGTATGTGTCGGCAAGAATTTTTGAAATAGAAATGGTGTAAATTTTAATGTTTTGTTTATCGGCCATCGCGTAAGCCTGTAATGCTATAGTAATTGCCTTTGGGTTATCTCCCATAAGCTGGAAAGTACGGGCAATATTTGCCAATGTATTTATTAGCCCAATGGTATCTTCCGATTTTATAAAAAGATCAGCTGACTGGTAAAAGGTTTTTATGGCCTCGGTATATTTTTGCTTAAATTTGAACACAGCTCCCATTATTTCAGTATTATTTGCCATAAGGTTGAAATTATTTTTCGTTCTGGCAAAAAACATAGATGTGTCAATATATGCCAATGTTTGTTCATAATTTTGCTTTTCAAAATAAGCAGCGGCAAGCCTGTTGCATGTTTTTGCAATTCCGGTTGTGTCTTTGATTTTTTTATAGATGTCTAATGCGTCATCTAAATAATTAAAAGACATATTGTTTTCTGCCGCCCGGTTATACTCTCCCAAAGAATATAAACATTTTGCTCTTAATGGTAAATTCGCTGTATCGTCAATAGTCAGCAATAAGTCATTAACCATATTTATGGCTTCAGAATATAAGGTATGATGCTTATAGATTTCACCCAGTTCAAAGCACGAATTGACCATTCCAGGCAAGAAATTACAGTCTTTTGATAAATAGTAAGTATGTCTTAAATATTCAATGGCACTGTCATTGTAATTGATTTTAAGATGCCGGGCAATTTCAATATTTTTAAGTATGGTCGTTGTATCACAGTTTAATGGATTGTTTTCATTTTTTTGCCCAATCGAAAATGTGATTAAACCCGAAATAAGTATGATCGTATATAATATTGATTTAATGTAATTTGTTATTGATTGCATCATTTTTCCCTCCGTCATTGTTTCAAATCCGGTTCTGATACCGGTACATTGAAACTGAAACAGCTTCCTTTGCCAGGTTCGCTGGTTATCTGCAACTCTCCGCCATTCATCGAAATAAATTCTTTGGTAAGTTTGACACCAAGGCCTGAACCCTGCTCATAGTTTGTACCATAACTCGAGTAAAATTCGGTGGGTTTCACTATTTTGTCGATTACGTCAGAAGGCATACCAACTCCATTGTCAGAAACAGAAACATTAATCTGATCATTCATTTTCATGGCTTTAACTTCAATATTTCCACCTATCGGCGTAAATTTGATGGCATTGGAAAGCAGGTTGCGAATGGCTGATGATATAAGGTCAGGATCGAAAAAAGCGGCGGTTTCTCCCTCAATCAGGGTTTTAACATGAATCTGTTTTTCAAGTGCCTGGTTACGATACAACGCTACGGTCTGCCTGATCGTCATCTCAATGCTTGCTTTAACTGGTTTGGCATTGACAGTGCCTCTCTGTATCCTTGACCAGTGAAGCAGGTTTTGCAGCAGGGCATGAACCAGTCCGGCTTCTTCTTTTACCTGCGTAAGCATATTAATGATTTTTGGCGGCAGTTCTTCGCTACAGTCATCTATGGCCAGGTCTAAAATCCCCTTGATGGCCCCCACTGGCCCTCTGAGATCGTGACTTATTACTGAAAAAATACGGTCTTTGGCTTCGTTGAGTTCCATGATTTTTCTGATGCTTTCCGATAATTTGAGTGTAGCATGCAACCTTGCCAGCAACTCAATTTTATCAATGGGTTTGCGCAAAAAATCAACCGCTCCGGCTTCAAGTGCTGTCTTCAGGTTTTCTGACGATATCATTTTCCCCGAACACATTATAATTGGAATATGCTGTAATTTAGGCTCCTTTTTTATTATCCTGATTAGTTCAATCCCGCTTAATTCAGGCATATCCCAGTCAGTAATAATGATATGGGGAACTTCTTTCCGGGTGATTTTGAATGCCGATGCACCATTTAACGCCTGAAAAATGATAAAGTTCTTGCTGGTTTCTTCTATGGCACTGACAATGGATTCAAGGTTGTCGGGTTCATCATCTACGATCAGTATCTTTTTTATTTGCTGCGATAATGGCATAAACAGATGATTATAGCTATCTCATACTTAAAACTATCTAATATTGGGTTTTGTTTCAAAAATATTATATTTTTTTGAGAAATATATCATTCTGAATTTTTTATGTATCTTCATGCAACCTTTTTATTTACATTTTTGTCATCAGGATATAAACAATTAATTCCTGTGGTATGAAAAACCTGTTATTATTTTTATCATTTGTTGTTTTTACAACAGTTTCCTGCCAGAAAGACAGCGAGCCATCAAAAACAATGAAAGAACCTGTTGCTGTGAAATTGTCCGAAAAAGGAAAGATGGTTGTTGCCAACAGCAACCGTTTTGGAATCGACCTTTTCAGAAAAGTTGCAGCCGATGAAGAGAATAATTTTATGCTTTCACCACTTAGCGCCAGCATTGCGCTTACCATGCTTCTCAATGGTTGTAATGGCGATACCTATGAGCAGGTACATCAGATGCTGGGTTATGGCAATTTAACCCAGGGTGAAATAAATCAATCCTACAAATCGCTGGTAAACCAGTTACTTGCTGCAGACAACGCTGTTGAGTTTTCGCTCGCCAATGCGGTGTGGTACAGATTGGGTTTTACGGTTAAAACACCATTTCTTGATACCATGAATGCCAATTTTGAAGCCCACATTCAAGGTCTTGATTTTAATACACCCGAAGCCCTCGATGTTATCAATGGTTGGGCCAATGAAAAAACACATCACAAAATTCCGGTTGTTTTAAACGAAATTTCATCCGAAGCCGTGATGTTTCTTATGAATGCGCTGTATTTCAAGGGTTCGTGGACTTACCGTTTTGATGAGAACCAGACTTTTGGCCAGCCATTTTATATAACACCCGACAACCCGGTAATAGTTCCTGCCATGCATGGCCGTTTGGGGGTAAAAATATGTCATAAAACCGGCTATTCGGTGATGGAACTGCCCTATGGAAGGCAGAACTTCTCTATGCTGTTTTTCCTTCCATCAGGAAATATCGATGATTTAATTGCTGGTATTAATATTGATGATTGGCAGGCTGTTACTGCCAGTTTAGATTCAATGACACTTTCAACCGAAATAGAAGTTGCAATCCCTAAGTTTCGTTTTGCTTATGAAAAAATGCTGAATACTGCCCTTAATGCTTTGGGAATGACCGATGCTTTTATACCTTTTACAGCCAACCTTTCAGGCATTTCTGATGCGTCTATTTTTGTCAGCTTTGTAAAACAGAATACCTTTATTGATGTAAATGAGGAAGGTACCGAAGCAGCTGCTGTTACTACCATTGGCATTGAACTGACCAGTATGCCTGATGCATTTTATGTAAACAAGCCGTTCGTTTTTGCTATCCGGGAAAAAACCAGCAATACCATCTTGTTTATCGGGAAAGTGGTGATGCCGCAATATGATTAAAATTATAAAAGTAAAAAAATTACGTAACGCTTTCTGCTATATAAAGTTGTGACTTCTGGAGCTGCAGGCTTATCAAACGATGAGAACCTTGCCTGTAAGCCAAGTACCTGGTAAACCAATTAAACACCAATATTTTATCACCGCGTGTCGGGCAACATTTTTATTTCTTTAGTCTGCCGGCAAATATATTTCTGTCAACTACTCTGCTTGTATCAAAGGCAAATTCAGTCATTTTGTAGCATGTTGGAGTATGAATCCAACCATAAAATATTTTTCCATTGTCATTAATTTTTATTCCTACGTAATTAGACCTAAATCCAATCACACCTTGAATGTACCCTCCTGAAACGTAAGTGTCGTGCCACTCTAATGATTCATCTATTAAAGAATCTTTATCCAGTGGGTATAAGCTATTGTTTTGAATCTTACCAAAGCTGATCATAATTTTATCAGGATTAGTTGAATTAATCCATACTCTTTCGTTTGTATAAGCATGTGGTCCGTAATATACAGTCCAGGTTTCAACAGAAATCTTAATTGAATCCATTGAAAAAAGAGCTATGATGTTTGTGTCAGGGCAATCTGTATACTTTAAGGCAATGCTATCGCTTATTAAATCCTTCTTGTCAGATTCTTGCTCTTTACTGCAATTGTAAAAAGATAAAGCAACGATCATGAGCATGCCAGTTATATTTTTCATGTTTTGTAAAATCTATTTCTTGTTAATTCATGAGTAATCGAATATATTAATCTTATTATTTGATTTTTAACAGTTTGTTATCAATATTCAAAGTTCATCATTGGGTTTGTGAAACAGGTTTTTAGACAGTCTGACGGTTCCCGTATTTGTTGTGTTTGGGAGTTTGAAACCGCTTTCTTATCCCTCGTTAGTAAAGCTACCACAAAGTGGTAAGAACTCCAAATGCGTCGTCAACCCAAATACAATAAATACGCAGTTGGGCAATGTGCATTAGAGAATTAATCTCTCGATTTCTGATTTGAGATTTGGAAGGTGATTCATTATTATTCCCCAAATATTTTCGTCAGAAATATTATCGTAAGCGTGAATAATTTGATTTCGCAAACCAACAATCTTTCTGGCGTTTTGAATTGGAAAATAGGGTTCAATTATTAAAATCCGATTTATCGCTTCACCAATAATTTCTAGATCTCTTTCAATCGCCCTTTTCAGAATAGTATCTTTTGTAAAGTCTTCAAAACGTCTTTCTCTATTGAGAAAATAGGAATCTATTTCATCAATTGCGAACTTTATATCATACAGGTATTTAAGAACTTTTTCGTTCATAAAATAATTGTTTTTCTCTGTCAACCACTTTCCGAAAGATAGGATTTCTAATCGCTTGGTTTTCTACAAGGTCTACGGGTCTTTTAAATAATTGTTCTAAATTCTCTTTAAAATCCATATAGTTATCAAAATACTCCAACAAATCTACTTGGCAGAACTGTATTAGAATATCTATATCGCTTGATTCTTTGAATTTGTCAGTCAAAACTGAACCAAAAAAATAGAGCTCCTTTACCTTGTGTTTCTCACAAAGTTCTAAAAGTTTATCTCTATTGGAATCAATCAGTTTCATAAAGCAAATATACAAAATTTTCCTGAAGGTCTGTCGTTTCAGCAAAATTGCATGACTAGTCCTAAAATAATTTTACAGGTTATACGGTAAATGGCTGGCTTTTTTGACAGGTTGAAAATATAGTAATTATACTTCAATTTCGTACATTGTATTGTCTGCTGGGTCTTTTAACAGAATATCAAGTCGACCACCATTTGATTGTGTTTTTTCTTTACGAATAGCGATTAAATTACCAGGTCCTAATTTTTCTGGGTTGGCATATATAATATCTTGCAACCAATATTCATCCTTTCCTGTATTTCTAATAAATATCTTTTTACCAAGTTTTATTTTTTGTTGCAATTTATTTGGTTTTTAATAGATTTAAGTATTTTCAATATTAATCCAGATTCAAATTGAGAAACTAAAGTTCCTTCGCCGAATCTTTCAGCTCTAACAATTGCAGTTATGACCTTGCATTTTGTGGGAATATCAATAGTATCAAAATCAAAATTTTTATTTTTTATAATGTCATCTAGTTCTTCCCAGGACATCCAGTCGAACTGAATTACAATAGGTATTTTGTAAACTATTGACCAAAATTTATCAATAATTTCAGAATGAGAAATATGAGGTATAATATATGGTGATTCAGAAGTTCCTTTTCCTTCAATAGTTTCTGGCCATGTTCCGAAAACTTTTGTCTGTTCAATTATTGGAATAAGTTCTATTAATGGAGACCAATCATTTTCAGATAGTCCATTAATTTTATCTATATAATCTTCTTCTGTTACCTTTGACCAATTCATAATTTTATCGGATTTCTCTCAGCATGAAGCACAACATCAGTCTGTCCAAAAACTCATTAAAATTAATAAATTTTACTGGGTTAAAAATAATTTTACATTTTCTTTTGCTGCAAAATTTCCTGCTCCGGTAATTGATTGCAGCATCATCCTTGTGAAATCACAGCAAAAAAAATGTTTGGTAAAAGCAAAAATTAAGCTTAAAGTATTTTTGTTTATCATCATTAAATTAACGGTTTTGTCGTTTGATTTTCAGCTGCTTGTTATTAACAGGCCATGTCATAAATCTGGCTTGTCAAATAGGTTTTTAGACAGACTGATGGTGGCGCTATGCTCAGTTGTCGTTTGAAAAGCACTTAACTATCAAGCTGCACTGAGTTTTTTTATAGGAGCGAAATCTTTAAAACCTTTATTTTAACGGCAATTAACTATAGCGCCTGTAAATTACCATCTTTTATTTTAATAATTCGTCAACCTGATTTTTCAATAATGGCAAATGTTTCGAAATTATCCCCCAAATAATCACGTCATCAATTTTGTCATAACCGTGAATTACCCAGTTTCTTAAATCAATAATTTTGCGAGCATTGTCTATTTTTATTTTTGAATCAATTTTCATTATCCGATTTGCTGCTTCCCCAATTATTTCTAACTCACGTTCTATACCACGTCTTAGAAGTTTATTGTTTTGATAATAAATAAAATCTCGTTTATCGCCCAAATATTCGTTAATTGAATCAATCGACGATTGAATATCAAACAAATACTTTTGAATCTCAAGCTGCATAAATCAATTGTTTAGTTTGCTCCAGTCCTTTTATAAAATATGGATTTGATAGAGATTTATCTGTCAATAAATCAATTTTCCGACCAAACAAATCTTGGAGTTTATAGTGCAATTCAAAATAATTATCAGTATAGGTTTCAATTGGAATGTTATCAAACGAAATCAAAATATCAATATCACTATTATCATTAAACTTATCAGTACATACAGAACCAAATACATACATCGATTTTACACTGTATATGCTACAAAGTTTTTTTAATTCTTCAATCCTGTCTGTAACAATTGTATTCATTTTATAATTATTAAGGCAAATATAATAAATCTTGTCAAATGTGTAAAACTGCCGCAACGAGGTTCTTTTAATCCTTGCCTATAAAGGTAGTCTGTTTAAAAACTCATTATTATTAAAAAATTTTACCTGGTTAAAATTAATTTACATTTTCTTTTGCTGTAAAATTTTTTGCTCCGGTAATTAATTGCAGCATCATCCTTGTGAAATCACAGCAAAGAAATATCAGGCAAAATCAAAAATTAAGCTGTTTTAAAGCTATAAATTGCATATTTAATTCATTTCCAATAATATTGATTAATCTTCGCAGGTTGCAGGCAACAAATATCAACCCTGTAATGGCCGATACCCGAACCATGAAACGGTTTTTAACCGTATGGTTATAAACGCATTGTCGTTTTTAAGTGCCAGAATACTACTCCCAAAATTATAGATGAACTCCTTTTATTAAGAGGAGTTTTAAAGGATATAAATCATCGTGTGAATCAAAGATAGTCTTACCATTTTATCTTTAGCTGCCCGATATGATCAGCTTGCCGGTAGCAAATTTTCCGTTGCCTGTCAATGAAATGATGTAAAATCCAGGTGTATCTATCGAAATTTCAAATATTTCTTTACCTGATATGGCTTGCTGCCGGCTGATGACTTTACCGGCAGCATCTGACAGGGTAAGCGTGCAGTTATGATCCCATCCTGAACCTTCGGGTATTTTAACAAATGCCAGGCCAGCAGAAGGATTTGGAAAAACCGACAGTTCGTAGCGCTGCGGTGGTTTTACAGCAATGCCCGAAATAAGCCTTCCAACAACCGGGTAAACGGCATTGGCCAATGCAATACCCCACGATTGGGCTGAATTATACGGAAGCCATACATTATCGCTGTTGAGCTCCCACCCGGTATTGATGCTGCTTTCACCTTCGGCATTGGTAACCAGGGCAATGGTATCGCCGGCATTCACCGGAAGATAAACACCTGCATAAAATGGCCCCGGGATAAGCACAGGCTGGGCAAATTCGGTGTACGAATATTCTTCGGCGGCTACATTGTTGATGATATTGCCAAGGTTCAGGTTTGCGCTGGCCAGCAATGCAGATGGCAAATCAGAGGTCTGTCTCCATACAGCTGCCTGAATATTGGTGTAAGGATTCCCGGTGGCTTTCCCAAAATAAAAAAACAAACCTTTAATATAAGTTCTGTACCCGTAATCAGATTGATCGTAAAATTCAGCTTTTGCTTTATCACCAAAAAAGTTGTTACCCGAAAGGTATCCTCCGTCGGTGGCTAAATAGAGCGAGGCATGATCGTTGGGATTAAAATTGGTAAGGGTAACAAGGTCGGTCCATGTAGTTCCCTGGGCATAAGGGTCGTACCCGTCAATATTTATGGCTGATGTTCCTGCCGGATCGAGCCAGTGTGCCAGTTGCTGTGACGGATCACTGTATTTATTCCAGGACACCGAAAATTTCTGGTAAAAATCATTGTAAGGGTAGGCACATGTTGCTTCGCCCCCGGTAAGATTACCGATAATACGGTGATTAATATCGAAGAGGGGGCTTCCCGACGAACCACCTTCGGTGGTGCCGGCGATCCAATGGGCTATTTTCCAGAATGCCTGCGCGTCATAACCGGTGTAGCTATCGGTAACCGGTACAAATTCCGAAATGGATATTTTTTTTACATCGCCCGATGGATGGTGAATACAGGTAGCCACGCCGGTAAGCACTTCGTTGCGGTTCCATCCGGCATAGTAAGGCTGAAAGTTTCGTGGTGGAGCCGATGAAAGCTGAAGGAGCGAAAAATCCAGTTTTCCGTCCATGTCGTATTTTGTAGCTATCAGTGTGCTGCCACTGATGGTCTGGCTTGAACTGCCATCGGGACCATGGCATGAAGGACTTTCGTAATTGAAGAAAAATACTGTATTGGCAGCTCTTTGCTGGTTCATAATTACATGGTTGGCTGTCAGTAAGTAAGGTGTTCCGTCGTATGATGTATTGTTGATGAGCGCCCCGCTGCCAAGGTAAATATTACTGGTGATAAGGCGGCATACCGATTTTTTTTCGGTTTGCCAGTTATTGCCTTCGAAGCACTGAATATCAATATTACAACTTCCGGAATTTCCGAATAATCCATCTTTAGGACTGTATCCGAAAATCCCCGTGAAATCATATCCTACGCGCGAAATGGTAAACTGATGACACACATTTTTATGGGTGATCAGTAATTCAACTACAAGTGTATCGCCTGCCAGTGGCCTGGTAGCTAAAATGCCGCTTTCGTGGTTGTTAAACGAAGTGACAGCTCCTGTAAAATCAGTTTTTGAATGATTGTATATCCAAAGACGGGCACCTTCACCAAGACTGAAACCCGAAAACGTTATGTTTAGCGAATAAGCTCCTGCAGCATGAAGTGCCGTCACCCAAAGCAAAGAACCATCGTCCAGGTCTATCCATTTTCCTGAATTATAGGGTGTCAATTGTGAAACGATCAGGTTGGCAAACCGGAAAGGTTTTAAATCGGTGTCCACGTTATCCATTGAATCATTCTGGTCTTCTGAAAAATTGCCAAGTTCCGCAACAGGGTAAGAAAGGCCGGGAAGTTTCTCCCATGAATATGGTATTTCGCCTGTAGTTATCTGTGAAAATCCCTGCATGATGCCGAAAAAAAAGATCAGAGGCAGAATTGCTGTTTTTTTCATGGATATCTTTGTTATATTATTCATTGTTAATGTTATTGTTGCCAATAACTTCAATTTTTAACTTTATACCTTTTTCGCCGCGGTTAATCAATATATCTCATTCATGCCAAAGATAGAAATTAATTATAATTTATTCAGCCAAAATCATTGAATATCTTGTGAATAAAACTGGCATGGTATTTTTTAAAAGCGGATTTTCAGATTTTTCGTGATTTTTATGATGAAATTATTATATTTACGTGGGTAAATCTATTTATGTTCCGTATAACAGCTATCATATTTTTTATGCTGATTTCCTTGCAAATGATGGCAAGAAACCAGTTTGTTGTGGGCACTTCACTGAGCTATCCACCTTATGAATATATCGATGCCAAAGGCGAGCTGCAGGGTTTTAATATAGAACTGATCAATGCCATCGGGAAGAAGAAAAACAGCAGTTTTGATTTTTTTTCGTCCGACTGGGACAAAATTTTTAAAATGCTCGATGAAAAGAAAATCGATATCATTTCGGGTATCTTTTTCTCCGGCCAGCGTAGCGAAAAATTTTTGTTTTCTGTTCCTTATGCTACAATTACATATACCGTTTTTTCAAGAACATCGGCTCCTGTTGAATATTTCGACGAACTGAAAGATGCTACCATCATCGTTGAAAAACAGGACCAGATTATCGAATATATCCGTTCAAATTTTCCCCAGGCCAGAATTATTGAAGTTGCCAATCATAAAGATGCAGTTTTCCTGCTCAGCAATCAAAATTACAATTGTGCCTTTCTGAGTGAAAAAACAGCCGCTTATATCATCAATCATTACCAGATAAAAAATCTTGCCAGTTCGGCCAATATCAGGGTATATTTTAACTATTGTATGGCTGTATCGAAAGAAAACCAGGAATTGTTGAAATTACTCAACAGCGGCATCGAAGAGTTGAAAAAAAGCGGTGAATTTGACCGGATTTATGATAAAATGATCCTTCAGAAAACTTCTGTTAACTGGCCAAAACTGATATTGTGGACAAACAGCAGCCTGGTAATTATACTGCTGTTTTTCTCCATATGGAATTATTACCTGCAACGTAAACTTAAAACCCGTACCGTCGACCTGAGCCATTTACTGGCCGAAAGGAAAAAATCAGAAAATGAACTGCGCGAGAGCCAGAGCCGTTTGCGGCAGATTATCGATTTGGTTCCGCATATGATTTATGCCAAAGATATCAACGGCAATTACATCCTTGCCAATAAAGCGGTTGCCGACATGTATAAAACTACCCCTGAATTTATTACAGGACGCAACCAGAAAGAGTTCCACGACGATTTTGAAGAGGTCAATAAAATGCTTTCGGTTGATGAGGAAGTCATTATGACCAACAAGCCCCGCTTTATCCCGCACGATACTTTTACCGATAAATCGGGCCGCAAACACATTCTTCAGACAACAAAACTGCCATTTAAAGATTCAGGCCTTAATATACCGGTGGTTCTCGGCATTTCTATTGATATTACCGAAAAATATTATGCCGATCAGACCATGATACGCGAAAAAGCTATTTTCAGCAGTATCATTAATTCAATACCCGACCTGATCTATTACAAAGATACCAATGGGGTTTATCTTGGCGGGAACCAGGTATTCAGAAATTTTTTAGGTACCAAAGCACTTGATTATGTTGGTAAAAACGATTTTGAAGTTTTTGGCGCCGAAACAGGTAAAAAATATTTTGATGTCGACCAGCAGGTCATAAAAACCAGGAAAGTATGGACAGAGAAAGTATGGGATACCACTTCTGAAGGAAAACATGTTTACCTCGAAAACATTAAAGTTCCTTTTGTCGATGCCGAAGGACATATCCTTGGCCTGGTAGGCATAAGCCATGATATTACTGACCGTTATAATGCCGAAAAAGCATTGGCAATTGCCAAAGATAAAGCTGAAGAATCAGACAGGCTTAAATCTATTTTCCTGGCCAATATCAGCCACGAAATACGTACCCCAATGAATGCCATCATCGGCTTTACCGATCTGCTTGCCGATCATGACCTTACCCTCGACCAACGCGACGATTTTATCCAGCAGATACGTACCTCGGGCAATAGCCTTCTGATGCTTATCGACGATATTGTTGACCTGACAAAACTGGAATCAGGACAGCTTAACCTGACTGTGGTAGAATGCAATGTTGATAACCTTTTCAACGAACTGCTCATTCATTATAACGAAATACTCAGACGCTATGACCGCACCGAAATTTCGCTGAAATTTAAAAAACCCGGTGAGGAAGAATTGGTTTTTATGGCCGATTCATTGCGTATAAAACAGGTTCTTATTAACCTGATCAATAACGCTATTAAAAATGTGGAACGCGGTACCATTGAATTCGGATATAAATTGCCGGAAAACAATTTTGTTGAATTTTTTGTCAGTGATACAGGCGTGGGAATTTCATCCGACAAGCATGAATCAATCTTTGACCGCTATGGCCATGTGTCCGATAGTTTTATTACCAGCTATGGTGGTTCAGGACTCGGGCTAAGCTTGTCAAAAGGACTGGTAGAACTGATGGGAGGAAAAATATGGATGTCGTCGGAAATAGGGAAAGGAACTGTTTTCTGTTTCAACGTACCATTCACCCATACCATCATTAAAAGAGAATCCCAGCCTCAACAGACACAGGTTGCTGCCGAACCAAAAAAAGAAACCATTGACTGGAGCAAATACCTCGTGCTCATTGCTGAAGACGAAGAAACAAATTACCTGTTCCTTTATGAAGTTTTAAAACGGACACGGGTCAAGTTACTCTGGGCTCACAACGGGGTTGAAGCTGTTGAAATTGTCAAAAATACACCCGAAATCGACCTGGTGCTGATGGATTTAAAAATGCCCGGAATGAATGGGTATGAAGCTACAAAACTTATCAGGTTAATGATGCCCGACATGCCCGTTATTGCCCAGACAGCCTATGCTATGTCTGATGAACGTGAACGCAGCATTGAATCAGGTTGTAACGATTACCTTACAAAACCCATAAAACCTTCCCTGCTGCTTTCGGTCATTAAAAAATATCTGCAGTAACCATCACCAAAAAGCACTTAGGTTCTTATATCACCATGATTGAATTGAAATCAAACAGCGGGAACCATTTGCTAATGGGTAAAAGTAAACCATCCGGGTATAATTCCAGTTCTGAATGAATCAATGGCAGTTCCGCTTGTTGTGTACCGGTAAACCATGCCCGCCTGCATGTAATCTATAGCATCAGAAACAAATAATTCATTATGGCCTGAAATACCAAGGCTGTAAAAATTTTGTCCGTATGATCTGATCACTGTAAGTCCGGGAAGTTCAGGATTATCAACCGGTAAGGCATAAATGTGGTTGCAGATATAAAAAAGGGTATCAAGTTGGTTATTGATAACCAGGTGGCTGGGCAGGTAGTCCCGGTTGGGAAAATCCCATTTACGGGCAACAATATTTGTATTGGCATCAATCTTATATAAAGAGGGCATTTCGCTTCCGTTGAATCCACCGCTGCACAATATCCATAAACAGCCATATTTATCGGTGACCATGCTGTTGGGTTCAGTACCCGTAATAATTGTATCTGTTATTGTCAAAGTTGTAATGTCAATCACCATGACCGTATTATTGGTTATATCCGGCATCCCGAGTTTTGACCAGTTGGCTGCATATAGGTAATTGCCTCTCAGTAACATCGTTTCGGTTGATTTTCCAACCGGGATGGAATCAATAATCGTTCCTGCATGATAATTTATGATCCATAAAAACCGGGTGCTCAGGTCACTGACAAAGGCAAGCTCATGGTTATACGGCAGAATAAAGCGGGGTAACCTGAATCCATGGAAGGTTTTTTCTGATTTCATGGTCACCGGATCAATAACCCTGATAAGGCCTGAATTATTGACAACGACAAATAATTTATGATCAATCATTGTGGCAGATTGAGCAACATCTCCAAGCGGGAAGCCATTGGCTGACAAGAAGATATCATTTTCAACGGCATGGGTTTCCGGATAGTAAAAGGCGATATCGGTATTATTGCGGTTATAATTTCCTTCACAGATAATAAACACACCTTCCGGTAAATAATAATCATTGGTTTTATCAGGCTTACTGCATGAAATAATCATCCCAAGCAAAACTATCTGCCATATCATCGCTTTTTTATTCATCCTTTTTTTTACTGAAAAGGTACTTAATTGAGAGTTCAAATGTTCTGCCAGGCATAGGATAACCTGCCATTACCATGTAGTTAATATTCATTATATTGCGGCATCCGGCCGTTAAAGTAAAATAGCCCGGAAAACTGAACCTGATATCGCGGCTTACAAATGTTGATATTAAAGCATATCCCGGAATATAATACCGGTTATCGCTGCTGGTAAACGATCGGCTGTTTGCAGTCAGATTAACTGAAAATATTGTCTGTTGGCAGGTTATAAGTACAGTGTGATTGCTTTGAACAAGCGGAATATAAATGAGTTGTTTCCCTGCCGATACGTCATTGGCCGATAAGTTATGATGATTGATGGCAAGCACGTAGCTTGTATTGCCCGATATGCTCCACGTTACCTTGCTAAAGGCTGAACTGACATGATAGCTAGCTTCAATGCCTTTCCGGGTTACCGATTCCAGGTTGTCGGGCTTCCACTTTCCATTAACGCTGTGCCATAATATCCAGTTTTTTACTTCCGAATAAAATCCGGTAATTTCGATAGCCATCTTTGTTTGGGCATTTTTCATTTCAAATGCAAGGCTGCTTTCAGCTGTCCATCCGTTTTCATTATCCAGGTCTGGATTTCCGCTGGCAAGGCTGTCAGTCCAGAAAAGATCATTCATGGTAGGAGTGTGGATGAATTTTCGCCATGCGCTTTTTAAGGTAAATCCCTTAAAAGGTATATATTCAATAC
Source organism: uncultured Bacteroidales bacterium (assembly GCA_964559985.1). Lineage (GTDB taxonomy): Bacteria > Bacteroidota > Bacteroidia > Bacteroidales > CAZLJX01 > CAZLJX01. Next base: position 44,556 of record CAZLJX010000013.1, read on the forward strand.
CGGCAGAAGGATTTACCCATGTGTGCGATTGTGGGTTAATATGCTGGCAGACTGTAAAACGGCTTTTCAGATTCGTGTTGTTTTCCCACCTGAAAGTTTCACTGCTTTCAAAGTGGGTTTGCCTGTAAATATGGGTGTAAGCATCGGCATTGACAATATAATGGTTAATGCCATAGTTGAATTCAATTCCGGTTTGCTGCTTTCTGAATTTAATAAATGACTGATGAGTAAGGGTTTTTGCATTACTGACTGATATCATGGAAAGATATGGGTTTCGGTAATCGGTATTTTCAAGGGACAGCCCGGCAAGGGTCTTAAAATTCGTGTGCGGTAAATCAAACTTATAATCACCCATCATCCTGAACGATTGATTGCGCTGGGTTTCTTCATTTTGATCCGAAGGAATTTCTCCGGAATAATCTTGTATCCAGCTTTTAAGGCTTGCCACGCTGTTCTTACTCGTTTTCAGGTAAATATCGGTCATCAGGGCATGGGTAGCATAACTCGCATTGCGGCGATGCAGCACTGAATCGGATGAAGCATATAACCTGTAAGGATATTGATTATCAGCTGATGACCTGATAAAACGGGCTGAAATATCTGCTTTGTGCCATAATTTCTGAAATGACAGGAACGATTGCCGTGTATTAAAACTTGAAATACGCTGTATAGCCTCAATTCCGATATGCTGATTCCAGTGCGGAACCGACTCCATGCTGATGATTCCGGCAGCCATGGATGAAACCCCTTCATTTTGTGAATTTTGGGAGATCATAATCTCATCAACAAAACCTGCCGGGATCTGCGAAAAATCAACCTGCCCAAGCATTGGATTATTCACAGACATTCCGTTCCATGTTACTGCAGTATGGGAAGATCCTGCTCCGCGGAACGAGGTGGTGGCAAGAAGACCCGGCCCGTTTGTTTTAAGATACATGTTGCCGGTAGTGCTGAGTATCATCGCAATATCTGATGTTTTGCTGGTTTTTAAAATGAGGGTGTCTATCCTGAAATTTTTTGCACCGGTGACAGGTACCGACCTTATTGCTTCAATTTTTATCTCGGCAAGTTTTACGGTATCAAAGCAAACCTGAGTATATCCTTGAAGTATAGATAAACCAAAGAAACATAAAAGGCAAAATATCTGGTAATTTTTTTTCAATACAGGCTGATTTTAAAATATCTGATTTCTGGTCCGCAGGATGTTTTTATAATCATGAATTTTTCCTTTTCGCAGTAAATGGTTTCCCTGTTGCCTGACGGAATATAATAAACGAAAAGCACTTGCCCGAGCAGTGAATAAACCGTAATAGCAGCTGTTTCGGAATAATGTCGGTTTGTAATTACCATTTTGTCTGGTTTAAATTCAATTTCAACATAATCATACCGATTAGCTCCGTTAATCTGGTTGGGATTGGCTGCAAACTGAAACATGGCAAAACCGTCATCCTTGCCTCCGGAGTATATCTGGCTTTGCGCATCATGCTGAAAGCTGATAAATACGTTAATAATCAACAATATGTAAATTAATGGCTTCATTTTTTTTATTCAATGATTGTTCTTGCACCTCGGCCACCCGAAGTAGTTCTCCTGATATCAGGTTTTAGCCCCGCATAATAACGGTCGCTGACTGCCAGGTCGCGCCACTGGCCGGGATTATAAATTCCGCTGTTCCATGCTCCGCCACGGTAGCCGGCACCATCGTTCCCGGGCCACGATGGGTCGTTGCCAAATATTTGATTGTCGGCCAGGCCATCTCCGTTATTTCCTTCAAACAAAACACCTGCTTCGCTGGTAGTAACAACTAACTCCCACACATTACCACTCATTTCAAAAACACCAAAGTACGCAGCTCCTGACGTTAACCGGTTAGTTGCTGCCCTGGCGGCAAAACCACAGCGTAAAGGTCCTGTCAATCCTTCATATCCGGTATTGGCAAAGCCCGACCCTGGAGCAATTTCATCAGAAGCTGTTTCAAAAGGTGTCCTGTCAAAAATAATGGTGTTGGCATCTGTAATTAAAGGAGTTCCCCAGCAAAATTCGCCTGCGATCGGATATTGAGGTCCACGGCATGTTTTTTCAAATTCTGTTTCAGTCAGGGGGCGGAGAGAGGCCCAGTCAAGATAGGCCAAAATATCGTTCCAGTTAAGCAGGTTTGCAGCACGCCACCCACCATCATCGTTTTCATCGGTCTGCCCGTTATGATTTCCATTGCAGCCATAAGCAGCAGGAATATTTCCAGTAGACGAACGCGTAATCACAATGCTGTTGCGGCCTTGCAAAGCTTCATTCCCCATGGCAAATGTGCCGGCAGCGCTGTATGGTGAAACTGCTGTTTGCAAAACCTGAAGCGAAACCGGCAAGGTATTCAGAAATGCAACATATTGCTGCTGCGAAATTTCATATTTCATGATATAAAAACCTTTATACCCTTTTGGATAGGCAGCAGGTATCAAAGAAGCTGGCAGGTAAATTCCAAGGCTGTTGAGGCAAGTGTCGCAATTTCCTCGACAGATGGCATTTTCGCTCCCGATACAAAATGATGCAGTTGAAGTTCCTTTACAGAATGAATTGATACTCACAGAATCACCTAAGAAAAAAGACCCTTCCGGGATGAAAACCATTTCAATGGCAAAAATTTTGAAATAAAACAGGCTGTCGCTGAGTGGGTTTTTAAGTCCGATCCGGATTTTCTGCCAGGGCATTGCTGCACAGGTTGTAGCGGCTTTTAAAAAGAACCCTTTGTGATCAGATACTGTCATAATTTCGGTGTACCCGGACAATTGATTTTCATAATCTGATATCTGGCTGCTTAGCTCAAGGTGCGTCCAACCGATTTTGTTGCTGCTGATTTTTAAAAAAATCCACAAAGCATCGTGATTGGAAGGTCCTGTATCCATTTTCCAGCAATGCTCCCATTTTACTTCAAACTCAATCTGCTTGTCTGATACAAGCCGTGTATTCCTGATTTCAGGATTATTGGCCACGACAAGCACAGATAGCAACTGGGAAATAATAAAAAGAGATTTTTTCATCTGCTTGGCATGATTAGTCGACGATGGTTTTAATGGTAAATTCTCCTTTACTGGTTTTCAGTCTGATAATCGCAAGGCTATGGGTCAATTCTGAAAATGTGATTTGTTGCACATTTTTGCCTTGCCGGACTATGCGACCTTCCGTGTTATAAATAAAATATTGATTTATTGGTATTTGACTTATAATCTGATGATTAAAAACCTGTAGCCACGACAAGTCATTGTGTGATTTTCTGATTTTTGAACCGCTATCAAATGTTATATTATCGATGCAAAAATATGCTGGTGTATTTAAGCCATATTCGCTGGTGTCGGTCGATGCCAGGTAAAAACTTACCCTTTTCACCCTGCCAAGAGTGGTCAAATCGAGCCAAATCCAGTCTTTGACAACGTAATCACTGTCATTGTTTTCGAATCGGTAATCGGCAAGAAAAAATTCCACAGCTCCTGTAATATTTTCAGCATCGTCGTAGCCGGTAAAAATTACTTTAAACCAATCGGGATCGTTCCCGTCGGCACCGCCGAATTTTTTGGCGTATGCATCGCCATGAAGCATCGACAGGGCAGCATAGGTAGCGTTGGTGATATATAATCCTTCAATCACTGCCGGGGTATCGGCAACCAATGCCCCAGAGTAATAACCTACAGCGTAGGTGTTTGACAAATAACCTCTGCCGGCAAACGAAGCATATTGATTGGCATATCCGGATGTAACGGTGTCATTTACAGCCGAGACAGCAAAGCCAGACCAATAGAAATAATCGGGATTGTATGTATTCTGATAAAAGGCTGCTCCGCTGTGAAAACCGCCCGACATATCGGAGCCGTTGAGATACTGCCCTTCATGTAGTCCAAAGTTTTCAAAATCGCTCACCTGTGCAGAGGCAAAAAAGAAGACGGCCACCAGCATGATGAAGAAAAACATTTTTTTCATGGTTTAAAAATTTAAGTTAAACATTACAAAATCTGACTCAAAGCCAGTATCTGTAAGCTAACCAAGGAAACGGATCAAAAAGGATGGAATCTCTTTCTGCTTTTCTCCCCGAAAGCTATTGATACTATTTTTGTTGGCAGGTCTTCTGACTTACTCCCTTTCCGGTGGCCTTCCCATCCTCACAATCTGGACAGTGGCAGAGGTAACCGGTCAGTTTAAGAGATCACAGCAGCGGGTACTGTCCGGGAATTGAAGCTTTTAACTTCTCACCCGGTTCCCTTTTCATCTGTTATTAATAAACATAACAGAAACCAATAGGTGCAAAATTACTCAAATCTTTAAAACATCCGGTATTATTTGTCAATTTGTTTTATTATTTTTTTAACATTTGAAACAAAAAACCCGTAACCTTTAGGGCTACGGGTTTTTTTTACAGATTAAATGTTTTTAATTGGCTCCTGAAAGCACAATGGTTTCATTTTCCAGCACGGCACTCCAGCCCTGGGTAGCAGGATTGTAAACCAGGTCAACTTCTTTGCCTGCATTTTTGCCTTCCAGATATTTAATTTGAAACTGGTTCTGAACGGCTGTGATTTCGGCTTTATAGCCATTGGCTTCAATAATTTTTGTTTCACGGTCACCAGGTTTCATTGAAATGGGATTACTCCCGGTCCAGAATTCAATGGAGTTTAATATAACTCCATCAATCAGAACAGTAAGTGAATATACCTGAATAATTATAAAAACAAGAAAAACCAGCTCATTTACAAATTTATTACCCAGACCTTTGTTGAATTTGTAGACTTTGTTCGTTAGTCCGAATTTTCCATAGCAGCCGGTTTGTACCATACTTAGTGAAGTAAAAACTACGGCGAGAATAATGGCAATCATCTTTTTCATAATCGTACAGATTTAGGTTAACATAAAAATATTGCTCTAATTTAAACAAATATCTTAATATTTCAAATTCAATTCGTAAAATTGTTTTCCTTCGGGAGAGGTATTTTTCAAAAAACCCATTCGCTGGTAGTATTGCTCCTGCTTTTCCGATTCAGGCCTGGCAACCAGTCTGTTAAATCCCAGGTTGATAAAAACATTTTTTGAAGTCTGGTACAGAAAATGGCCCGGTTTAAAATCACGGTATTCTTTGATAACATAATCGAGCTGAATATCTATGGCTCCTTCCCCTGTTTCTTTACCAAGAAAAACCCCTGCAACCGCCATATCACGGAGGATAAAACAGGCATGGGTGCTGTCTTCGGGAATAAAATTAAAAGATGGAAAAAACTTTTTAATATCAGACTTGTAGAAATTTGTAAAGGCATGCAGGTACCTGTTTTCGAGCCTTACTGCAAGCAGTGTGAAATATTCTTTTTTCGAAAAAATTTTTGCCAGAAAAAAGATATTTACCAATACAATGAAAAGATTAAGAAAACCTACGGGTAATGCACCGATTAAAAATCCGTACAGCGAAAACAAGGCGGATCCTGCTAGGTTGATAAGCCGTAGCTTCAGGATTGAAGTCATCAGCATCGAAATAACAATCAATCCGGAAGCAAAATAGCCAATCCATTCAAAAATCATGGCAGTGTTCATAGTATTTTAATTTTTTCGTTTGCCTGCAAAAGTAAGGATTTCGGAATATTTGGCTATATTTAAGGTAAAATATATTTATGCAGGTTTTTTTTACCTAATATTTTTAAAATGGAAGTAACTGTAATAAAAGGAGCTACAATCGTTCATCCCTGGGGCAGGGAACTTGCAGATATTGAAATAAAGGATGGCATCATCTCTTCAACTGGCAATATAAAAACTAAAGATGGCTGCAATGTGATAGATGCAACCGGAATGTATATTTTTGCCGGGGCTATCGACCCTCATGTGCACCTGCATTTACCAACTCCTGCTGGTTATTCGGCTGATGATTTTGAAAGTGGTTCAAAAGCTGCTCTTGCCGGTGGAACAACAACCATCATAGATTTTGTTACTCCATCGCGTAACCAACGCCTTACCGATGCCCTCGAACAGAGGATAATTGAAGCTTCAGGTTGTTTGACCGATTATACCTTCCATGTAAGCCCTGTCGCATGGAGTGAGACAACACCGGCCGAAATAAGCCAATGTATGCAGCATTTTGGCATAAGCTCGTTTAAAATTTATATGGCATACCTTAAAACCATTGGTATTGACGATCATACCATCCTGAAAGTGCTGCATCATGTGGCGGAAAACAAAGGCCTGGTTGCTGTGCATTGCGAAAACGGTCAAGCCATCGACTTCCTTTCAGATATTTTTGCACAATCAGGCAAGCTGTCGCCATACTACCATCCGCATTCGAGGCCTGCAATGGTTGAAGCAGAGGCAGTAAACCGGATTTTGATGTACTCTCAAATCACAAAGTGCCGGCTGTACCTGGTGCATATTTCAACCCAAATGGCATTGCAGCATATCGCACGCGCTTTGGAAGAAGGGATTGATGTCAAAGCTGAAACATGCCCGCATTATCTGGTTCTTGACGAAAGTGCTTATTCCATGCAGGGTAACGATGCAGCCAGGTACGTGCTTAGCCCGCCGCTCAGAAAACCTTCTGATAGCGAAGCATTATGGCAAGCCATCAGTCAGGATGTTATATCAACCATCGGAACTGATCATTGCCCGTTCCATTTTAACGGGCAGAAGTCGGTCGGTTTTGATGATTTCAGGAAAATACCTAATGGTGCCGGCGGAATTGAACACCGGCTTGAGCTATTGTATACCTATGGCGTACTCACAGGCAGGATCAGTTTTGAAAAAATGTGTGAACTGGTTTCATACCATCCTGCGGTGATATTCGGCCTCGACCATCGCAAAGGTTCTGTTGCGGTTGGAAAAGATGCCGATCTGGTAATCTGGAATCCCGGAACAGAAAGGGTAATCTCATTCAAAACGCATTTTTCGAAATGCGATTATTCGGTTTATGAAGGCATAAAGACCAAGGGTAGGGTAGAGACTACCATAAAATCAGGAAAAATAATTTATTCTGCTTGCGAAGGGTTTAAAAAATGTAGTACGGGAAAAATGATCGTGGCAAAATAGTTTCATTTTATTCAGGTAACAGGGTATTCATGATGAATATCGGTAAGAACTTCATACCCTGTTTTGGTAACAAGTACAGTATGTTCAAACTGTGCTGATAATTTTCCATCAATGGTACGGGCCGTCCAGCCGTCTTTTTCATCAATGATTACTTTTGGTTTCCCACGGTTTATCATAGGCTCAATGGTAAAAATCATACCTTCTTTCATTAGCGCACCGGAATTTCGCCGGGCTATATGGTCAACCTGGGGTTCTTCATGAAATTCAACTCCAACACCATGTCCGCAAAATTCGTACACTACGCTGCATCCTTTTGAATGGGCGTAACGGCTGATTACAAAACCGATATTGCCAAAATAATTGCCTGGTTTAACCTGTTCAATGCCAAGATTGAGGCAATGTTTGGCAACATCAATCAGTTCGCGGGCTTCCCGGCTGATTTCACCCATTGAAAACATCGCCCCGGTATCACCGTAATATCCATCAAGAATAGTGGTTACATCAATATTGAAAATATCGCCGTTTTTTAAAACAATGTTATCATTGGGAATTCCGTGGCATACAACTTCATTGACCGATATACAGCTTGATTTTGGAAATCCCAGGTAATTCAGGGGTGCTGGTATGGCCCCGTTGTCGCGGATGTAGGTTTCAATAAGTTTATCGAGCATGGCTGTAGTAACCCCCTCTTTGATGTAATCTTTAATAAAATCAAGGGTCTGCGCTGCAAGCCGGCAGCTTTTCCTGATACCTTCGATCTGGATTTCGTTTTTAATAATAATTTTCGACATGGCAATGAAATTCCTTAACCTAACAAAGCTTTTTTAACATTTGTTCGCAAAAATGCATATTTATTGGCAACCGGGCAAATTTATCCAGACAAAGATTCTTTTCATCTTTTCTTACTGCAAATTCAATCGGGATATATTGCATACCATGAATATACTACTTTTTTGTGCTTAAAATAGTTGCATCCGAATCATAGGTGATGTATTTTTGAGTGTATAAAATTCCTGCTATGAAAACATACTATATGAAAAGTATTTTTTATGTTTTACTGATATCATTCTTATTGATAACAGCTTGTAAAAATGATGAAGACGAAGGCCTTACAGCCGGAAAAATGAGAATTACTGTAAATGGTATCCCTTCTGCACTGGCAGGTGGTTCGGCGACCCATATTTCGGTGTATGGCCAGGATATTATTACACTGGTTGCTTACAGGAATGTTCAGAAACCCCAGGAAGAGCAGGTTTCTGTGTCATTTCAGAATGTTCAGCCCGAAATATCGCACACCTATACATTTGGTTATATCAGCCAGGCAAATCATAGTTATATACAGGGAGCTTATATTAAAACTGTTGAAAATATCCCTATGTCATACCTGACAACCGGTTATGAAAATTATACCGGTACTTTAACCTTTACTAATGTTTCATCGGGAAACCTTAAAGGTACTTTCACTTTCAGGGCTGTAAACACTGTAAATATTGAGCAATCGGTTGAAGTTTCGGGTGAATTTAACCTGAATATCGTTCAAAGATAAAATGATGGGTTTTTTCGTTCAGTTTAGCCACAATTAATGTTGAAACCGGTAATAGGCCTGTATAGTATTTCTGAATTCATCCATTTGTGCCTGCTTTTTCTCCGGACTCCACCGAAAAATTTCAGCCAGTTCATTTGCAACAGGTTCAATAAGCATTTCAGTTTTGACCGGGTCAAAAATTGCCATTTCGGTGCGCCGGATAAAATAATCGTCTAATGTTGTAATCATTTCATATTCACATCCGTACCAAATTTCAGCCTTAAGCCACGATGCTGCTGTGTTGTGCGTTTGGTTAAAAAATTCATAGGCTTTTTCCGTGATAAGGTCAATATTGGTACCATATCGGTTACCAAGCTCCCTGAATTCATCGGGAGTGATTCCTGTTTGCTTGGCCTGGTCATATTTTTCATCAAAAAACATCTGCAGGCTTTGTTTGTCAGGAACAAATCCGAACTGACCTCCTGAAAGGGGTATAGCCCTGGTGCGTGATCCAATGTAGCGATAATGTCCGAGTCGTGACAGTCGTTCCTGAACTAGGTCAGTGACTTTTTTAGCCATGAGCCTGTATCCTGACAATTTACCCCCGGCAATAGAAATAAGCCCTGATTTTGAACAGGTTATTGCATCTCTTCGGCTAACATCAAAATTGCGTTTCCCAAATTGGTTTATCAATGGCCTTAATCCGGCCCATACAGAGATAATGTCCTGTTCTTTTAACCGGGCTTTTGGAAACATGCGGTTGGTTGATTCAATAAGATATTCAATATCATTATTTTCAACTTTTGGCTGGTATTTCGGACCATGGTAATCGGTATCGGTGGTTCCGATATAAACCCGGTTACCCCGCGGAATAGCAAAAATCATCCGGTTATCTATGGCATCGAAGTAAACGCTGCATCGAACCGGCAGCCGGTCACGTTTTACTACAATATGAGTACCTTTCGTGATTTTCAGAATTTTTTTAATTTTCGGATCATCAAGCTGCCTGACTTCATCAACCCAGATGCCGGTGGCATTGACAATCTGCCGTGCATAAATGCGGTAATCAATTCCTGCAATGACATCATGAACATCAACGGCTGTTATTTTTCCCTCTTTTTTAATAAATGCTTTCAGAATACAATGATTCTGGCATATAGCACCATAGAAAGCAGCTGTTTTGATGATTTCAATTACAAGCCGGCTGTCGCTGGTAGCATATTCATAATATAATGCGCCTCCTTTTAGCCTGGGATTGTCGAGTAAAGGCTCAATGCTGAGGGTGTCCTCTCTTTTAAGACGTTTATGTTTTTCTGAGGGTTTAACGCCGGCTAATTTGTCATATATCCATAAGCCTGCCCAAACATAAGGCCTGGTAAGTTTGCCATCGACGGTAACAGGGAGCAACATACGTTGCGGTGAAATGATATGTGCCGCGTGCTGGTATAGGAGTTCGCGTTCATGTCCCATTTTGCGTACCAAATTGAATTCCATCTGTTCAAGGTAACGCAACCCTCCGTGAACCAGTTTGGTAGTCCGGCCTGATGTGCCTTCGCCAAAATCACGGGCTTCGATCAATGCCGTACGCAGCCCTCTTGATGCGGCATCAAGGGCAATCCCTGCACCGGTAACACCACCACCAATTACCACTAAATCAAAGTATTCTGATGATAATTCTTCCTGAAAAATTTCCCTTCTTACGGCAGAAAGTTTAGGTGTGTAGCTCATATGCAGAAATTTTCAATAAAGTTAAGTAATTGGTTGCATTTTTAAAACAGGGGAATTAATTTTTTATTTTGGAAATTAAAAAACGATGGTTTATTTTCCAATGCAAAAATGACTAAAAATATGTCCAAGCACTTCGTTTACAGCTATTTCACCAGTAATCGTGCCAATATAGTAAATTGATTCGCGGATATCCTGCGCAACAAACTCGTGTGATACATTCTGCCGCAGGCTTTTAACCGAACGTTCTATAGCTTGTTCGGCCGCCCTGAGCGCTTCATAATGACGGGCATTGGTAACAATAAAATCCTGTTCCGATATTTTATCAGCTCCGGCAGCCTCTAAAAGAAGCTGATGCAACAACCCGATATGCTGGTGATGTTTTGCCGAAATAGCCACTACAGGTTCGTGAGGACCTACCTGTGTTTTTATTTTTTCAACTAAAATATCAGCATTAGTAATACAATCTATTTTGTTGAGGACAAAAATGAGCTTTTTGTTTTTTCCGGCTATACGTTTTTTAACATAAGCTATTGAATCAGCCATTTCTCCCTCGGAATGGGTTGCATCGAGCAGCAGGATAATAACTGAAGCCTGGTCAATTTTACGATGTGCAATATGAATTCCTTTGGATTCAATTTCGTCGCTGGTATGGCGTAGTCCGGCTGTGTCGATAAAACGATAACAAATTCCATTGATTATCATGGTGTCTTCAATGGCATCGCGTGTTGTTCCTGCGGTTTCGGATACTATGGCTTTTTCTTCGTTTAAAAGGATATTTAAAAGGGTCGATTTGCCAACGTTGGGTTTCCCGGCAATCACAACTGGTACTCCGTTTTTTATTGCATTTCCGTAACTGAAAGTATCAGCAAGGTTTTTAACCAGTTCCATGGTTTTTCCCAGCAGGTTGAGCAATTGGCTGCGATCGGCAAATTCTACATCTTCTTCGGCAAAATCAAGTTCGAGTTCAAAAAGGGCTGTAATTTCCAGTAACTGCTGCCTTAACTGTTGCAATTGTGTTGAAAATCCACCTCTCATCTGATTTAAGGCAATACGGTGCGATGCTTCAGAACGGGCAGCAATTAAATCAGCCACAGCTTCCGCCTGTGAAAGGTCGATTTTTTTATTCAGGAATGCCCTCATGGTAAACTCGCCAGGCTCTGCCATCCTTGCTCCGTAAAATATCAGAACTTCCAATATTTTTTGCTGAATGTAATCCGATCCATGGCAACTGATCTCCACCATTTCTTCTCCGGTATAGGAAAAAGGCGCTTTGAAAAAGATAACAATAACCTGGTCTATGATATGTTGGTTATGATGAATATAAGCCAGAACGGCCTCTCGTGGGGGTAATTTTACAATATTTTTTTTGGCCGGTTGTTTGATAATGCAATGCTGCATTATTTCAAGGCATTTTTGACCGCTTAGCCTGATAACAGCAATAGCACCTGACCCTCCGGGGGTAGCAGGTGCACAAATGGTGTCATTGGCAGCACGTAGCATGGCTTGTATAATGAAGTGGTAAGTTTTACGGGTAATACATAAAATAATGGTTCTTTGCTGTTATACTGAAGTTCTTACCTGTAACCTTCATTTCAAAAACCTCCCATGCATTTCCTGTTGTAGCTTCAGGTGCAGTGATGGTCTGAATCAGGCCTTCAAAGTTGTAAACTTCAATACGGGCCAAAGTACCAATGGTGGACGAACCCGTTGAGGTTGTATCAGTCTGGTTATGCACCCATAAATGATAAGTACCGTTCAAAAGTCCGGTTATTTCAATTATTTCGGGCCCTATGCCATCTTCGTCCGATAGTAACATGGTGGCAAAACTCCCCTGGGGATTCTTGTTGCCAGCCCAGCAATGGAAAAGCTCCGGTGAACCGGATAAAGGTCCGGTAAGATGGGCATCGAGATTGACATTCGGATGATTCCAGCTTAGTAAAAAACGGATTGTATCCATGCCAACACCTTCCGATATCACAATATTGTTAAGTTCGGTAGTGTCGTTTTCCTGCATGTCAAGGTATTTAATGCTTTTTACCATATAACCCTTTGCCCTGATGGTGCAAAAGAAAACACCAACCGGTACATCGCTGTTTGAAAAATATCCATTGGCATCAGGGTCAATGATATATTCGCTGGCAGTATCGGCAGGCGAAGCGCTCAGTTTTGCAAGGTTGTAAAAATAAAGTCTTGCTTTCTGCATTCCAAGTCCGGTTTTCCCGTCAATAAGGTTGCCTTTGAGCGATGAACCTCCCCTGATATGAAATACGTTCTGAGTAGCCGTTCCTATCTGAATAAAATAGGATGTGTCAGTAAATCCGGTTCGTTTAAAGGTAAGGCGGTATTTCCCGTTATCAAGATCGTACATGTTAAATTTTCCGTTTGTATCGCTGTAGGTGGTGCTGAAAATACGGGTAACGGCTGAGTCTGTAAGGTTTACAGTTGCCCTTCTTACAGCCATATCCGACAGGGTGAGAATTTGGCCTGAATAGTCAGTTTTATCGTCTTTTTTACATGATTCAAAATGCAGGATAATCAATGCTGTTAAAATGGTTAGAAAAAATCGCAGTTTCATATTTTTTATATTTGGATACGGAAATAATACTGAATTATTGCTTTTTTATTGCAGGGTCAGGAAAATACATCATCGGTTCCGTAATAGCAGGTTATTGATAAACCGGTGAAATTTATGAATGCCTTTTACCGGCTCGGCAAACATCATGATACATTTGCCATAAACCAGGTTAATATTGGCTTCTTTTGCTTTCTGAACAGCACATGGCGTGTCACTTTCCAGTTGTATCCAAATGTTGTTAATTCCTGATTTAATGGCTTCATCGACAATGGATTCGGTAACCCTTTTGGGTGTAAAAATCAAAACTCCTTCCGGTTTTTCGGGAAGTTGGCTGATGGTCGGATAACATACATCATTTTCGACCTGCTGATAATTTGGATTGACTGGGATAACATGAAATCCCTTCTTTTTCATGTTGATATAGAAAATATTGCCAAGTTTTTTGTTGGGTGTTGCTCCAACAAAAGCAATGGTGCGGCACATCAGGAAACGGTCGATATTGGTTATTTTTTTCATAGATTGATTTTTGCAAAAATACATTATTCCTTTTCATTCATCAAACGGAAAAGATAAAATAATTGGTATTTCAATTGTCTGAAAAAGTTAAAAGCATAATTTTGCGTGTAAAACAAGGCATATGGTTTCAAACCTTCCGCTGGCTGAACGCATGAGACCAGCTACCATTGAAAACTTTATCGGGCAGAAACATCTGGTTGGCGAATCAGGGGTTATCCGGAAAATGATCGATACGGGCAATATCGCATCTATGATTCTCTGGGGGCCTCCGGGTGTGGGAAAAACTACCCTTGCCCGTATTATTGCCCAAAGTCAGGACAGATCGTTTTTTCAGCTCAGTGCAGTTCATTCGGGGGTGAAAGATGTACGGGAAACGCTCGAAGAAGCTAAAAAACATAAGTTCTTTAGCCGCCCGAATCCCATTTTATTTATCGACGAAATTCACCGCTTTAGCAAATCACAGCAGGATAGTCTGCTGGGAGCAGTTGAACAGGGAGTGGTAACCCTGATTGGCGCTACCACTGAAAATCCTTCGTTTGAGGTGATTCCACCCTTGTTATCCCGATGCCAGGTATATATTCTCAGAAACCTTGAAGCCGATGAACTTGATGAACTTATTCAACATACCTTAAAAACTGATTTTTACCTTAAAAACCGAAAGATTACTTTCGCTGAAAAGGAAGCTTTATTCCGGTTTTCGGGGGGCGATGCCCGGAAATTGCTTAATATCATTGAAATGATATCTTCAACCATTGACGCTGAAGAAATTATCATCAACAATGCCATGGTGACTGATGTTTTGCAGCAGAACATTGCCGTTTACGATAAAATGGGGGAGATGCATTACGATATTATTTCAGCTTTTATCAAATCGGTAAGGGGAAGCGACCCCAACGCAGCCGTTTACTGGCTTGCTCGCATGCTTGAAGGGGGAGAGGATATTAAATTTATTGCCAGGCGGTTACTCATTCTTGCTGCCGAAGATATTGGCCTTGCCAATCCTAATGCCTTGTTGCTGGCCAATACCTGTTTTGACGCCATTCACAAAACCGGTATGCCTGAAGCAAGGATCATTCTTTCTGAAACTGCAATTTATCTTGCAACATCACCAAAGAGCAATTCAGCATACCTTGCCATTGATGCAGCATTAAATAAGGTAAAACAGACAGGTAACCAGCCTGTTCCGCTTCACTTGCGCAATGCACCAACTCACCTGATGAAAGACCTTGGTTACGGGAAAAACTACCAGTATGCACATGATTTTGACGGAAATTTTGTTAACCAGGAATTTTTACCCGAAAAACTGGTAAATTCAACCTTTTATTCACCTCAGGAAAACCAGCAGGAAAATGCGGTTAAAAGTCGTTTACACCAATGGTGGCAAGGAAAATATGATTATTAATATTTATCTGTATGATAGACCAGTTCCAGATTCCGTTTCTTAAAAATACCGGTTCGGGCAGCTTTTTTCTGCTTGCAGGCCCATGTGTGGTCGAAAGCCGCGATAATCTGTTTATGATTGCTGAAAAAGCCCTGAAAATAACCAGCATTCTTCAGATTCCATACATCTTTAAAGCATCCTACCGTAAAGCCAACCGTTCGCGTGGTGATTCTTTTGCCGGAATTGGTGATGAAAAAGCACTTGAATTGCTTGCCGAGGTACGTAATTATTTTAAAATTCCTGTGGTTACCGATATTCATGCTGCCAACGAAGCCGCCCTTGCTGCCCAATATGTTGATGTATTGCAGATTCCTGCATTTTTATGCCGTCAGACTGACCTGCTGATTGCTGCAGCCCATACCGGTAAAGTGGTGAATATTAAAAAAGGGCAGTTTTTATCGCCCGAAGCCATGAAATTTGCTGCCGACAAAGTCAGGGCCGAGGGTAACGAAAAAGTGATGCTCACCGACAGGGGAACGCAATTTGGTTATCATGACCTGATCGTAGATATGAGAAGTATCCCCGTCATGAAACAAACAGGATGTCCGGTTATACTCGATATCACCCATTCATTGCAGCAGCCCAATCAATCAAGTGGTGTTACCGGTGGCCGTCCTGAACTGATCAATACCCTTGCAAGGGCTGGCATAGCAGCCGGTGCCGATGGTATTTTCCTCGAAACACATCCCGATCCGTCTTCTGCCCTTTCTGACGGAGCCAATATGTTGCATCTTGATTTCCTGGAAAAATTATTGACAGATCTTTCTGAAATCAGAAAGACCATTAACCGGTTATAGATAAATAAATTATAGCTTATTATCAGAGATCGGCTTCGTAAAATTCAAACGGAACTTTTACAAGCATCTGGTAATCTTCGCCCACTTCTTCCATATCGTCATCGTGAAAATACCATTGCATCCTCACATGAGTGGTCTTTCCATGCACCGATTCAAGGATTTTGAATATCTGCAGCAGGTTTTTTGATGAAGAAGTATTAAAATATTCAATAAAAACTTTAACAACAGTCTGGGGTTTAGGATGCTGGATATATTTTTTCACCCATTCGAAAAGTGGTTCGAAAAATTTAATTCCGTTTTCAGGAACCGAGCGACCACGTATTTCGATTAAGCCAGCATCATAATCAAAATATATCTGCGGCGAATTGTTGGTGGGATGAATGATAAGCTTATCCATATCCATTTGAATTAATTATTACCTAATTTTTTTGCCATGGCTTTTGCCAGTTGACGTGCATATTCAAAATCCTGGTCTTTAGGTGTGCATTTCGATTCGGATGGTTCCATCACCAAATCAAGCTGGCATTCTTCAGCCATCTTTTTCAGTTCGCGCACCGCACTTCCCCAGCAGGCATTTCCAAAAAGCCCGACTATCCTGTTTTTCAGCGGAACATTTTTAAAATGATGCATGATATGGCTCACCGGCGAAAAAATTGAACCATTATAGGCTGCTGTTCCGATGACCAAACCCTGATATTCCCATATATAACTGATAATATGCGAAATATGTGTTTTTGATGCATCAAAAACCCGGATATGCTTTATGCCTTCTTCGGCCAGATAACGCGCAATGGCATCGGCTGTTTTTCCGGTATTGCCATAAAGCGATCCGTAAACGATCACAACACCTTTTGAAGCTTTATAAGTGCTCCAGTCGTGGTATTTTTCTATAATCCATGGTATTTTCTCTTTCCATAAAAGGCCATGGGAAGGAGCTATAATCTTAACATCAAGCCCCGCAACTTTTTCCATGATTTTCTGAACCTGATTGCCATATTTCCCGACAATATTGGAATAATAGCGCCTCAATTCAGGTTCGTAAAACGAAATATCTGTTTCATAATCAAAAATTCCGCCATCAAGAGCGCCAAAACCTCCGAATGCATCGTTGCTGAAAAGGATTCCTGATGTTTTATCGAAGGTCACCATACTTTCGGGCCAATGTACCATAGGCATCATGTAAAAGGTAAGCTGGTGTTTACCCAGATCGAGTATTTCGCCTTCGGCTACAGTATGTTTATGGTTAAAATTGCCGTAAAACCCTTCGAGCAGCGGAAATGTCTTGCTGTTTCCGACAAGTTGTATTTCGGGATATTCGCGCACCAATGCACGTATAGCAGCCGAATGGTCGGGCTCCATGTGATTAATTACAAGGTAATCAAGCGTACGTCCTGAAAGCAGGCTTTTAATTTTGTTTAAAAGATCTTCAATTTGCCCGGCTTCAACGGTATCGATTAATGCGGTTTTCTGGTCAGTAATCAGGTAACTGTTGTAGGAAACACCGTTCTCGAGTGGCCAGTGATTTTCGAAAAGAGCAGTGCGGCGGTCATTCGATCCGGTAAAGAAAACATTATCGTTTATTTTGACTGAAAGCATATAAATTTCACAATGATTAAGTAACGCAAAATTAACTATTTTTAATACGAATTGGTTCTTTGAAAATGAAAATTTTATTGAAAAGCTGCATTTTCAGCTTCTTAAAGTATTTAACTATCAAGTATACAACCAAGGTTTTTTTTATCACGATATATCTGTTTATAAAATGCTTCGACGCCGGGGTAACGATATTTTTCTTTCGCTACCTGTGTGGGGTAGATAAAATAGTCCAATACCGCTTCACATAACCTGTTTTTTTCAATATCTTCTATCCATGCTTCAATCTGGGCTATCCGGCGGTTTACCTCTTTCACTTTTGCCTTAATGATAATCTCTCCTTTATTGGTGAAAACCGGTTTCCTGAATTTGACCTGCATGGAAGCTGTAACTCCTGATGTCTGTAATTTTACATAAATAACCCATGCGGCTACTTCGTCGAGCAAGGTTGCCTGTATGCCACCATGTATAACATTGGGGTAACCTTCATGGTGTGCTTGTGGATTATAATATGCCAGAACTCCTTCATCGTCTTCCCAGAAGTCGAGCTGCAAACCGTATTTGTTTTCAGGACTGCATCCGAAACAATGAAAAGCTTGTTCAAAAAAAGGATTATAAAGTTTTTTCATACGATAGATTTATTCCTGTTTGCATGCATTTTTGCTACCCATTTGAAACAACAAAATTAGCGATATTTTTAGTATGTGTATAAAAAATATTAAGTTATTGATTTTCAATATTTATAATAATGCAGTATCAAAAAAATCTGATGAATGAATTTGTTCAGAATAATGAAGCAACCTGACATTGCCTGCTGATGAAAAACTTTTGCTGGATTTTTTAATATCTCTTTTTAATTTTGTCCGTTTCCGGACAGTGTGTGATGTTTTTCCGTACAATGCTGTAATGCTTGATTTTTTACTAAATTGCTTGATTGTAAGCAACTAAATAATAATGGCATGGAAGTTGATCATTATTAGCACTCGCATTGTTAACCCTTTTTATACACTCACAGGGACTGTCAAAACAAACCTTAACAAGTAATCAGGCAGTCTCTTTTCTTTTATTCACCTATTCCTTCATTACCGGTATCGGCAGCAAGTTTCCACTTTCCTTCCTTGTTTTTGCGCCATACACTCAGGTAGGTTCCTTTGGAAGTATTGCCTTCGGTGGTGAGTGTCCATATTCCGACAGTAAATCCCAGATCGCATGAAGTACTGATATCTCCGTAAACAGGTTCCCAGGTAAGGGTAAAACCTTCATCAGGACGTGTATAGAGTTTTCTGATCTCAGCAATTCCAATGGTAGGTTTATGGTTCGAACGTAACAAAACCCCTGCACTGTCGAAATATGTGAGGAAAGCTTTATTCATTCCGTCGCTTTCCGATAGCTTTGAAAAATCGCGGTCGGCCTGCATCATTTCTTCTTTAGCTGACTGTATATCGCTTCTTTGGCAACCAGCAAGTGCAGCCATCATTAAAAAAAGGAATCCAATCATTTTCATCATGATACGTTGTTTTTATTAATATTTTGAAGTTAAAAGATTATCAATTATTATGTTCGCAGAAAACAATGGCTTCGTAGGTATATATTTCGGCATTTTTCCAGCCATCCCAACCTATACCGGCTTTGTCGCGGGCACAATGGCCAAGGAATTCTTCCAGTGTCCAACCGGTTTTATCGGCAACCTGAGGCAGAAATGTTCCGCCATAAAGTCCTTTACGTATATATATCCCATGTTTGCCAAGCACAATTTCATGGTAATCCGAAATTTTTTTCATGGGCGTAAGCACTGAAATTTCAATACGTAATGAGCTGAGTTCTTTTTTAGTAACCGGTGAAAAGCGGTGATCCTGCGTTGCGGCTGCCAAAGCCATTTCGGAAACTACTTTATAAAGTGGAATACCGGGCTCAAATCTCCCAATGCAACCTCTCAGGTCATCGCCGTTATAAAGGGAAACAAATGCTCCCAATGGCTGATTAAGATTGGGCGACAGGGTATTATCATCAGGAATAAATAGATCTTTATCATTAAAATGGTTTTCGAGGGTTTGCCTGGCAATGTGCAGAAGCAGTTCTTTTTCCTGTTCATTAAGCGAAAATCCAGTTTCACTGCATGTTACTCCTATTGCCCAGTAACCTACCACGCGGTATTTATCTCCATAAGGTGTATCGCCTGAATTTTGGTATCGTAGCTTTTCGTACTTATAACTTTCCTGGCTTTTTGTCATATACATCAGGGTAAGCACAGGGCCTATGCCACACAGATGGGTAGCAAGGTTGTCCATTTCAGCATGATCGGGTTGATTCACAAACTGAATTAATGCATTGGGATTGTTGCTGACAATTTTTTCAGCAGTCAGACTATCGGCCAGTTTTGCGTCGGTATATTTCGGATAATGCGAAAAATCGGAACTGATAATAAACAGGTTGCCGGATGTGAAGTAAGGTTTTAAAACGGCAGCAATCTGCCTGCATATTTCCGGCGATTGTGTACCAATAATGATAGGAACAATTTTAAATTCATTTTTAAGCCTGTATTGTAAAAAGGGTAGTTGTACTTCGAGGCTATGTTCTTGTAAATGAGCATTATCAGAAAAAGACATCACCTTATTTTTGGTGATAATTTCTAACCCCAGTTCACGATCCACCAGTACCTCCCCGAGCGGGGTTTCGTAATTTCCGCGTGTGTAAACCGAAGCTCCTTCAAAGGCCGACCGGTGGCTTGGTGCAAGCACAAAAATATGCTGGTATTTTTGTTCAGGGTTAATGGCCGAAAATGCTTCGGCTGCTATCTGTCCCGAAAAAACATAACCAGCATGTGGTGAAATAATGGCGAAAATGTTTTCTCTGGGTTTGGTAACTGCATTCCTGAAGTAACCCGAAAGGTCGTTTTTCAGAATTTCGGGATCTGAAGGGTAAAATTGACCGGCAACAGCCGGTTTCCGGTTGACTGGCTTAGGGATTTCCATATTTCTGGTATTATTTTGTCCGTTACATCCATAAAAAAGGCACATGGCCAACAAAAAGGGTTTTATTCGTATCATGCTGCAGTATCGGATTATATCATGGTAAATTTACTTAAAAATCAAATTGATGATCATCATTCTGTTTCTTTTTTTTGCTAATTGTTATTTATTTTACGATATTTCATTTTTTTAAAACCGGTCATGCGGAATTTAAAATATTTTCTCGGAGTTTTTTTTTGCATTATTTCTATTATAGGCAAGACACAGAATGATGTTTATGACATCGTAATACAAAATAAAATAAAACCTTTATTCGATTCACTTCCCGGGGAACTTGATGAAAATTCAGGATTTTTTATTTCGGACAATTCCTTTTATCTGATCAACGACAGTGGCGGGCAGAATTGTATTTACCAGATTGGTCGTAATGGCCAGATAGTCAAGCGTATTTTTATCAGGAATGCGATGAATGTAGATTGGGAAGAAATCATTTTACATCAAGGCACGGCTTGCATCGGCGATTTTGGTAATAATTTCGGAGATCGTACCAATTTATGTGTTTATAAAACAGATTTTCCTCCAGAGAATTTATCAGAAGCGGTAAACGTCGGCCGGATTGATTTCTCGTTTGAAGATTATGTGGTTAATTCCAGCCATGTTTTTGATTCGACTGATTTTGATTGCGAGGCTATGGTTATGCAAAACGATTCTATTTATTTGTTTTCGAAGCAATGGATTGGCAATTCAACGGTTATCTACAGCCTTCCGGTTAACGGTTCTGAAAAGGTTGCTATACGCCGTGGTGAATTTCCTGTAGGTTTTCATGTTACTGCTGCATTTTTTGATTATCAGTACCCGGGATTGTTTTTACTTGGCTACAGGAATTTTAACACTTACCTGTTTTTATCCACAGGGTTGATTCCGCAGTGTGGTGCCAATACAAGTTATATTCGTTATGAACTAGCCGACCTTAAAGGCTTGCAGTGTGAAGGAATTTACCTGCTGAATGATACTATATTTATTTCAAGTGAACAGACACGTACAGCAAAGCAGAATATTTATACGCTTTCGTTTAAAGATTTAGAAATGAATAAGTAAACATGGGAATTACCGGCGCTGGTTTTCCGGGTAATCATGTGGATGGATATCGAGATAGCCAATTTTCCCTTCCTTAATTTTACGGGTGTAATATTTTACCAGGTAAAGAACACCAGCAAAACAAAGTATCCCTGAAAGTACCCACAACCAACGATTTACAGCGATCAGATGGGTTATTTTACGATCTTTTTCCAACAGTTTCTTTTCACAATCGCTCTGATTTTCAATTTCATGGGTTTTTTCCACGGGGCTTGTAAACAGACTGTCCCGCAAGCCAACATACTGTTGGTAAAAATATAAGGCATCCTTGTTGTTATTCTGAATAAAGTCAAGTTCGTAAAGTGCTTTATAAGTACTTATTTTAATGAATCTGAGGTTAAGGGAGTCAGCTATTTCAAGGCTCGAAAGATAAGCCTTGCGGGCTTTTGAATGTTTGTTTCCGGCTTTATAAACATCGCCGATATTTTTGTAGGTTTCGGCAAGTGCAATGACATCACCTGCTTTTTCATTGATATCGAATGATTTTTTATAGCAATCAAGGGCTTTGTCGTATAATTTCATATTGAAATATACATTGCCTTTCAGATTCAGGGTATTGATAATTCCTTTCATATTATCGGTCTGATGGTATATCAGAAATGCTTCATCAAGTGACTTTATGGCATCATCAAATTGCTTTGTGATGTTCAGGACACTTCCGGATTTAGTGAGGAGGTCGGCCATGAAAATTTTATTATCAAGCTGACGGTATATTTCGAGTGATTTTTGATAATTCTCAAGAGCTTTCGGATAATCGTTCCATAAGTGATAAATATCGCCGATATTCATGTATACCTCCGCTTGTTTATCGGCGAAATCAAGTTTTTGATATAATCCAAGGGTTTGCTGAAAATAAATCATGGCTTTATTCATGTCGTTCATATTGACATAGATAATACCTATTTTCTTCATCAGGTTGGCAATTTCATATTTATTGTTCAGGGTAAAAGCTGCCCGTAAGGCTTTCTGAAAATATTCAAGGGCTTTTTCAAAATTGTTTTTTTCATAATAAATAATTCCAAGGTTGTTAAGTGCCAGAGCAGCTTCGAGCGTGTTGTTGTTTTTTTCGGCCAGCTCTAGTGCCAGTTGCGAGAAATGAATTGACATTTCGTTGGTTGATCCGGAATATTTACGGGCGAGTTCGTTTAAAAGATGCGGATTTTTTTCTTTTGTGGCAACCGATACAAGGGTTTTGAGGCTATCACTCATATCCTGTGAAACTAGCCTGGTTATGATGCTAAGTACAAGAAAAACCAATGTGATTATTTTTTTCATTTTTTTCATGATTTATATAACCTTGCAGGCTGAATTCATTAACATTTTATCAATTAAAAATCAACCGAAATTGAAAAATAAAATCGGAAATTCAAAATCATTTAAAGTAATGAAAATAGCTATATTTCAGATTTGGATGAAGAATTTTTTGTTAAAGTATTTTCTATCAGTAAATTATTTTAAAAAAAGGAGATGATTTCTTATTTCATGCTCAGCATTTTCCCATTCAGATTTTATTTTCCCGATGAGCGGGTCAAAAAAAACATCCTGTTTGCCCGATATACAATCGTTTTCTATTGATTTGCAAATGTCACGTGCGCTGTTAAGACCAATATAATTAAATGATGTTTTTAGAGAATGAGCTGTAACCCTTAAACTTTGCTTGTCTTTTTTCTGGCTCGAAATTTCAAGTTCCTTCAGATTGGCAGGAATATTCTTTAAATAAAGTTTGAGGATTCTGGCAATTTTTTGATGGTCATTTCTATAAGTGCTGTTGAGTAGTGTCAGATCAATTATTTTAAGGCTTGTCGCCTTTTCTGAAGCATTATAGGTGTATTCTGACAAAGCTGGTTGAGCTCCGATATGTGTGAGAAGTTCAATTTTTTCAAATAATTTTTCTGGGACAAAAGGTTTGGTAAGGTAATCATTCATACCGCACACGAAGCATTTTTCCCTTTCTTCCTGCATGGCATGGGCACTCATTCCAAGAATAGGAACTTTAGAGTAAGGCTCTGGTAATTTTTCCCTGATGTGCTGTGTTGCTTCATAGCCATCCATTTCTGGCATCTGAATATCCATTATTATAATATCATAAAGAATTTCAGAAGCTTTTTTTATGGCTTCCAATCCATTGACTGCCACATCGATTTTAATGTTGTTGTTGTAAAGCAAAATAGTATCGCAAGCCAGGGCAGTATTAATTTCGTTATCTTCGACCAGCAGGATATGCAGCGCCGAAAGTTGTTCATTTTTCCTGATACGGTAAGTGGGTTCAAGATTTTCAATATTTTGTTTGTCAGATTTTTTATACCTGAGTTTAACAATAAACTCCGACCCGACGTTTTCACGGCTTTGAACCTTAATTTCTCCTGCATGAAGATCGACCAGCCGCTTGACGATTGACAGACCGAGACCCGTGCCACCATATAACCGTGCAGAGCTTTGCCTTATCTGGGTAAAACTGTTGAATATAGAGCTGAGTTTTTCGGTCGGAATTCCTATTCCGGTATCAGCAATTTTAAAGATAATTGTTATATCTGAATTGGTTTCCTGGTGTTTGTCAATCAAAAGCGAAACACTTCCCCCTTCTTCGGTAAATTTGATGGCATTTTGCAAAAGATTGAGCAATATCTGGTGAAGCCTCAAAGGATCACCATTTAAAATAGGCGGTATATTATCATCGATATGATAAGTAAATTTGAGTTTCTTTTCGTTGGCTTTTATTGAATTTGAGCTGATAATGCTATGTATCACATCGCGGAAATTAAAATCAATTTCTTCCAGACTAAGTTTTCCGGCTTCAATTTTTGAAAAGTCAAGGATATCGTTAATTAATATATTGAGGTTATTGCTTGAGTTTTTAATATTTTCAAGATAGGCCTTTTGTTTTTCGTCGATAGGGGTGTTCAGTAACAAATTGGTAAAACCATTGATAACATTGAGCGGAGTTCTTATTTCGTGGCTGGTATTTGCCAGAAACATTTCTTTGAGTACTGAACTCTGTTTTATTTCAATATTGGCTTTTTCGAGTTCTTCTTTTTGTTTTTGAATTTCCTTGGTGCGTTTTGCAATGATTTCTTCCAGTTTTTTTCGTTCGTTCCTGATAATATGTTCTCTTTTTCTCAAGATATAAAAAACTATCCCACCGGCGACACCTGTCACTAAGGCAATAAACCACCAGGTAAACCAGAAAGGTGGAATTATGGTAATTTTCAGGACTTTTTCTTCATTATTCCATATCCGGTCGGCACTGGCCGTTTTCACCCTGAAAACATATTTCCCCGGATTAAGGTTTGTGTATGTAACAAATCGTCTGTTCGATGGTTCTGACCATGTTTTGTCAAAACCTTCAAGCATATAACTGTATAGGTTATTCTCGGGGTTTGAAAAGGTCAATGCCGAAAATTCGAGAGAAATAACATTCTGATTATGATAAAACGAAATTTCATCGGTAAAGTTGATTTGACGTTTTAAAGGTGATTTCCGGCCAATTTTTATAGGATGATACATCAGCATGATATTGGTAATGGCTATCTGCGGAATGGTAGGATTAGGCTTTACATTTTCAGGAATGAATGCATTAAAACCATTTACTCCCCCAAAATACATCGTGCCATCAGATGAATAAAAACATGAACCTTCGTTAAATTCATTACTTTGCAATCCTTCTTCCTCTGAATAAGTATTGAATATGCCGTTTTCGGGTGAAAACCTGGTCAGCCCCCTGTGGGTCGAAATCCATAGAAATCCTGATTTATCCTGAAGTATCCCTGTAACTACATCATTGGGTAGCCCGTCAGTTGTGCGGTACGATTTAAAATTACCCGTTTTTGGATCAAAGCGGTTCAGCCCTCCGCCATCAGTTCCAATCCAGATCATTCCGGAATTATCGGTAAATATGGTAATAATTACATTATCGCTGATACTGTTTGGGTTTTTTGGTTCGTGATGATAATTATAAAAGGTACGCGTACGGAGATCAAGTTTATCGATGCCACTACCGTCAGTCCCTATCCATAAATTTCCGTCCCGGTCATAGGCAAGTGGCCATATTCTGTTATTGCTCAAACAATTAGAAACAAGCTCGTCAACCATAAATTGCGTAAATTTACCGGTTTTGTGATCATAATAATTCAACCCGCCTCCGAAAGTCGAAACCCATAAATTGCCGGAAGAATCGGGTAATATTGCCATAATCCTGTTGTTGCTGAGTGCTCCAGGCCTGGAGTTAGCTTCAATTCTCTTAAATTTTCGGGTTTTATGGTCAAATTGGTTCATCCCGTTTTCGTACGTTCCAATCCATAAATTTTTGAACTTATCTTCGGTGATACAGGTTATAATATTGTTGCTGAGGCTTTCTTTGTCGGATGCATTGTGTATATATGGCTCCATGCGGTTCCAAGCAGGATCGATGATATTCAATCCACCACCCCATGTGCCAAGACATAAGTTTCCCTGTGAATCTTCAAAAATTGCACTTACAACACTATGATTAAGGCTGTTTGGAAACCTGGCTGATGACCTGAAATGAATAAACTTCAGATAATCGAATTCAAATTTATTGATACCTCCCCTGAAAGTTCCGATCCAGAAAAGGCCTGAGCGGTCCTGGTAAATAGATCGTATTATATTATTGCTGATGCTGTTAAGATCATTCGGGTCGTTGAAATAAGAGATAAAATGTTTTGTATCTCGTTGAAACAGATTAAGTCCATTGTTTGTTCCAACCCAGATTCTGCCACGGTTGTCTTCAAAAATGGAATAGATAAAATCATCGGAAATACTGAAAGGATCGGAATCATTATGCCGGAAATGTTTTTTTTCTTCGTTTTGAGGATTGTAGACTGATAACCCGGCATTTGAACCAATCCAAAGCATGCCATACCTGTCGATGTGGAGTGTTCTGACAGAATTGTCGGGTATTATATTCTCCTGATCTCTATCGGCTTTAATCCGTTTAAATGATCCTGTTATGGGGTCAAATTCGTTTAGTCCACCTCCGTCGGTGCCTACCCAAATAATACCGTTTCGATCTTCCACAATAGCCCTGACAATACTATTGCTGAGGGTATTAATATTGGCAAGTTCAGGCAGGTAATGCAAAAATTGTCGGGTTTTAGGATCAAATTTATTCAGGCCACCACCTGCAGTTCCAATCCATAAAAACCCGTTATGATCTTCATAAATACTCATTACCCTGTTGTTCGACAGGCTGTTGGTGTTATTAGGATCATTCATGAAATTGTCAAAGCAATCAGAAAAGCGATTGTATTTTGAAAGTCCGCCCCCAATGGTCCCGATCCATAAATTGCCTGCATGATCTTCAAACAGAGCCAGAACCCGGTTTCCTGAAATGCTTGTTGAATCAGCCGGATTATGCTGGTAAACGCTGAAAGAAAAACCATCATATTTATTCAGGCCATTTTCGGTTCCAAACCACATAAAGCCATACCTGTCCTGCAACATACAATATATAGTGCTTTGCGACAATCCCTGGTTGATGGATATTCGTTTGAATTTAATGTTATGGGTTTTTTTCTGAGAAGTCGGATTTATATTTCCTGCATAAACCAAAGACAGAAAAGTAACGATACAGGATGTTGTGATAAACAACTTTTTCCATAAAGCCAATATACCTGCTTTATTTTTCATTTTATTAACAAATTGTCAATAATCTCTTTTCCCTTCTTAATATGATTGCAATACAAAGTAATCAGCAATTTTTTTCTAAATCTGGCTGTAAAGTTATCCATTTTATCGGAATCAGAAAAACGTCGCATAAAGTGTTCAGGTGCCTTTATTCAAAGCAAAATTTTAATTCCAAGTACCAGAATATCATCAACCTGTTTGTTATTTCCTTTCCAAAGGTTGAAATATTCATCGAGTTTTTCGCGTTGTTCTTCACAAGATTTTTGATGAATATCGAGTAATACTTTTTTAAAATTTTTTGTCAGTAATTTACGGCTGTCTGCTCCGCCAAACTGATCAGAGTATCCATCGGTGTAAAGATAAAGCATATCATTGTGTTGCAGTTTTATGGTATTGTTGGTAAATTTTTCATATTCGGTGGTATGAACGCCCACAGGAAACTTATCTGCCTGTATTTCTGCCAGTTGGCCATTTCGTACCAGGTAAATTGAATTGTTGGCACCAGCAAATTGCAACATATCGTTTTCAATGATGCACAAGGCCATATCCATTCCATCATGGGCTTTGGTATTTTCGTTGTCCTGATGCAACGATTTTATAACATTATCGCGCAGATGGTCAAGTATTTCATTGGCCTCGGTGAGTTCGTTGCGGTTAATAATTTCGTTAAGAAATGCCACTCCCAGCATACTCATAAAGGCGCCTGGCACACCATGTCCTGTACAGTCGGCAACGGCAACAATTTTTTTATTTCCCAGTTGGGTTATCCAGTAAAAATCACCGCTCACAATATCGCGTGGACGGAAATAAATAAAATGGTTTGGCAGAATATTCCTGATCGATTCGTCTGGAGGCAAAACGGCATTCTGAATCTTGGATGCATATTCTATACTATCGGTAATTCGTTGTTTCTGCCAGGCAATTTTGTCGCGCTGTGCCGTGGCAATATCCCGCTGTTTCTGAATTTCAGTTTTTTGTACTTCAATTTCGTCCTTTTGCCTGCTTATTTCTGCATTTTTAATTTCCAGCAATTTGAAAGCCTTTTTAATTTTCCTGTTTTGTTTGAGTAAAATGAGTGAAAAAAGGGCAGTAACAGCAAGAAACAAAATGGCACCATAAATTGTAATCCGTTGTCTTTTAATCGATTCCTGGTTGCGGGCAATTTCAAGTTCTTTGAGTTGTTTGTCGCGATTGAGAAATCCAATTTCCCTCTCCATCTGTACAGCTTCATAACGCACCTGCATTTCTGCAATTTTTCGTATACTTTCTTCGTTGAGCAGTTTATTTTTTTCGTTCATAAATTTTTTATAGCAGTTTAATGCATCAGCCGTTTTTCCCGAAGCTTCATAATAACCTGATAACTGAAGTAGCGTTGCAATTTTTAAATCCGCATCGTTCACTTCTATGGCAAGCTCATTGGCTTCTATGATAAAAGGATGTGCTTTTTTTATCTGACCCAGCGCACTATAAGTTTCAGCAATATCTTTGGCTGAAGCAGCGAGGCCATACTTATCGCCAATATTTTTGCGCAACTGGTAGGCTTTTTCGAAATAGGCAAGGGCTTTTTGATGTGCCCCGCTTTTTAAAAATAAATTACCAAGATTATTATTGATGGCTGCAATATTGACATTGTCTTTCAATGTTTCGTAGAGAGAAAGCGCTTTCATATAGGTTGAAGCTGATTTTTCTGTCTGGTTCAGGTTTTTGTATATCATTGCCAGGTTGTTGAGCGAAGAGGCGATCAATACTTTATCATTTGATTTTTCCCTGATTTTCAGACATTCAGAATAATATTCGAGTGCCTGGTCATAATCCTGATTTTTCCAGCATACACTCCCCATATAATTCAATGAGTTTGCAATCAATTGCTGATTATCATCTTTGCGGTATATTTCAAGGGCTTTTTTGAAATATTCCATGGCCTTGTCGGCGTGATTTATATCTTTGTATATCAATCCAATATTGTTGTATGAGGCTGCTATTGAAAGCTCATTGCCTGATTTTTGTCTTATTTCAAGCGATTGCAGGTAATATTCAAGGGCATTGCGGTAATCGGTCTTATGGTAATATACCCCACCGATATTGTTGAGTAGTGTAGCTTTAAATTCCTGATCGTCAATATTTTGAGTGATATCAATGGCGGCATTGAATAGTTCAATGGCTTTGCCATAGTTCTTCATGTTTTTATAAACCGTTCCAAGGCTGTTTAACGATTGTGCTCTTTCATAATCGAGCCCCAGGTTACTGCGTATATCGAGTGCCTTCTGGTAATAATCGGCCGCTTTTTTAAGATTATTGAGTTTGGCATCAATACTTCCCAGATGCATATAGGTAACAGCCAATTCCCTTTTCATTCCTGAAACTGAACATTCATTCTCCGCTTTTTTCAGAAAAAATTGTGCAGAATCGTATTGATTCAGGTTTTTGTAGGCAATCCCAAGGCCAAGAAGTGTATTGGAATTTTCCTGGGTAATTTTTTCTTTTTCAGCCAATCGAAGGGTTTGCAAAAATATATCGATGGATTTTCTATCATTTCCTGCTTTTGCAAAACAGGTGCCCTTTAAATATAACGTTTTTATAATCAATGTTTTATCTTTAATATCCTTTGCCAGTTTATCCATCATATCTACGTACTCAAAGGCTTTGTCAATACGGTTGTTTTCGCGGTATATTACTGCAAGCTGTTGATAAACAAACACTTTTTCGGATGGCGAAGTCACACTTGTCAGTACTTTTTCAAGACTGTCGGTTTTTGACAGGTTTTGCGAAAAAGTGATTACTGCCAGAATATTCAAAATAATCAATATAGTAAACCTTTTCATATTGGTGTAGCGAAGTTGGTGCATGAGCATAAAAATTACCCTAAATGTAATCGATTTTTCTCATCAACAGAAATAAAAAATCAGTATTTATACCACACTGCTGTTTATTTCACCGTCTTTCAGCATATTGGTAATATTGTCGCCTATATGGATGCCATTGACTGAACGTACCATTTTTCCATCTTTAAACAAAACGGAGTATCCTTTTCCAATGATATTGGCCGGATCCTGCAGCAATGCAGCCCTGTTGGCCATAGACAGGTAATGCGACTTCTGGGTGAAGTACTTTTTCAGGGATGATTTTAATCTTGATTGCTGAAGCAGTGATTTTTGCCCTGCTTTAAGCACATTTTTGGCTGTCAGTCTTTTTACTTCGGTAAGTTTTTCTTTTATGATATGTTGATTCTGAGCTATTTTAGCATAAGCCAGGTTTTTAACACTCAGTATTTCAATATCCAGTTTATTTCTGTTGTTGCTGATATAGTTTTTAAGTTTCGGTACAAGAATTTTAGAAAGTACATCAAGTTCATAATGATACTGCTTTATGGTTTCATCAAACACAAGTTTTGTGCGGTTGTAATATTCAACCATTTCTGATTGGAACCTATAATTGTGTTGTATGAAAAATTCAGCAACAGCTGTCGGGGTTTTTAACGATTGGTTAGCCACCATATCGGCAATGGTTTCGTCGCGTTCATGCCCTATCCCGGTGATGACAGGCAGCGGGAATTGTGCTATATTACTGGCAATCCAATAGCTGTCAAAACAACTGAGGTCGGTGCGTGCACCACCGCCTCTGATGATTACCACCACATCGAAAATATCTGTGTGGGTGTTGATGCGGTCCAATGCCCGCGTAATTGATTCTTCGGCATTGTCTCCCTGCATGAAAGCAGGAAAAAGATGTATGTAGAATTTATATTTAAAAGGATTGTTTTTAAGCTGGTTTATAAAATCGCCATAACCTGCAGCGTTTTCGGCCGAAATAACAGCGATTCGCTGGCATACTGGTGGTAATTCAAGTTCGCGGTTAAGGTGAATAATGCCTTCGTCGGCCAGTTTTTTAACTATAAGCTGCCTTTTCATTTCAAAATCACCCAGGGTATAGGCAGGGTCGATATCGGTAATATTAAGACTTAGCCCGTAAATGGGATGATATTCAACTTTGACAAGAACCATGATTTTTATACCGGGACCTAACGAAATCCCCGTTGCTGTTTCAAAATAGGGCTGAAGAATGCGATAATGAAATGACCAGATTATTGCTTTTACCGATGACAGAAGTTTTTCCGAATCAGGATCTTTTTCAATCAATTCAAGGTAACAATGTCCGCTTTGGTTGACCCTTAATTCGTTTATTTCGGCAATAACCCATATAGGTACGGCGAATGATTCGGTAAGGGTTTTTTTTATTCTCCCGGTGAGTTCATGTAACTTGATGGGCAAAGGTTTCGTCATTATTTTTTTATCAGTAAAATGTGATGGGGCTCTTTCCCCGTTATTCTTATCCGGTACAGGCCTGTAGGAAAATTCCCTGGCAGGTCAAGAAACAGATTAGCGCTTTGCAAAGGTGGTACATTTGATTTATATTTCAATATTACATTGCCGGCCATATTTATAATTTCAATATTTAAACTGCCCCCCTCGGGCGAATAAAACCTGATATTGACGAAATCGTCTGCAGGGTTTGGGTAAAGACCGACCAATTTTTCCTGTTCAAAATGCTTGTTATATGCTTTTTCATTCAATATTTTAAAAGCTTTATCAAAATCGGGGATGCCATAACCGGTTAAATTATCGGGTGTATCATAATTTGAAGAAGATTCGAGAATGGCAGATCTTATTTCCGCTGCATTAAATTCCGGAAAAGCCTGCCACAGGCAGGCTGCAAACCCTGCAACCAATGGTGAAGAAAAAGAAGTACCATTTCCGTATGAAATATTATTTTTTGATGACTGAAAATATACCTGGCTCCCCTGGGCTGCGACTTCTGGTTTAATACGTCCGTCGGCAGCTGGGCCTGTACTGCTGTATGGAGCCAATGACCGGTCGGGCTTGAGGGCGCCAACAGCCAAAATTCCCTCTGCATCGGCAGGTGCCGAAATATAATGCCATGAAGTATTTCCAAGATTGCCCGCACTGTTGACCAGTAACATCCCTTTTGCTGCAGCCATTTTGCTTGCTCCCGAAATACGTGTGGTGTTGCCGTCCATTTCCTGATAGGAATAACTTATAAAGGGAGAATCATATTCGGTATAGCCCAGTGAAGTGTTTACCACATCTACTCCGGCGCTGTCGGCAAATTCAATGGCAGCTATCCAGTTCTCTTCTTCAATGGGCTGTTCAAAATCACCGATTTCAGTTCGCAAAAGGTAATAAGTTGCCCCTGGCGCTGAACCAATGAGCTGGTTGGGAAGATCAGAAGCCATGATTGAAAAAACAGCCGTACCATGGGTATGATAGCTATAAACATCTGATGAGTTTTTAAAAAAATCCCATGTGCCGGCAATGCGGTTTTCATTTCTGAGGGTTTGAAAACATTCCGACTCAGGAACATTGAAAAACCCTGCATCAAGAATGGCAATGCTTATTCCTTTCCCGGTAAAGCCGTATTCGTGTAGTTTATGACCATTAACCATCGAAACCTGCGACAAGGCGTAACCATAGTAATTTTCTTCATTTACATCAGACTTTTCTATGAGATGCTCTGTTTCTGATTTATTATTTGTTTTTATGTCAGGAGGCAGGGCGCACAGATCAATGCCCTCAACAAATGAAAACGCTTCGATGGTGCTGATTACCGACAGGTTAAATACCTTAATGACCACACTGTTGAACCATTTTGATTTGTTTATAATAATAGCACCTGCCATTTTTATCTGGCTGATATAGGCTTGATTTACCGGAAGGTCTGTTTCGTCAATGGCAATATCTGCTTTCTGCCTTCGGATGATGGCCTTTTCGGAAAGGAATTCCTGTGGCCGGTAAACCGAATAATCAGAACCATTTTTGTTTTTTAAATGTACAGTGTAATACATGGGTTGGTACTGTGAAAATCCCACATTCACCATGAAAAAGGCTGAAATTAATAACAAGAGTTGTTTACCTGTCTCCATAACTGATGATAGTTCTGGTATAGATGTAAGCAGTTGTAATTCTCTGCTCAATGGGGACAGTGGGATCAAAATCCGGTTCATCAGACACCAGATAAATCTCTTTTTTTAAAATCAGACCAATACCTGCTGCATATTTTTCAAAAGCTATATCTTTATGTATCAGGCTCGAATCGGCTTTTTGGGAAACATGAAGTGTAGAGTCAAAAAATAAATCACCGATGGTATAAGGTTCGTGAAGTTTTGTAACAATGTATCTGTGAATCTTTAACGTATCTTCCTGGTTGTACCGGTTTCCATCCCATGAATTGTAGAGTTTGAGGGGGAAAATCAGCTTTACCCGCTTGATATTATCTTCAAGCCACTGTGCTTCATAAGTGCTTCGCATGATGGTATAAACATGGTCGAATTTCCACGAAAGTCCATCTGTACTGCGTTTATATACTTCGGTTTTTTGCCACCTGTTGCCATTGATGTCTGTAATTTCGCCATTGATTACCTCTTTTTGCTGAAAATTAATTGTATCCGTAACTCCTGATGGTTTATCAATAATGATTTCCTGAACCTGGTAAATTTTGGTATTTCCTTTATTTACCGGGTAATACCTGTGATCGGATGCAAAATGGTAAGGCCCGGCAATTTTTTCCTCGCACGAGATGCATGCCAGTACGAAAAATAAAAATATAAGTATTATTCTAATCATCATAAGCATATTTTATTATTCCTCCGCCTATTACAAGATCGCCGGTGTAAAAAACAGCCGATTGTCCGGGTGTAATGGCTGCAACAGGCTTTTTAAAATTAACCGTAAAGCGTTTATTTTCATATAAGATTGTAGAATCAGAACCTTTATTCCTGAAACGTATTTTTGTAATGGCATCTATTGGGAAATCCTGGATATCAGCCCCTGTAATATTCACACAATCCAGTAAAGCTTTTGAATGCAGCAGTTCTGAAGGATCACCCAATGTAATGGTATTGTGAATCATGTCTAAAGCCGTAACATAAAGCGGCCTGCCGGCTGCAACTTTAATTCCTTTTCTCTGTCCGATGGTATAAAATGGCAAACCTTCGTGCTGGCCTATAACACTTCCATTGGCCGATACTATCTTTCCTGAAGGGAAACGGTCACTGAAACCATCAATATTTTCTTTAAGGAATTTCCGGTAATTATTATCAGGAATAAAACAAATTTCCTGACTTTCCGTTTTTTGTGATAATTTTTCGAATCCGTTTTGCCTGGCAATTTCGCGTACTTCCATTTTTGTCAATTCACCCAGGGGAAATAAAGTTTTTGATAGCTGCTCCTGCGAAAGCATCCATAAAAAATACGATTGGTCTTTGTCCTTGTCCAGTCCTTTAAGCAAATGCCATTTTCCATCGATTTGTTCTGTCCTGGCGTAATGACCGGTGGCAATGTATCTGCAGCCAAGCGATACGGCAAAACGAAGCAATTCTCCCCATTTAATGATGGAATTGCACAGCACACATGGGTTTGGGGTTCTTGCACGGCTATATTCCCGGATAAAATTAGTGATGATGGTTTCCTGGAATAATTTTCTGTAATCAACAATATGATGTTCAATCCCAAGCCTTTCTGCCATGCTTTTTGCTTCAAAAATATTTTCAACACTGCAGCAACCTGATTGTTTTTCCATGCAGCCATCCGAAATATAATCCCACACACGGTAGGTAGCCCCAACCACATCGTACCCGTTTTTTAACAGTAAAATTGCAGCTACCGAACTATCGATACCGCCACTCATTGCCAGCAAAACTTTTTCTTTTTTGGCCATATTATTTTTTTTGCTGTACCGAACGCTGCATCTCTTTTAAATACATTTCCGGATTATTAATAAAATTATCGGGATCGGGAAGATTTTTACTGTTCATTTCCAGGTCGTTAAGCATTTTTGTCTCTTCCAGTTGCAGTTTATCAAGATTTTTTGGCAATCCGTTTTGGTCGTATTCAATCTGCTGTTTCAGTATCCCGTTTTCATCATACATTTTCCATGTCCCTGTACACATGTCTTTCCGGTACTGCCCGTATAGCAATAACTTCCCATCTTCATACCAGGTTTTTATGGTACCTTCGCGCAAACCAGCTATAAAAAATGTTTCCATTTTTTTTGTTCCGTCGGGGTAATAACTTAACCATATTCCTTCTGGTTTTCCGTCAGCAAAAGTTTTTTCTTCCTTCAGATTTCCGTTCAGGTAATACCATTGCCATTTGCCATGTTCAACGCCATTTTTATAAGCCTCTTTTGTAATGAGAACCGAATCCTGTGTATAATAATCCCAGATACTATCTTTATTTTTATCAATATATTTTCCTTTAATGGCAATTTTACCACCGGGGTAGAAAAAAGTAACAGTTGCCTGGTTTTTATTATCATAATAATTCATAACCGACGATAACTGGCCTTGTTCATTGTATCTTTTGAAAATTCCACGTGGTTTGTCGTTCACAAAATATCCTTCATACTTAGTCTGACCATTAAAATATTTTTTAACCCATCGGCCTTGTTTTAAACCGTTAATATCGGTATAATTCAACAAAGTGTCTTTACCGGTTTGCCCAATATTTTGTGAAAATACTGAAATGCTTGGCAGGATAAGAAAAAGCAGTGTGATGATTCTCATGGTCTGGTATTTTGGCAAAAATAATGAAAGCATCAGGTTTTTCAAATTTTTATTGCTATAACTTGAAAGTGTAAAATCAGTATATTAAAATGGAAAAATTTATCTTGAAATAACCTATATGCTTATGATATAATAACAGTATAAAAATCCTTATCTGCCATATAAGCGGCCAATATAAGAGGTTGCGTTCCATTTCCGCAGTATCTGGATAATTTCGTTTTTTAATTCTTTTTTGTACCAGAAAAATAACGATCGCTGGGCTTTTTTTTCTTCCTGGCTGGCCGCTACATGGATCTTTTTGCCGGAATAAGGATCGGTACCGGTGTAATACATGGTAGTTGAGAGGGTCATTGGGGTTGGTGTAAAGTCCTGAATCTGCTCGAGTTTGTATCCCATCTGGCGGGTTTTCAGGGCAAGTTCGGCCATATCGGCCACTGTGCAGGCAGGGTGCGACGAAATAAAATAGGGAATTAATTGGGATGGGATTTTATTTTTTTCAACGATCTGATCAAATACTTTTTTCAGTTCAGCAAAATATTTAAAACCAGGCTTTCTCATTAATTGTAATACTTTATCTGAAGTGTGTTCAGGGGCAACTTTTAACCTGCCCGATGTATGAAGCAAAATAAGCTTTGTAAGAAAAACCTCTCCGTCATGACATATTTTTCCGTTCTGGCCAAAAAGCAAATCGTACCTGATACCTGAGCCAATAAAGATATGGTTTATGCCTTTTATTTTCAATGCTTTTTCATAAAGTGCGGTTAATGGTTTGATATCGGTATTCAGGTTTGGGCATGTAGCCGGAAAGATACAGGAGGGTCTTTTACACTGCCGGCAGATTTCAAGGTTGGTACCCTGCATCCGGTACATGTTGGCCGATGGACCTCCCAGGTCGGTAATGGTTCCGTTGAATGATTTATCCCTGGTTATTTGTTTAAGCTCATTCAAGACCGATGCCTCACTGCGGCTGATCACAAATTTGCCCTGATGTGCCGAAATGGCGCAGAAACTGCAACCTCCGAAACAACCACGGTGTATTGTGACACTGTTTTTTATCATTTCAAATGCCGGTATTATTTTGTCCTTATACCGGGGATGGGGTTTTCGTGTGAACGGAAGTGTATAAATGGCATCCAGTTCTTTTGTACTTAAGGGTGGAAACGCCTGATTGATAACCACAAAGCCCTGCCGGTAAGGTTCAATAATACTCTCAGCCTCGTATTGATTTGAAAGCTGTTCAAAAATTCTGAAGTTTGAAGCATATTTTGCTTTGTCTTTCCGGCTGTCTTCAAAGGGAAACAGTTGATGGTTTTTCCCTTCACGTTGTAAAAGGGATTCATTTTCCAACAAAAAGCCGGTTTGGGGAATATCATGGATCTGGTTTATTTTTTCTCCTTTTAAAAGTCGGGCAACCAGCTGAACAATAGCTTTTTCGGCCATTCCGAAAAGCAATAAATCTGCTCCGCTGGTGATAAGGACAGAGGGGATAATTTCATCGGCCCAGTAATCGTAATGCGAAAGCCGGCGCATTGAAGCTTCAATACCACCAATTACTACAGGCGTTCCGGGATAAAGTTTTTTAATAATCTGACAATAAACGTTGACAGCATAATCAGGCCTGAAACCCGATATTCCTCCGGGAGTATATGCATCATCGCTTCGCAGTCGTTTATTCGCGGTATAGTGATTTACCATTGAATCCATATTGCCCGAAGTAACTGCAAAAAACAAACGGGGTTGTCCCATTTTTCTGAAATCGCGTAAATCATCCCTCCAGTTTGGCTGCGGAACAACAGCGACTTTTAAACCCATTGATTCCATTAGCCTTGCTACAATAGCAGCTCCAAAAGCCGGATGGTCAACATAGGCATCACCGGTAAAAAGGATTACATCAGGTTGATCCCATCCCAATTGTTTCATCTCTTTTACTGAGCAAGGGAGAAAATTGGGAGCCTGATTATAATGATCATCTGTAATTTTCACAAAGACAAAAATATATTTTCTAATATCAAAATCATTATTGTACATTAAAAACCATAAAATATCTGAAAATCTGTGCAATTTGCTCCATTCATCAGGCTATTAAAATAATTTTCAGCTATAATATTGTATCAAACCAAAGGTTAATTCTTCTTTTTACAAAATAAATTAGCTTTTTAGAAGTGTAATCATTTTGATGGTAGCTATAAAATTTGGAAATTAGCCCTGTAATTATTAATTTTTTTTTAAGGTTAATGAAATGAAAATGAATGCCGAAAAAGTTAAACCTTATATTTATACGATGTTGTTCTTTGCTTTGCCTTTATTTTTATTCTGGCTTTTTGGAAGGCCATCGTTAAAAAATTCTGCTGGAAGTAAACCTGATAGACCAAAACCAGCATTTGCCATCATGGTGCATGGAGGAGCCGGAAATTTTACCTCGGCCGATCTTGGCAGCCGTAATGAAATCATGATTAAAGCAGCAATGCTTTCGGTGGTTGAAATGGGGGTCAATGAGCTTAAAAAGGGATCCAAGGCGGTCGATGTGGCAGAAATGGTGGTTGCCTTGCTTGAAGATGATTCACTTTTCAATGCCGGAAAAGGAGCAGTATTAAATGTCAACGGTGAGGCTGAACTCGATGCGGCTATTATGGATGGGAGAAATCTGAAGGCCGGTGCAATTGCAGCTGCACAAAAAATAAAAAATCCGGTCAAGGCTGCACGTCTGGTAATGGATAGCTCCAAACATGTGTTGATTGCTGGTCCCGGTGCCGATATTTTTGCCCGGCGTTTCAACCTACCTATGGTCGAAAATTCGTATTTTGTAACTCAGGATGCTCTAAACCGATGGAAGAAAAAACAAAAAGAAAATCCTCAGAACAAACCTCACGGAACTGTTGGATGTGTAGTGCTTGATAATGAGGGTAATCTGGCTGCCGCAACATCTACAGGTGGTATGTCAGGAAAAATGCAGGGCAGGGTGGGCGATAGTCCCCTGATTGGTTGTGGTACTTATGCATCTAATCAATCCTGTGCTGTTTCATGCACAGGTTCAGGAGAGTTTTTTATCCGGACGGGCGTTGCAGGCCTTGTATCATCCTTAATCGAATTTTCACATTATTCACTCAGGCAGGCTTCTGATACAGCCATGGGACGGATAATAAAACTTGGCGGACAAGGTGGAATCATTGCCATTGACCTTGCCGGAAATATGGTTTGTGTTTTTAATACTACCGGTATGATAAGGGCTTATGCTGACGAACATACACCGCCCGAAGTGGAATTATTTAAAAAAGATGTGCATTAGATTTGAATATTTGCCGAAGGTTTGTAATTTAGAATGTTTTTTAAACAGGATTCATTGAACTTTCATTATTGCTTAATAATTGAAATTATAATGAATATTTTTTACAGGATTTATGGAAAGCAACAGCGATATAAGACGTATTCGTGATCTGGAGGAAGAAAACAAGCAATTAAGGTTATTACTTGATAAGGCAGATAACAGCCATTTAAGCAGTTTTTTAAGATACCGTACATTTTTTCATAACCTCAACGAAGCATTTTTTATCTTGGGAATAAATGAAAATAATTCTTTTACAACTTTTTATGAAGTTAATCAAAAAGCCTGCTCCGATCTTGATTATACGCCTTATGAATTGTTAAGCCTATCATTTGAGCAAATCACTTCACCTGCATATCTGGATAAAATACCTGATATTATTTTGACTTTGAATACAGAAGGACATATTCATTTTGAAACCGTCCTGATGAGAAAAGACAAAACAGAATTCTGTTGCGAAATATTTGCCCATTTAATTTACGAAAACAATAATCCAGTAATTTACGCTATTTCTCACGATATTTCAGAAAGGAAGAAAGTCGAGACTGCTTACAAAATAAGTGAGAACCGTTTTCAGTCCATGGCCAGTAATATCAGCGAAGGACTTACCATATCCCTGGGCTACAAAACCATCTTCGTAAATAAAGCCCTTACAGTAATTACAGGTTATCCGGCCGAAGAACTGATGGAGATGTCAGAATTTCAGATTGCTGCACCTGAAGAAAAAGCCAGACTCGATCAGTTGTTTTTTGCAAATCCTGAAAAAGGCAAGCAAATAAAGAGCGTTGAGTATTTTATAGTTTGTAAAAACGGGGCACGTAAATATATTCAAAACAATTATTCCTGGTCAACGGGCACTGACGGTGAAGAAATGCGCTTTATTGTCACCACTGATATTACACGTAGGCGTGAAACTGAAAAAGCCCTGATTGAAAGCGAAGAGAATTTCAGGCAACTGTCGGAAAATATTCATGCTGCTTTTTTTCTGCATAATATTGATGGAAACCAGATTTATATCAACAGTCAGGCCAGCGGCATCTGGGGCAGGCCCATTGAAGAATTATCAGGTGATATAGCATCGTATGTAAAATGGATTTTCCCCGATGACCGCGAGAAATTTAAACTTTCCATGCAGTCGGAAGAATTTATAAGGTTTAAACGGATGAACCTTCACTACAGGATTATCAGGCCAAACAGCGAAATACGCTGGATATGGGCACGTACTTTCCCGATTTATAACGATCATAACGAAATATATCGTATTGCCGGAATATGTATCGATATCACCGATCAGAAAAATCTTGAAAATCAATTACTGAAAGCAAAAGAAAAAGCTGAAGAAGCCGATAAAATTAAAACCCGTTTTCTGGCTAATGTTTCGCACCAGATCAGAACACCACTCAATTCTATCATTGGTTTTTCTGATTTACTGAAAGATTCATCCCTTGATGATAAAAGCCGTGAAGAATATGTGACACATATTCATGAAAACAGCAATCAGCTTATCCGACTTATCGATGAAATAATCGATATTTCGAAAATCGAATCAGGGAAGATTTCATTCAATGTCAGCAGGGTAAGTATTAACGAAATTATTACGAGTATACACCGTCTTTACAACGAAAAAATTGAGGTTCAGGGAAAAACCGGTTTGAAAATTATTAATAACGGACCATCGGGTGATGTTTTTATCGATGTCGATCCCGAACGACTTTTCCAGGTTTTGACCAACCTGATGAATAATGCGATGCAATTTACCCAGGAAGGGTTTATTGAAATTGGTTGTAAAGTAAGTGAGCATCAGTTGGAAATTTTTGTGAAAGACACTGGTATTGGAATTCCTTCGGATAAGCTGAACGAAATTTTTGAACCTTTTACCCAACTTAACAAACAAGTTACCCCTTCGGGAAGTTCAGGGCTTGGGCTTGCCGTTACAAAATCACTGATCGAAAAAATGGGAGGGTTCATCTGGGTCGAGTCTGAACCGGGAAAAGGCTCAGTTTTTACCTTTACACTGCCATTGGGTAAAAAACCTCAGCCTAAAGCAGCAGAAATACAGCCCGAACAGGCCATTTCGGCACATAGGGCCACCATTCTGGTGGTCGAAGATGATGATACCAATTTTATGCTTATCAGGGAAGCATTGCGAAAATCGGGACTCGAAATTCTCTGGGCTAAAAATGGAAAGGAAGCAGTTGATGTTGCTACAAGCAATCATAAAATCAGCTTGATTTTAATGGATATTCAACTGCCCATTATGAACGGGTACGAAGCTACCAAAGAAATTAAAAAAGTTAAGCCAAAACTGCCGGTTATTGCTCAGACTGCTTATGCTATGTATAATGATGTTGTGCAGTCGCTCGATGCAGGTTGTGATGATTTCCTGGCAAAACCAATAAAAATTAAAAAATTACAGGCACTGATCGATAAATACTTACAGACAGAAACAGAACAGGCTTGATTGATTTTTCCCGATTCTTTTTTCATTAATAATCAGATAATCAGTTATTAATTACTGCAAACCGATACTCTTTTATACTATGATTTGCGTGTCGGGTAGGTTATTTTTTTCATTCGTTTCCAGAGTTCTGCACTGACTTTACGGGCTATGCTTTTAATTTTATCTTCGTCAACGGTGAGTATCTTACCGTTTTGGGCAATAAGTTTTCCGTTTGAAATGACGTGCGTAATGTGTTCGGGGTCAATCGCAAAAATAAAATGTGCAGCTGCATTTTGCTGTGTCATTTTTGTTGCCGGATTATAGTTCAGAACAATCAGGTTGTTATCTCCGTCGCCTTTAAAATTGTTGCGGCTGATATAGCGGTTTACGTTCCTGAGCCTGTTATAAGCATCGGCAGGGCTAACTGTATCAAAAGTCTGACCAACGAGATACGCCATTTTCATAGACCTGAGCATGTCACTATGCATCCCGTCTGTACCGAGCATGATATTAGGCCCAAGGCAGTGTGAACGGAAAAAACCAACATTATTATTGAGATTGCTGTCGGTATTCTGTACAACAAAAATACCTGAATTTCTGATTATTTGCCTCTCATTTTCGGTCAGGTAAAGACAATGAACAAGGATTGATTTTTTAAGATCCATGATGCCAAATTCTTCAAACCGTTCAATTACCCGTTTATTATAAAGTTCGTAGCAATTATCCTGATCATAGAGGTCTTCAGCAACATGCACATGGACACCGGTTTTATATTTTTGTGCTATTTCAACAGCATGTTTCAGCGTGTTTTTGGTAAGGGTAAATGACGCATGCAAACCCACAAGTCCTTGTCGTTGGGCAAGGTAACTTTCTGTTTCGTGCAGTGCTTTATTTGCCAGGTCAACCCCATCGCGGTCGGTAATTTCGTAGCACAACAGGTGGTTGATACCCACTTCATCAAAAACGCGGGCTATGATTCCGAGTGAACCTTTAATGGCATTAGGCGATGCATGATGATCAATAACAAATGTGCTTCCCCTTCTGGCACATTCAATGGCTGTAACATAAGCGCTGATTTCAATCGATTCAGGATCGAGGCATTTATCAAGTGTCCACCAGATATATTTTAAAATATCGAGAAAACTTTGTGGATTTTTCTTCGGTTTTCCCATTCCGCAAGCCAATGCCGAATATACATGATGATGGCCGCATGCCAGCGACCTGGTAACCAGATTCCAATGACAGTCAATTACCTGGTCATGCATTAATGTATCTGCTTCAGGAAGCTTTTTTAAGAGGGCAATGGATTTGCCGATGCCTTCATTTACAGCAATATGTGTGCGGGAAATCTCAAGGGTTTCCCAATCAATGTAAGTACAGTTTTTCAGAAATATCATGATAATCTGAGGTTATTTACATCAGTTAATGTACAAAAAAAATTAATTCAACCAATTCTTTTATAATTATTTTCTGATATTTTTTATAAGATGTAATTTTTTGCTGTTAAAAGTTAATTTTAACTTTATAAGCTTAAATGGAAAATTGCCACTATAATTATTATTTTTGTTAATATTCTATTTTGAATTTTATCTGCCTTCACAGCGATGAAATGTGATTTTTTTCTTCAAGTATTTAATCAATGCCGTAATGGCTTGATGGTGGTATTGTTAATGATAACCATACAAACTGCTGCCCAGGATGCTGAATATTCCATTCCACAAATTACCAGCACTATGAAACAAGCTGCAGCATTGCAGTCGATGATGCCCGACAGTGCAAAAAAACTTTACGAATCGGTCATCATTAATATTTCGCCTTTCCTGAATGAAATATCTGACCCTTTTACCGATCAGCGTGCATGGGATATATACGGAAAAGCCCTGATGGGAGTCGGGGAATGTTATTTCAACCTGGGAGATTATCCTTCATCATTATCAAAATATTTCGAATCGTACAGCATTTTTGAGGCAACCGGAAACCTGGAAAACCTGGCTTATGCCTATATCGGTTTAGGAAGGGTTTACCGTTATTACGGACCTTCAACTTTTCAAAACGCCATTAATTACTATCATACTGCCGACTCGTTGTTTACGGTAATTGGCGATAACGAAGGCATTGCACTGGCGAGTTATAAAACAGGGGTTTTATATGCTGATATTATTTCAAAAGAAACATACGATGCTGAAAAAGCCATCAGGTATCTCGAAAAAGCGCTGATGATTCAGACAGGGCTTAATGCTGAAGAGGAAGTGGCAAATATTAAATGTGCCATGGCGAATATTTATAGTATGCAGGGTAGATTTGCCTCAGCCATTGATTTTATCAATGATGTTTTGAAATATTATCATAATAACTATTCTCCAAAGGGTTTATATAATGCCAACCGTATTGCCGGTGGTATTTTTCTGAAAATCAAAGTCTATCCCAAAGCACTCGAACATTCGAAAAAAGCACTTGAAATTGCTGAAAAAATGAATTTTGTTGATGGACAAAACAATGCTGCTGAGCAGATTTCTGAGATTTATTATGCCATGAAGCGTTATGATCTGGCTTATAATTATTATCACTACAGTGTGGAAAAAAAATTTGAGTTGCTTTCTTCTGAAAAAATCCGCACCATTGAGGAAATGAAAACAAAATATGAAACCCAAGAAAAAGAAGACCTTATAAGGTTAAAACAGGAAGAAATTGAGCATAACCTGCTTCAGAAAAAATACCTGGTTGCCGGCATTATACTGGCCATATTTTTAACCCTGCTTTTTTTCATTTTTTACCGGCTCAAAGTAAGGGTCAACCGCATTATCAAACAACAAAATGCTGAAATCAAACAGAAAAAGAAAGAATTAATGATTCAGGCTGATGGCCTGCAAAAACTGAATGCCACCAAAGATAAATTTTTCGGGATTATTGCGCACGACCTTCGGAATCCGTTTATGCACCTGTTGGGTTTTTCCAAAATGCTGGCTTCAAATGCTGGTGAATACTCACCGGATGAAATAAAAAAGATTGCAGATTTAATGTATAAATCAAGCATGCTAACTTTTAATTTGCTTGAAAACCTTTTATTATGGGCAAATTCACAAAAAGGGAACATTCAGTTTAACCCTGTTACTGAACCCATCAATCAAATTATTGAAAATGAGATTTCACTGATTCATGAACTTGCCTCAAAGAAAGAAATTACAATTATCAATCATATTCCCCAGGGGTTTGTGGTTCATGCCGATTTACAGATGATAAAGGCCGTTGTCAGGAATTTATTATCCAATGCTGTGAAATATACTCCGCGAAACGGAAAGATTGAACTTACCGGTCATAAAAAAGATAACATGTTAGAGATTTCCGTTATTGATAATGGTATTGGCATTG
The DNA here is from genome assembly GCA_964559985.1 of uncultured Bacteroidales bacterium. Taxonomy (GTDB): domain Bacteria; phylum Bacteroidota; class Bacteroidia; order Bacteroidales; family CAZLJX01; genus CAZLJX01. The sequence goes on from CAZLJX010000013.1 coordinate 89,233, forward strand.
AAAAAGAACTGCTCGTAAAATTATGTTGCAGCGAAATCATCGAGTCGGAAAAAGGTACCGAAAATGAACAGGGTTCTGGACTTGGCCTTGTTCTTTGCCGCGAGTTTATCGAAAAAAACGGCGGGCAGTTAAAGATTGAAAGTGAGCAGGGAAAAGGATCAAAGTTTACATTTACATTACCCGATGCATTATCTTTCAATTGATTTGACTAAAGAAAAATTCAATGCTGAATCTTTAATGAAAATTATTACAAAAATTATATGAAAAGTGTAACAGATATTCTGATTGCCATTGTTTTTTTTATTTTTCTTTTCCTGATTGGCATCATGCCTTTTTTTATCCTGTATTTGTTTTCAGATTTTATGTTTATTGTTCTTTTTTATGCCATTGGTTATCGTAAAAAAGTGATGCTGAAAAATCTCCAGGAAACTTTTCCGGATAAAACAGAGAAAGAAATTCATATTTTGCTTCGTAAAAGCTACCGGAACCTCACCGATATTCTGATTGAAGGAATAAAATCTTTTTCAATGACCAGGAAACAGATACGAAAAAGGCACCATGTTGTCAATCCGCAAATTTTAGATAATTATTTCCTTAACGGACAAAGTGTTATTGCTGTTACCGGTCATTACTGCAACTGGGAATGGGGGAGCCTTTCGGCCGGTTTGTTTATCCGGCACAAAGCCATTGCATTTTATAAACCATTGTCAAATCCTTATATCGACCGTTTTGTGAGGTTTAACCGGGCCCGGTTTGGTACAACACTTGCTTCTATCAAAGAAACCTCCATCAACTTTGAACGTTATATCAAAGCTCCTTCTGCCTTTCTGATGGCTGCCGACCAGAGCCCGACAAATCTTGAACAGTGTTTCTGGATTCGTTTCCTTGGGCGCGATACAGCATTTCTGCACGGACCGGCCAAGCATTCAAAATTAAATAACATTCCGGTTTTTTATGTTGATGTGCAACGGCTGCGACGGGGTTTTTACCAGGTTGAGATCAGCTTGTTAACCGATGGTGTGAATATGTCAGAAGCTTCTGAAATTACTCGTTTATATGCACAGAAACTCGAAAATGTTATTCTTCGTAAACCCGAAAACTGGCTTTGGTCGCATCGCCGGTGGAAGCATCAGCGCCAGCAATCGTAACATTTAAAGTTTTGGGTCATTTTAAGAAACATACATTTTATCAATCAGATCTTTATATTGTTCTTCAACAATTTTGCGCCTTATTTTGAGCGTGCTCGTCAGGGCTTTGTTTTCAATGGTAAAGGGCTCGGCGAGCAAGGTAAATCTGATAATTCTTTCGAAAGGGCTTAATTCAAGCAAAGCAATAGCAATTTTTTGCCTGAAATGCTCAATAATTTTCTCATTGGTCAGCAGGCTTTCAAACCCGGAATTTTTTATTCCAAGTTCTTCAGCGAGTTTTAACAGGTTAGGTTTTGAAGGTACAATCAGGGCAGTTACGAATTTGCGGTTGTCGCCAATGGCCATTACCTGTTCAATAATGGGTTCCTGAGCCAGAAGCAATTCAATTTTTTGCGGAGATACATATTTTCCTCCCGATGTTTTAAAAATATCCCTAATTCGGTCAGTCATCATCAGATAATCGTCGCCAAACAAATAGCCGGCGTCACCTGTTTTGTACCATCCGTCGCTGAGGGCTTTAAGGGTTTCTTCGGGTTTGTTATAATAGCCCCTGAAAACAGTTTCACCTTTGACCCATATTTCATTGTTACCGCCAATTTTAACCTCAATTTCGGGCATAATACTACCACATGATTCGTAACTGAAAATATCCGTTTTGAAACATGAAACGGTAGCTGTGGTTTCGGTGGTGCCATATCCGTAATCGACAAAAATACCTGCTGCATGAAAAAAACGAATCAGGGAGGGGCTCATGGCTGCTCCTGCACATGGCATAAAACGGATTTGACCACCCAGCACTTTGCGTAATTTTTTCAATACCAACAGGTTTGAAACCTGATATTTTATTTTTATGAGAAAAGGAACTGTTTTACCCTGGCTGACATATTCCATTCTTTTCTTTCCTTGTGCAATAGCCCAGTTAAAAATTGCCTGTTTAAACGCCGGCCATTTCATCAGTTCGGCTTGTATCCCTTCGTAGGTTTTTTCGAAAAACCTCGGTACCGTGCACATAATATTGGGTTTTATTTCCTGCATTGCTTCAATTACCTGCCGTGGATTCCTGAGAAACACATTGGTAAGTCCCCTGTATAGCAGGAAAAGTGTCCATGCACGTTCAAAAATATGGCTGAGTGGCAGAAAACATAACGATACATCATTTTCCCTGATATTCAGCCGTTTGTCGTGAATCAGAAAGCAATGATAAAAATTGTGATGGTCAAGCATTACTCCTTTTGGTTCGCCTGTGGTTCCCGAAGTGTAAATGATGGTAGCAATATCGTTTTCCTGTGCCTGGTTTTCAATGGCTTTAAGCTGTTGTTCAAACCCGGAATTGTCCCCCAGCCTGCAAAATTTTTCCCATGTCATGCACCTTGCATCATCAATGGCAAACTGGTCGTCAAAAACTACTATTGTTTTCAGACTTTTACAGAGGCCAAAAAGCATGCAGGCTTTTTCATATTGCTCGGCATTGCCTACAAAAATCAAAGAAATCTGCGTTTCGTCCACGATATACTGCATTTGCTGCACGGTGGCCGTAGCAAAAAACGGGACAGTAATTGCCCTGATGGCAATAATACCGGTATCGGCAATGGTCCAGCGGGGAATGTTGTCGCTGAAAATGCCTATTTTGTCTTCATAACCATAGCCCAACGAAAGTAAAGACATGGATATCTTTTCAGAAATTCTGATAAATTCATCCGAACTGATCGTTTCATAAATTCCTGTGGCATCGTTCTTATAGCGTATGATTGTTTTGACGGGTTTTTCCTTAAGCCTCGATTTTATAAGGCCGGTTATATTTTTTTCCATTTTTGTTTCTTTTTTAATTGCCTTACAAATAGACTGATTTTAATTGTAAAAACAAAATTTTTCATACCCCGGATTTCTGATATCTTCCTGTATTGAAAAATCTGGTTGAATACCAACTGCCCTGCAAAATCTTCGATTCCATCAATGTTTAATAGCAGCCTCCAGACCATAAAGCTTCCATTCAATCAGATTAGCAAACCGTGACGGGTTGGTTTTTTGCAGCAGAAGAAAGGAACAAAGAAAATCACCGCTGCCGGTCAATTTGCTGTATTGTAGCGAAAAATTTGTTTTCACGCGACCCAGGCCGTCCCGAAATGAAGTTTTTTACCTTAAAACAACCATTAAGCGTCGGGACTTGTGGATCGCTTACTTTGGCCAGGCACACACAAATTTTTCCACAATACCACGCAAATTTCCCGGATGCGGTAGCCCAACCACAACCATAGATTTTGAGTTTCTGGCGGGTAAGCCATGGCAAAACGGCGGGCCGGCGTCAGCGTGAATGACGGATAGTTATCCCTGCGTGCAAGGGCGCTTGCGTTCCGGAACGGAACAACAACATTTTGCCAATCATTTCCGGAAAAGCAAAAAAGTGCAAAAAACTTTCAGCCTGTTCCGTTTCGGCTTACCTTGCCGCAGGGGTTAGTGTCCGGCAGCGCGGGCAGAAGCATCGTTTTGCCTTGATTTTCTGGTACTTTTTCATCAGGGAAAAAGTACAGACAACATAAATTTGTTTTCACGCGA
>CAZLJX010000014.1:0-89549 GCA_964559985.1 uncultured Bacteroidales bacterium
TTTTTGTTTTCACTATTAATGAAAAATATTTATAAGTAGCAACTTAGATTAATTAATTGCATGGCACGCAATCAGCACCACAAGAATTTAATTCTGAACAATACCCATATTTTGTACATATATGAACCTGGACAGCAGCCTGATCATCACAATAAGCATCCACAAGCATAGCAATAATACATACACCTCCATAAATGATACACCAAGGGCACTTTTGATCAAAAGTAATTATTTGTCCGGCACTATAAATCTGGGTGAAATCTGGCAATAATGATGAAGCATGGGAAATTGAAAAATCAAAAACTTCCTTTTCGCCTGTTATGCTCATTTGAATGTTGTTTGTTGAAGAGCAAATTCTATCAAAAACCATATTCTTACCACCTATTTCAAATTCAATTCTTGATTTTTCAACGGATAGTATTATTGCATCTGGAAGTTCATCAATTTTTAATAAAACATTTCCTATTATAACTTCTTTGTTGGTATTATCAGTATAACTCCAGGTCAAAAAATTTAGTAAATTATCCCCTCTAAAATAATAATTTTGGCCATTTTTTGTATATGCAATAGTCAATAATTCGGAATCTGCTGATTTCAGATTGGAAAGTCTTTCCTTATTTGTTTCTTTTTCACAAGCAGTTAACAACATCAATAATCCAATCAAGGCAAATAAAAACATATTTTTCATTTTGTTAAAATATTAAATTCCTACCTACTCTGTAAGGCTTTTCGGTTTCGGCCGGTTAAATATTGGCGCCTTATATTTTTTCCGTTACAAATTTGAAAAAAAAAAAAAAAACGATTTTCAAAACAAAAAAATATGTTTAATAACATGTTTCTATAAAATAGTGATCCGCCATGGTAGAGAGATCCGCCACGGTGGAGTGAGATGGTCTAATCAATTAGGACAATTTTTTCATAAAGAAAGTTTGTTTTTGTAAACGAGGGGGTCTGGGGGGAGACTTATAACTCATTTTTCTGTCCGAAAAGATCGATGTGCTTTTTCTAGGCTTTCTTTAATGACCACTGGAAGTAATCAGGATAACAGGTATTAAGCTTTCTTAAAAGATCATTAAGTTGGTCGTTGGAGAGATATTCATTCATAGGGTTATCTTTTCTCCGTTATGAAAGACTGGTTTTACTTTTTATTTATTGGATCTCTCTTCCCAAATCGCAGGATCACGGGGAGTACCAAAGACTGCAATTATCTTAATGGTTTTTATTTCCTGAAACACTTTAAAATGCACCATGTAAGGGAATCCTTTCACTTTGGCGCACCGTACATCGTCATAACGGACGGCAATAGTAAACGGGTTTTTCTTAATCCAGGCAGTTTGTTCTTTTACAGCTTTATAGAATCGGCGGCCTACTCCTGCTTGTTTTTCGTTATACCAGTTAACATTTTCCTGTAAATCATCATAAAACTCAGCTGCATATATCGCTTTAAACCGCATATATTACAATTTTATTTTACGCTCAATATCTTCCCAACTAAGACAGCTTTCCGGGTTTTCCTCCATATTTTTAAACCTTTTCCTTACTATTTTCTTATGGCTTGCAGGAATATCAATTTCTTCCTCACTGGCTTCATCCCATAAAACGCTGCTTAAATGTCGCTTTTCCTTTGGGGAAAGCTGTTTGACGATATCAATTAACTGGTTAAAGTTAAGTGGGACGTTCAGTTGAATACGTTGTGTGTTCATAGCTTTCAATTATCGTAAAACACTTTGAATTTTTGCTTTGGCAATAAAAGAATCCAGGAAGGCATAAACCATATTTTTATCAGCAGGCGCCAGGCGATTAATATCATTTAGCCTGTTCAGCGTTGCTTTATCAATAGCTTGTTCAGCATTGCCAACAAGATAGTCCATGGAAACCCCGAAAGCATTGGCGATTTTCTTGGCTGCTTCAATGGAAAGCACTGCCTCGCCTCTTTCATATTTACCGATCATCTCACATGATACACCACTCTTTCCAGCCAAATCGGTCTGTGACCAATCTTTTGACTTTCTGAGCTCTGTAATTATTTTACCTGTGTTCATAATACTACCCATAAATGTCTTATAGTTCATTGCTTTGTACAAAAATACGTAAATATCAGACATAATTAAATAGTATATTTTTTTGCAAAGATGGTAATAAAATATATTTTTATGTCTAATAGTTCCAATAATAAATTTTAAAAAAAATTTATTATTGGAACTATTAGACATTAAAACCCCGTTCAGCTCAGGCATACCGCATGAGCCGGATTATTGAAAGCAGTTTGCACCGGCAAGGGTAATGTAAGATAATAAACGCGAAACCCGCCTGGTTTTACAACCTTTGGGTCATTGTTGATTTAGCGCGTCAGCCCGAAAATCCGGCTGGCCGGCGTCAGCGTGAATGGTGGATAGTTATCCCTGCGTGCAAGGGCGCTTGCGTTCCGAAACGGAACAACAACATTTTGCCAATCATTTCCGGAAAAGCAATACATAAATTTCATTTTTCAGGAGACAACCCGAATGAATTTTGTTTTGTTTTTCAGTTTTTATTACCTATGCATAAAATTATTTTAAAACCTTTGCAAACATGGGCAAACTGTGAAAGATGAGAAAAACACTATCCATATTATTGCTGGTGACATTCATTTTTAATATCAGCGGATATTATTTGTGTTACGTTGTTTTTCAATATATGATTCATCAGGAGATGATGCAGAAAATCCAAAATGGTTTGTACGATGATGAGCTTACCTGTATTATCGTTCCTGATAACGATAATTCATCCGTTTCATGGACAGAACCTGGCAAAGAGTTCAGGTACAAAGAAGAAATGTTTGATGTGATAAAAATGAAAATTCATAATGGTCAGCACATATATTATTGTATCAATGACAAAAAAGAACAACAACTTATAGCAGCATATAGTAAAACGCACCAAACAAAAAAAGAAACAGAAAAACGTAACCGGAAAACTTTTAATTTTCAATTTAGACCAACCCTGCCCGGCGCAGATAAATTTGCCAGTTGGGCTGAGATTTGTTACCCATCCATCGTAAGCATCTTTGAATCCAATATCCCCAAAATTCCATTCCCCCCGCCCGAAATTACGGATATAGTATAGCTTATGTCAGCGTAAAAATGATATACCTTTTCAGGGTATAGCTGCATTTTACATTCAATTTTATTGATCAATTAATTTTACAACATAAAAAATGAAATTATTATATCTTTCCATTATCATAATGGTATTTGGTTGTCATTGTATATTTGCCATGAATGAGCCGCCAGATACTGCCAAAACAGTGAACCTGGGCGAAATAATAGTGACCGCAAACAGGTTACCGGTTCAGCTGAAAAATAATCCCGGTTCAGTTTCGCTGGTTACAAATGATATGTTATCGGCCATGCCAAAGACCATAGGAGCTGAAGAAGCTTTAAGGTTGGTTCCAGGAGTTCGCATTGATAATCAGCATGGTGGTGAACGCATTCATCTTTCAGTCCGGGGGCAGGGAATTCTCACCGAGAGAGGATTACGGGGTATTGGTGTTTTGCTTGACGAAATACCGGTCAATGATCCTTCGGGTTTTGCGCCTGATTTATACGATGTTGATTGGGCTGCTTTGAAAAACATTGAAGTATCAAAAGGTCCTTTTGCCAGTCTTTATGGAAGCAGTGGAACCGGTGGGGTTATAAATATTACCACACGCAACGGAGGATTGAAGCCTGTGGGAGGAGAAATAAGCCAGGGCATTGGTTCGAACGGGTTCAGTAAGACATTTTTACAGCTCGATGGATCAAAAGAGATGGTTGATTACCGAGTATCATTTTCGCACAGCGGCGGAGATGGCTATCGCGACCATCAGGCCTTCAGGAGTAATAAATTATATGAAAAAATCAATTTTAATCCGACACCGGAATTAGCTGTTACCCAAATTTTTTCACATACCGGTTATTTTCATCAGAATCCCGAAGGATTAAATTTAGGGCAGTTCGATAACCTGAAACAGGCAAATCCCGATGCCTGCCCTTTTAACGAATATCAGAAAACTGACCGTAACACAACCGGAATTATCGGGAAGTACATGTTAAACAAAAACCATGAATTTAAAATCACCTCGTACCTTCGTTCATGGAAATATAAAGAAACCAGCAATAAGAGTGCTGAGTACCGTACCATATCGAACCCGGGGGCTGATATGCAGTATAATCTCCATATCGGAACAGAAAAAACAAAAAACACCATCAGTATTGGAGGTGATTTAAAATTCCAGGACATGAATATGTACAAGTTAAAAAGTGCTGCCGATCCGCTGAGAGAAGAAAGTATTGACCAGACCAATATTGAAACCGACTCATTACTGGCAAACCAGGTCATTTCGCAGCACAGTACCGGAATTTACGGTTTGTATATGCTTGAAGCAGGAAAATTCAATCTTATTTGCAGCGGGCGTTACGACCTCATGAATAATAAACTCACCGATAAGATGATGGGAAAGGATACAGCGGTGACCACCAAAAATTTTTCAAAAACTACGGTCAGGATTGGGGCAAGTTATTGTTTCTCTGATGCTTTTTCAATCTATACCAACTGGAGCCAGGGATTTATCCCTCCATCCACTGAGGAACTGGCAAGCAATCCGGTAGGTTATTCGGGTTTTAACACCCACCTGATACCAGCCACATCGGGAAGTATTGATGCCGGGATGAGAGGCTTTTTAGGCAATGATGCATATTATGAAATCACAGGCTTTTTAATGAATACCGAAAATGATTTCTTCAGGTTCAAACAAACTGGCAGGGGAAACCAGGAAGTGTTTTATGGAAATGCCGGTAATAGCAGACGCACAGGGCTTGAATTATTTATGTCGTACAAAGCATTTGAAAAACTCAGTCTACAACTGGCATATACTTTTGCCGCATACCAATACACTTCAGCCTCCATTGATCCCGTATATACCGATACAGCCTATGTACTCACCACTCCGCCGGCTAAAGGTCAATGGTTGCCCAATAGTCCAAAACACCAGCTATTTACCGAAGCCACGTATAAAATCAATAAATTCCTGCAAATCAGTGTGTCGGCCGAGCATCAGTCAAAATGGGCTATCTATACTGATGCCAAAGCCTATAACGGAGAACTTGACCCTGCGGTTTATAAAAACTGGCAGCCTGGTTTTACCTTGTATCATGCAAGGATATCGTGCTTTTACAACTTATTTGGTCTTCAGGGAGAATGCAGTCTTTCGGGTCGTAATTTAGCAGATACAAAATATATGGCATTTACCGAACCCGATCCGGATGGTAACTCGTATCAGCCGGGCCCCGGACGAGAAATTTTCTTTAGCATCAAAATCAGATTTTAACTTTTCTGTTCAATGTTAATAAACATTAAGCTGTCTGCTGATATTCCCATCAGCAGGCAGCTTTTTCAGATTGAAAACCTGCAGAACATTTTAAATCTCAATAAAAATTTGCAATTCTCTTCCCGGATTATTCCCGGTTAATTATTGCATTGTTATTGGTTAATATCATTTCTTTATCCCGAAAACCTCTGGCAGCAAAGAATACAGCATGCCATGAAATTGTACGGATGCATATCATGTTATCGATTTATCCGGTGTTTATTCAGAAATTTTTCTTTTTCGTTAAAAAACCAATGCTTTTCCATCGTATTTTTTATTTTTGCCAATAAAACAAAACAATGCTTTTATGGTTATTTAACCGTCTAACACTTTAAGCCATGATAAAAAAAATCTTCACCATTTCTGTTGCCTTCGCTATTTCTTTAAACATCAGCCTTTCACAGCAAAATTTTAACACCGGTATTTACGAACGTATTGCCCAGCATGAAAAACAGGCAGCCCTGAAACGTACCGGGCAACCCGGTCATAAAACCGGTAGTGGTTACAATGTGGTTTATCACCGCTGCTGGTGGGAGATTAACCCGGCCGTTTACTATATTAAAGGATCGGTTTGTACCTATTTTGTTCCCAATGCAGATATTAATTCCCTTGATTTTGACCTTGCACATTCACTTACCGTTGATTCTGTAAAGTATCACGGACAGGTTATCAGCCATTCACACCCTTCAGAAGTGCTTTACATCACACTTCCACAAACGGCAAACAGTGGCATAAAAGATTCAATTACCATTTATTACCAGGGAGAACCTTCGGGTGGTGGATTCGGTTCATTTACGCAAATGAACCACGGTTCGTCGAGTACTCCCGTTATCTGGACCTTGTCGGAGCCTTACGGAGCCAGCGACTGGTGGCCATGCAAAGAAACCCTTGACGATAAAATCGATTCCATTGACGTTTATGTTGTTTCTCCTGTTCCTTATCATACCGCTTCAAACGGTTTACTGGTATCAAAGACATCGGATGGAAACCTGATAACCTGCCACTGGAAACACCGCTATCCGATTGCCAATTACCTGGTTGCCATTGCTGTAACTAATTATGCAGTATTCACCGATAAAGCAAAAATAAGCCCAACCGACAGCATCACCATTTATAATTATGTTTACCCTGAAGATTCTTCGGTCATCAGGCCGGTTGCAGCCCTGGTAAAACAACCCATGCAGTTTTTCAGCGAAAAATTTATTCCCTATCCTTTTTCAGCAGAAAAATACGGCCATACCCAGTTTGGATGGGGTGGCGGAATGGAACACCAGACAATGACTTTCCTTGGTGTGTTCAACTATAGCATTATGGCCCACGAACTGGCCCACCAATGGTTCGGCGATTACATTACCTGCGGAAGCTGGCAGGATATCTGGCTTAACGAAGGTTTTGCCACGTATCTGGATGCCCTTACCCTTGAAGCTTTTTTTCCGACTGATTTCCCTACCTGGAAAAGCCAGGTAATTCAATATGTTACCAGCCTTCCGGGGGGTAGTATTTTTTGTTATGATACTTCAGATGTAGACCAGATTTTCAACTACCGTCTTTCTTACCTCAAATCAGCCTTTGTGTTGCATATGCTGCGCATGCAGATTGGCGACAATGCATTTTTCACAGCTCTTCAGAATTATCTTACCGACCCCGCCATTGCCAATGGTTTTGCCACTACACCCCAGCTGAAAGCGCATCTCGAAACAGTTTCGGAAACCGATCTCACTGAATTTTTTAACGACTGGGTTTATGGCGAAGGCTACCCTGTTTTTGCTGTAAATTATTATTTCTATCACGAAAACCGTCTGGCAATAAATATTTTACAACATCCAAGCATTACTGCTGCCGGAATTTTTGAACTTCCCCTCGAACTGAAAATTGATGGAAAGAATAAAGATACTTTACTCAATATCAATATTGTATCAGACAATCAGTTGCTGTTTTTCGATGATCTTGGCATTGACAGCATTAATACCATTGTTGTTGATCCGTATAAAAACATTCTTACCAAAGGTGCTGTGGTAACATCGCTGCAGAAAGCACCCGAAATCAGGTCAATTATCGTTTATCCCAACCCTGCCGGCGATAAAATCCATTTCGGTTTTCCGGCTGAAATAAGGCCACAGCAAATGATGATTTACGACTTTTCGGGGAAAATGCTTTATAAATCAAACCTATTGGCCGTATCGGATATTATCACTACCGATATTGGACTGCTGCCGTCGGGAATTTATTTTGCCCGTTTCCAGACAGCAAATGGATATGAAATGGTAAAATTTGAAAAAAAATAACATTATGTTTTCAGGTATCGTTGAAGGAATGGGCACAGTGGTTGCCATTGAAAAAAATAAGGAAAATATTGATTTTACGCTCGAATGTCCTTTTACCGGCGAGCTGAAAATTGACCAGAGCCTTTCGCATAACGGTGTTTGTCTTACTGTTGTTAAAATAAAAGGAAATGCCTATACAGTGACTGCTGTTCAGGAGACCCTCATTAAATCAAATCTTGGGAAACTGAAAACCGGCGATAAGGTAAACCTTGAACGCAGCATGCGTATGGATGGCAGGCTCGACGGGCATATTGTGCAGGGGCATGTTGATCAGACTGCCGTTTGTACCGAAGTGCGCGAAGCCGACGGAAGCTGGTATTTCACCTTTGAGTACGATCCTTCTTCAGGAAATATTACCGTCGAAAAAGGCTCGGTGGCTGTAAACGGCGTGAGCCTTACCGTTGTAAATTCGCGCGACAGGCAGTTTTCGGTAGCCATTATCCCTTATACCTTTCATAATACCAACTTTCATGCCATCAGACCAGGCACAACCGTAAATCTCGAATTTGATATTATTGGCAAATACATTGCAAAAATACTGAAACAGCAAATGGCTTGATTTTTCATGAATTATCAGAATGACAACAGATTATTGCAATAACCTATATCAATATTCAAGATCGCATACCTACGAAGTAAAAATCGGAAACCTGTTGCTTGGAACAGATCATCCCATTCGTATCCAGTCAATGGGAAACATAGCCACTACCGATATCGAAGGCTGTGTTGAGCAGGCAATCAGGATTTATGAGGCCGGAGGAGAAATTGTCCGATTCACGGCCTGTAATGTCAACGAAGCGGAATGCATTGGAATGATCAAAGAAAAACTGGTCGGAAAAGGTTATTTATTTCCCATAGTGGCCGATGTACATTTCAACCCCGAAGCCGCTTTTATGGCTGCAAAACTGGTGGATAAAGTCAGGATAAACCCGGGAAATTTTGCTGAAAAGCCTTCAGCATTAAAAATCAGCCAAAATCGAAAATCCGGTACGCATAAGGCAGAAGATCATATCCGTGAACTTTTTATCCCTTTTCTCGATATTTGCCGGCAGTATGGTACTGCTATCCGCATTGGCACCAATCACGGCTCACTCTCACAACGTATTATGGATAAATACGGCGATACGCCTGAAGGAATGGTTGAGGCAACCATGGAATACCTGCGTATCTGCCAGGAAAAGCAGTTTAGCAATGTTGTTGTTTCGCTGAAATCGAGCAATGTAAGGGTAATGGTATATGCCTACCGCCTGCTGGTATCGAAGATGAAAGCAGAAAAAATGTATTATCCACTGCATCTGGGCGTTACCGAAGCCGGTGAAGGAGAAGACGGACGTATCAGATCGGCAGCCGGCACAGGCACACTACTCGCCGATGGACTGGGCGAAACCATCAGGGTTTCGCTAACCGGAGCTCCCGAACCAGAAATTCCCGTTGCAAAAATCATCCTTGAACATGTTCAAGGTTTTTCAAACCACAAGCCCGTTAAATCAGCCTCATCAAGCTGTTATGACCCATACAGCTATGAAAAACGGAAAACCTGCCATTCGAATATTGCCGAAAAAAATTTCCTTCCTTTTGTCATCGGCGACCTGAGTAATGCTGAGGAACTCAATCCTGCCTTATTCGGTAAATTACAAAACCTTGACACACCGCCTGATTTTGTTTACACTGGTTCCTCCTTTCCACACATTATTCCTCAAGGTTTGCAAATTATCTGCGATTATCTTTGCTGGGAACCAACAGATGGCCTGTACCCGCTTTTCAGCCTTGATGATTTCGTGGGACAGGCAAAATATTCCGAAAAACTCAATTTTATTATCCTCGATGCTTCCGATGATGTGGAACGCATACCACGGCAATTTAAAAACAACCCGGCTTTCGTATTTATCCTCACCTCTTCCGGTGCCCATCCGGTAATAGAGATGCGATCGATGATAAACCGTTTGTCGGAAGTAGGTTTTTTTAACCCTGTGGCCATTCACCATACTTTACCGGAACCCACACCTGAAAAGTTCGATATCCGGTGCACCATAAATTCCGCTTTGCTATTTATTGATGGCCTGGCCGACGGGATATGGCTCAAGAATCCTTTTTTGCCTTTTACCCATGCTATTCATACTTCTTTTTCAATTTTACAAGCCTGCCGGGTCAGAGTAACACGCACCGAATATATTGCCTGCCCTTCATGCGGCCGGACAAGGTTCAACCTCGAAAAAACCCTGTCACTGATAAAACAAAATACCGGCCACCTGAAAGGACTAAAAATAGGTGTTATGGGCTGTATTGTCAATGGCCCGGGCGAAATGGCCGATGCCGACTACGGCTATGTGGGTGAAGCACCCGGAAAAATTACCCTTTACAAAGGGAAACAGGTAATTAAAAGAAATATTGACGAAAAACTTGCCATAGATGAGCTGATTGCCCTCATAAAAAATAATGGCGACTGGACAGAGGCTTAAAAATCAATGTTTTAACTTACATTATTTTATTTATCCGCATAAAATGCTTAAAAGGATTTTAAGATTATCTGACCATTAAAACGAAATCATTATCTTCGCTTCAGGCAAATAAATGGCTATGAAGATGATTTTCCGGTTTAATAAGATTTCCCATTCCATTGAAAAAAAAACGATATTGCTGTTCATAATCTTTATTTCGGTTTCGGAGATACTACCAGCACAGTCGGTTGAGAATACAGGAACAATTTATGCCGGTTTTTCATTTGGCATCAATAATCCATACGGCCTGGCCGGATTAAAATCAATGATAAGATTAGACAAACAATTTTCGGCTGTTTTCGGCGCAGGGCTTGGCTTCTGGGGAGCCAAAGGGCTGGTCGCTGCCAGTTTTCATTATCCCGATTATAACGGATGGAGCATATGCGCCGGTTATTCCCTCAGTTCAGGAATTGCCTCTCACAAAGCATTGTTTGAAATCATAAACAAAGAGGGAAAAACCGAAAAAAAAGAAATCATGATAGATTATGAACCGGCAGGCACCATCAACCTGACAGCCATGCGAAATAAGGTGCGTAAAAATGGCGATATCGTCTCGGTAGAAATGGGATATGCTTTCCCCCTCCGGAGCAAGGCTTATAAAATCAGCGGCAATGAAAATTTATCAAAAAAAGGAAAAGATGATTTGAAATTACTGCAACCGGGTGGATTAATACTTTCATTCTCATATTGTTTTGCCATAAAATAAAATTTTTCCTTTGCGAAAGCGCTGATAAAAATGCTTTTTAACATGTTTTTTAAAAAGGCAAGGTTATGATAAACCATTATATTTGCGCCATAAAATAACCATTAATTTTTCTTAGGAGGTATTTTTTATGGCAAGAAATGTAATTATTATCGGAGCTGCCGGAAGAGATTTTCACAATTTCAACACTTTTTTCCGGGGCAATAAAAATTATAAAGTAGTAGCTTTCACAGCAACACAGATTCCGGATATCGATGGCAGGAAATATCCGAAAGAACTGGCCGGAGCCGGTTATCCAAACGGTATTCCTATTTATGCCGAACAGGATTTGCCCCAGTTGATTGTAAAACTGAAAGCCGACGATTGTGTTTTCGCTTACAGCGATGTTCCCTACCAGCGGGTCATGAATATTTCGGCCATTGTAAATGCTGCCGGAGCTAATTTTATGCTCCTTGGCCCGAAAGAAACCATGATAAAATCGACCAAACCCGTTATCGCCGTTGGTGCAACCAGAACAGGCTGCGGAAAAAGCCAGACTTCGCGCCGTATTATTGAAGTGCTGATGAAAAAAGGCTTAAAAGTTGTGGCTGTCCGCCACCCGATGCCTTATGGCGATCTGAATGCACAGAAAGTACAGCGCTTTGCCAGTGTTGAAGATCTGAAAAAACAAAACTGCACCATTGAAGAAATGGAAGAATACGAACCACACGTAACCCGCGGTAATGTGATTTATGCCGGCGTTGATTATGAAGCAATTCTGCGCAAAGCCGAAAAAGACCCGAAAGGTTGTGATGTAATTTTGTGGGATGGCGGCAACAACGATTTTCCGTTCTTCAAACCCGACCTTTATGTTGGCGTTGCAGATCCATTGCGCCCGGGTGCCGAAATTTCCTACTATCCTGGTGAAGTGGTAGCACGTATGGCCGATGTGATTGTAATTAATAAAATTGATTCGGCTTCGCTCGAAAATATCAATAAAGTACGCGAAAATCTTGCACATATTAATCCAAAAGCCATCATCATTGACGGTGCTTCGCCGCTTACCGTCGATAAACCCGAACTGATAAAAGGAAAACGCGTACTGGTAGTTGAAGACGGGCCTACCCTCACCCATGGTGAAATGAAAATCGGTGCAGGTACAGTGGCTGCTTTGAAATATGGCGCCGGCGAACTTATTGACCCACGCCCGTATACCGTTGGACGCCTGACCGAAACTTTTAAACTTTATCCCAATATCGGCACCCTGCTTCCGGCTATGGGATATGGCAAACAGCAAATTGCCGACCTGGAAAAAACCATCGACAAAACACCGTGTGATACCGTGGTAATTGCCACACCTATTGACCTGAACCGTATTGTAAAAATTAAAAAACCTACCGTAAAAGTTGGTTATGATCTCCAGGAAATAGGCCATCCCAATTTCGAAACCGTGTTGAACGATTTCTGCAAAAAACATAAACTCAAAACAAAATAACAGGCAGGAAAATTCTGACCCTGTAACATCTCAAAACCACCGTGCTTTCTATTTAAGACGGTGGTTTTTTTATTATTCCAAGGCCAGCATCGGCCCTAAACAGGAGCCTGATAATTTAATGTCCCCGAACATTTCGCCTGTTTAACGTGTTTACTTAAAAAATAAACAAAACAAATTAAAACTTTACCCATGAAACCTATTCTTTTATTTATAACCCTTTTTTTTGTTACCTACATGAATGCCCAGCAATTTTACGATTTTAAAGTTAAAACCATTGAAGGAGAGCCGTTTGACCTGAACACGCTGAAAGGTAAAAAGGTGATGGTGGTAAATACGGCATCGAAATGTGGCCTTACGCCCCAGTATGCCGATCTTGAAAAACTTTATAAAACCTACCAGAACAACCGGTTTATCATTATTGGTTTCCCGGCCAACAATTTTTTAAGTCAGGAACCCGGAACCAACAACGAAATAAAGGAATTCTGCACCAAAAATTACGGTGTTACTTTCCCGATGATGGAAAAAATTTCGGTCAAAGGCAAAGATATGCATCCATTGTATCAATGGCTGACATCAAAAGCACAGAACGGGGTTACCGACTCGGAAGTAAAATGGAATTTCCAGAAATATTTAATCGACGAAAACGGCCGGCTGGTGGCAGTAATCAGCCCACGCGAAAAGCCTGATAATGAAAAAATTATTACATGGATAAAAACCGGTAAATATACCGAATAAAAAACCCCCTTTAAAACCGGATTCCGATGACCAGGATATCGTCAACCTGGTTAAGGTTGCCCCTCCATTTAACAAAAGTCTGCTCAATAATTGACCTTTGCATTTCGGCTTTATGTTTATGATTTTCCTCCAGCATGCGTTTAAAGGGTTTATATTTGAATTTTGAATTATCGGGTCCTCCGAACTGGTCGGCAAAACCATCGGAAAACATATAAAGCATCATTCCGGGTTTAATATCGAACTGGTGAAGGGTAAATGGTTCAATTTTAGGATAATTGGATACCGGCATCCGGTCGCCTTTATATTCGGTAAGCTGGTCGTTATGGAATACATAAATCGGGTTGTTGGCACCGGCAAACGAAACAGTTTTCTTTTTGATATCTACCGAAATGACAGTGATATCCATTCCATCTTTGCTCTGGCTCGATACAGCCTGCTGTTTGAGCGATGAAATAATTCCTTTCCGGATGGAATCGAGGATAAGATCGGGACTGAATTGTTTTTCTTTGTTAACCACTTCGTCGAGGAAAGCCATTCCAAGCATGCTCATAAAGGCTCCCGGAACACCATGTCCGGTACAATCGGCTGCTGCAATGATAATATGATCAGATGTTTCGGCACACCAGTAAAAATCACCACTGACAATATCACGGGGATTAAACCAGACAAAATATTCAGAAAAAATTTTGCTCTGGAAACTGAATTCAGGAATCAAGGCCGTTTGAATTTGCTTGGCATAATGAATAGAATCGGTGATGTCCTGGTTTTGACGGGCAATAAAATCGCGCTGTGCTTCAATTTCGTCGCGCTGCGCTTCAATTTCTTCTTTCTGCTGCTGTATTTCGGCATTTTTAATTTTCAGCAACCGGTTCACCCTTTTTACAGCCCTGTAAAGTGAAATAACCACAATTAAAAAGAAAAGCAGAACAGCCCCGCCAATCACAATACGGATGATCATTTTCCTTTGTTCAGCAACTTGTTTTTCTTTTTCCTGTATGGTAAATTCTTTCTGGATATTGTTAATATGGAGCTCGGTAATTTTTTCCGATTTCTGGTCCACGTCTTTTTTCAGCGAATCGCTGATGGTTTTGGTAACCTTCAGTTCATCCTGTTTCTTTTTTATTTCCTTGGTTTTACGCTGAATTTCCTTTTCCTTTTTTAAAATAATTTCTTCGGATTGTTTTTTCTCTTCAGAAATTTTGCTTCGAAGTGTAAGTAATTCACTTTCAACTTCTTGTGATTTACGTTGTTCTTTTACATTGATATATTGCTGGTAGTAATTGAAAGCTTGTTTAAATTTCTCAAGTTTCTCATAAACAAGGGCAAGCCGTTCCATCAAAGCCAGTTCCATTTCACGGTCCTGTTTCTGCTTGGCATATTTCAGGCTGTTTTCATAATATTCGGCAGCGTCTTTGTTGCGATCCATGGATTGAGCCAGGGTAGCCAGGTTAAAATAACTGTCGGCCAGTTCGGGGACATTACCCAGTTTTTCAAGAATTTCAAGTTCTCTCTCAAAATATTTGACCGCTTTTTTCTTGTCATTTTTATAATAATAAACCGAAGCCATGGCATTGTTTGAACGTGCTTCGAGCAGAAGGTATTTATTTTTCGAAGCGGTTTCAACCATTTTTTTTGCCAGGTCAAGCACTGCATCGGGTTTTGTTTGTGAATTCTGTTCAACAAAACGCAGCAAAGAATCGACCAGTATTTGTTGTTTTTCGTCTATTTCTTTGGTTTGCCCGATAACCGACGCAGGTATTAAAACCAAAAAAATGATCATGGTAAAAAAATATCGGTACATATTGATTTTAATTAGTGTTGACATGTTGCTGTATAACATATCGTTGATTTTATTTCATTTCATTTTGTCCTTGTTGAAATGTATGGGGTTCATAATTTCAACCGGCCAGCAAATTTACATTAAAAAATACAATATCACATTAGTCGGGCATTAAATATTATAGATTATTTTGACGACTGTAAATATTTATATACCAACTTAGAAGTGGTTTTAAAACCCTTATTAAATTGATAAAAAAAGCGGTTGATCGGTGCAACCGCTTAGTGATATTGGGTATTAAACTTATGCTACAGCAATTTCCTTAGCCAGGTAAACATCCTGTATGGCATTCAACAGCTGTACGCCGTCTTTCATAGGTTTCTGGAAAGCTTTCCGCCCGGAGATCAGGCCCATACCACCGGCCCTTTTATTGATGATGGCTGTTGCCACGGCATCCTGGAGGTCGTTATCGCCCGATGCTCCGCCACTGTTTATCAGGCCGGCCCAGCCCATATAGCAGTTCACCACCTGGTAACGGGTAAGGTCAATGGGATGGTCAGAGGTAAGTTCGCTGTAAACCTTTTTGTGCGTTTTGGCAAAATTAATGGCATTAAACCCGCCGTTGCACTCCGGAAGTTTTTGTTTGATGATATCGGCCTGGATGGTAACACCCAGGTGGTTGGCTTGTCCGGTCATATCGGATGCCACATGATAATCGACACCATCTTTTTTAAAACCATTGTTGCGCAGGTAACACCATAGAACGGTTGCCATACCCAGATTATGAGCTATTTCAAAGGCTTCAGCCACTTCAATGATCTGACGGGTTGATTCTTCGCTGCCAAAATAAATGGTTGCTCCTACCGCTGTTGCGCCAAGGTTCCATGCTTCTTCCACGGTTCCGAACATAATCTGGTCGTATTTATTCGGATAGGTAAGCAATTCGTTATGGTTTATTTTTACGATGAAAGGAATTTTATGGGCATATTTCCGTGAACAGGCAGCCAGCACACCAAAAGTAGAAGCCACCGCATTGGCTCCTCCTTCAATAGCCAGTTTTACAATATTTTCCGGATCGAAATACACCGGGTTTGGGGCAAAAGAGGCACCGGCGGTGTGTTCAATGCCCTGATCAACCGGCAGGATACTAAGGTAACCTGTTCCGGCAAGGCGGCCGGTATTGAACATTTGTTGCAGGCTGCGCAGCACCTGTGGATTACGGTTCGATGGCATAAAAATACGATCGACAAAATCGGGACCCGGCAAATGCAACTGGCTTTTATCAATGGTTTTGCATTCGTGTTTCAACAAGCTATCGGCTTTATTGCCAAGGATTTCAAGAATTTTTGGATACGACATATTTATAAGTATTATAGGTTAAACTTTATAATGCCATTAAAATGAGGTTAATATCACGCGAAGGAAAGCCAAAACGGTTACCGATATTTTCGTTGGTTAAAATACCGTTGATAGCATACACGCCGTTACGCAAACCGGGATCGTCTTTAATAAGCCGTGTAAGCCCGCCCGATTCTCCGACTTCAAAAAGAATCTGCCCGAAAAGGTTGCTGAGGGCATAGGACGCAGTGCGTGCCACACGCGAAGGAATATTGGGCACACAATAGTGAATGATATTGTGTTTGCGGTAAACCGGATTTCCAAGGTCAGTCACAAAGCTGGTTTCAAAACATCCACCCTGGTCGATGCTGATATCAACAATGACCGAATCGGGTTTCATTCCTTTAACACTTTCTTCGCTGACAAGAAAGCGTGTAGGGCTTTCGCCGATTACCAATGCGCCTATCACCACATCGGCCGAACGTAAAGCTTTTTGTATGACACGGGGTTGCAAAATGGAGGTATAAACTCGGTTTCCCAGGTTTTTTTGCAGGTTATTCAGTCTGAAGATAGAAGTATCGTACACTTTCACCATAGCCCCCAGCCCGATAGCTGTACGTGCGGCAAATTCGCCTGCTGTACCTGCACCAAGAATTACCACATCGGTTGGGCTGATGCCGGTGATTCCACCCAGCATTTCTCCTTTACCCTGGTTGGCATTACTCAGGTATTCGGCAGCAATAAGCACACTGGTAGACCCGCTTATTTCGCTCATCAGCTGCATGACCGGGTAAACATCATGTTTTCGGTCTTTGAGGTATTCGAAAGCAATGGCAGTGATTTTTTTCTCAATGATTTTTTGAAAATATTCCTTATCCTGTATGGCTATCTGCAGGGAAGAAATTACCACCTGGTCGCCCCGTAACATGGCAATTTCATCATGGGTCATGGGTGCCACCTTCAGGATAATATCAGCTTTAAAAATTTCTTCGGAGGTATCGATAATGATGCCACCCACCTCGGAGTAACTCAAATCGCTGAAATGCGCCTCGGTGCCGGCTCCTTTCTGTATCATCACCTTATGACCGGCCATCACGAGCAATTCAACAGCATGAGGTGCCAGTGCCACTCGGTTTTCGTAGAGCGATATTTCGCGTGGTACGCCTATGGTCAGTTGTTTTTGTTTTTTGGCAATTTCGAGTTTTTCTTCCTGTGGCATCAGCCCTTCTTTTGAAAAAGGATACTGTTGCTGAGAACCTAAATTTTCAGCCATATCAATGTGTATAATTCATTTCCGCTTGTGTACGGAAGTTACAAAAATTTAGTTTCATTTTCAAATGAACTCATTCTTTTATTTTAAAGAAAAATAAATCCGGAGAGGTATATCCCCGGATTTAAAATTGGTATATCGTTTTAATTCAACCTTTACAGTAACCTTTAATAGTATTGCCAAGCTTTTCAAGGCCCATGTCAATTTGCTCGATGGTAGGGAAAGAATAGTTGAGCCGCATGGTATTTTTTCCCGATCCGTCGCAGTGGAATGGTTTACCGGTAACATAGACCACTTTATTATCGACGGCCATTTTCACCATATCAAAAGCATCGGCCTTTTCGGGCAGGGTAACCCACAGAAACATACCACCGGTAGGTTTCGACCAATGCACGTATCCGGGCATATATTTGTCAAGTGCATCAAGCATGGCTTTGTTTTTCCTGACATAAAGCTGGATGGCTTTTTTGATGGTTTCTTTCATTTTTCCTTCGCGGATGAATTTTGCAATAATCAGCTGGTTAAAAGTGGGTGAACAAAGATCGACCGATTGTTTCATCAGGGCCATTTTTTCAGCAATTTCTTTCTGGGCAACAATCCAGCCAAGCCTCATGCCCGGGAACAACATTTTTGAGAAGGTTTTCAGCTGTATCACACCTTCGCCACCCGATAATGTCCATAAACTGGGCAATACTTCATTATTGAAACAAATTTCACGGTAGGGCGAATCTTCAATGATGGGCACCTGCCAGTCGCGCGAAAGGGTAATGAGTTGTTTTCTTTTTTCAAGGGTCATTACAATGCCCGACGGGTTCTGGTAATCAGGGATGGTATAAATAAAGCGGACTTTGATATTCTTTTTGGCTTTATCGCGCAACACATCTTCAAGCATATTCAGATCCATGCCATCTTCATTCATCTTTATACCGTTCATTTTTACACCTGCACGGCCAAAAGCCTGCAAAGCACCAATATAAGAGGGTAGTTCTACAATGATTTCCGAGTCACGGTCAACGATTACCAGCGATACAAGGTCAAGTCCCTGTTGCGAAGATGAAGTAACACAAATCTGTGATGGGTCGGCTTTTTCGTCAAAATGCGACATGTGCTCACAAAGGGCTTCAATCATATCAGGTTCTCCCGGAGTTGGTCCGTATTGCAATGCCAGCATCCCTTTTTCCTGTAAAACTTCTTTACTAATGCGTGCAATATCGTCGAGGGGGAACAAACTGGGATCGGGCAAACCGCCTGCAAATGAGATAATTCCGGGAATGCGTGTATATTTCAACAATTCCCTGATTTCGGATCCTGACATCCGGCGCGAACATTCTGAATATTGTAATTCCATGGTTTTAAGATTTTTGTTCAAAAAAATAGATTCATTATTACGAATAAATTATCGTTTTTCACTCAACCAATTTACAAAATAATTTAATAATACCGAATGAATAAAAAAATATTTGTTCCGGCTGGTAATACAACCCATCACTGCTGCCATCGTTTGATTGAAATGAATTGTTATTAACATATTCGGCTGATTACTGGAACTGTCAGGCATGTTTTAAAATTTTACAGAAACAGAAGTCGTTGTTGGATGATGGTAACATTTTTTTTATTTAACTTCGTAAGGATTTTTAAAATAATGGATACCACTTACCACCCATAACCAAACCATCAGATATCATGATAAAAAAATTACACCTGTTATCAGGGCTGGCCTTAATAATTGAGGTTTCCTGGCTGTTTGCATCGCCGGTAGATGAAGAAAAAGCGATGAAAATTGCAAAACATTTTGCCTTGGAAAATAAAATCACCATGGATTGTTCAAAAACCCGTTTAATTGTTTTAACCCCGCCAGAACAAGAGGAAAAACTGGCTTATGTGTTTAACGGATTAAAAAAAGGATTTGTTATTGTAGCAGCCGATGACCAGCTTTCTCCGGTGGTGGCTTTCAGTACTGAAAATCTGTTTACCAACCCATCCCCGCTGGCCAGCCTTGTTGTTTCCGATCTCAGTCTCCGCATGGAACATATCGCAAAACTTAAGCCGGAAATACGGCAACAAAACCTGGAAGCATGGAACCGGCTGTACCGGGATTCACCGCGCCAGTTGATTTATGATCAATGGCCTGCCGAGGGAACAACCAGTACCGGTGGCTGGACCATTACCCACTGGCACCAGAATGCACCTTACAACAATTTCTGCCCGTTAAAACTCAGCAGCGGACAGCGTTCGCTTACAGGTTGCCCTGCCACAGCCATGGCACAAATTCTCTTTTATCATCAAAAAATCAACAGCACCCGTTTTGCCCATTCCGACCGGTATTACCATAATTATACCCAAGCGTTCTGGATTGACGATACCTGGAGTACTTATGACTATTTATCGTTTAACAGCCTAAATACCTACCTCAATACCATTGAACAGAAATTTGCTTCGGGAACAGCACTCACCGACAATGAAATGGCAGCGCTCTCGCTGGCTGCTGGTTTTGCCTGTAAAAGCGTGTACGACCCTGCCGGTTCGGGAACTTATAGTGTTGCACAGGCTTACCAGGCTTACCTGCGTTTTGGTTTCAACAGTGCTGTACTGCTCGATTCGTCATTTACCGATGAACAAATACGGCAAAAAATGATCGGGAATATCAAAAACGCCCTGCCAGTGCACCTTGCCACGGTTGACCAGAACTGGTATTACGGCCATAATGTGGTTTGCGACGGTTACCGCTCCAATGGTTTTTTCAGGCTTAACATGGGATGGGGCGGAAGCTACGACAACTGGTACAGCCTGCCCGAAGGCTTTCCCATGTCACTTACGGTTTTTGAAGGCATAGTTGCCGACATTGCAAAACCTGATACAACCCATTATAAACTCACCCTGCTGGCAAACCCCGACTCGGTTGGCGCAACACTTACCGGAGAAGGCAATTATACAGAAGGAACAGAAGTGAATATTTCAGCCTCACCCGCAGATGGTTATATTTTTACCAGATGGACCGGGACTACAGCCGATGTAAATTTGCTAAACCAGCCGGATTCGTTGGCTGCCAGCCTTATTATGCCGGGCCGGCCGGTTACACTCACTGCCTGTTATGCGATGCAGCTTTTCAATGTTTCGTTCCTGGTTTTTGGCATTAATGCAACCCAGGTACGCGATGCGGCAATTTCCATCAATCCTGCTGATACGGTTCTGGTAACCGATGAAGGTGGTTTTGCCAATGTTTCATTAAATAAAGGAGAATATTTCTTTACAGTAACAGCCGAAAACTACATGGATTTTTCTTCTTCATTTATGGTAAGTGATACTGCAGTTTCTATCATGGTCAACCTTCAGGGTAATGCTATAAAACCTGCAATTACGCAACCCGCACTATGGCCTGTTCCTTGTGAAAATTTCCTTTTGGTAAAAAATGCCGTCAATATTGCTGATGCTGAACTAAAAGACATGCAAGGAGTTACAATTTATAAAACAACTACCTGTCTTTCAGATGATATATACATTCCTGTTTCCGGCCTGGTGCCAGGATGTTATTTTGTAAAGCTCAAAACCAGCAATGGAGTCACTTTTTCGAAGATGGTGGTAAAAAAATAAAAACCATGGTGGAAATATAACACACCATGGTTCAGATTTTCAGATAAACTTTAGCTGTTTTTTATATTTTAATAATTTTCATAGATATAAGTGCCTGTTCCTTCACCATCATTCATCGTTGAGGGATATCCATCGCTGTTGTACTGATAGGTAATACTTCCTGAATAGGTATGTGGGGTGCCATTGGATTCATAGTATTCTCCTTCATAAGTCAGCAAATTGTTTTTTGAATAATCGGTAGGTTCAGCGCTAAATTGGATCGGCTGAAACGGCCTTAAAGGGTTGTTTTTATTATCATAAGTAAAAGCATCCTGCCATTCTTTAACAAATCCTTTCATATTTTTTACAGGGCGTACATGATATATCCATTTCATTTTCAATGAATTTTCGCGTGTAATAACCCTTTTAGCCTTGGCAAAAAACGCATCAGAAGTATACCCTTCAGCCGAAGTCAGGTTTCCGCTGGTCCAGACCGTATTTACATAGCTCACATTAACCCATTGTGATTCTATCATATAGAAACGTTCATATTTCAATACTTCACCGGCGCTGTTGATTGTAATCACTGCTTTATAATCACTTTCATCGCTGTACTCCCTGGTGATTGAATTACCGTTCCAGGTATATAAAACAGAATATAAAAGGGAGTCACCATTACAGCAATATATATCTTCTCTGGAGAGTTTACCCTGCCCGTTGTAGGTATATTGTTCACTGTAACCATTGGAATATTGAATTTTGGTGAGGTTGCCTGCATTGTCGTATGAACATGAGGAGGTATCGCTTTCACCATCTTCTGTCCATACAATGGATTTAAGCCTGATTTTTTTTTCTTTCTCATCTTTATCGCACGAAACTAAAGAGATCATCATCGCCACAGCGAAGATATAAACAGCAAATCTGGTAAAATTTTTCATTGTATTGCATTTAAAGATTAATGTAATTTATTATATTCAAGCCTGTTGGATTAATTTCAACAATTTTCCTGTCAATTAATAGAACCAGGTTTTGAATTTTTTCAAATCTAATGATTTATAAATTAATAAAAAAATTCCCTGAAAAATGCCAGGCTGCCATGCATTGGTAAATGGCGATAAAGGGTAATTGTATCACATAAAAACAATTGTAATCAGCTGACCCGGATAATTACCTTCCCTCTTGGTTTACCGGTTTCCATCAGGAGAAAAGCATCTTTTGAATTTTCAAGGGTAAAAATATTTTCAACAAAAGGTTTAACTTTCAAATCATTATACAGCTTTTCTATTTCGCTATAATCTTCAGGCCTGGCAAGCATACTGGCTGCGGTAAGCTTTTTGTTGAAAAACAACCTGATGAAAAAAGCTGAAACCATTGCCGGAGGCATCAAGAGTGTGGAAGAGTAAACGCCTTTTCTTCTCAATAAATCACATATGGTTTTATATTTCATTTTGCCATAAGCATCAAAAATGACATCGTACTGTTTACCCTGTTTTGCTATATCTTCTTTTGAATAATCAATTATCTGGTCAGCGCCTAATTGCCTGGCCAGATCAATGTTTGGGGTACTGCAAACAGCCGTTACTACAGCTCCTCTGGCGCTGGCAATCTGCAGGGCAAAATGTCCCACCCCACCTGTGGCGCCATTGATCAAAACCGATTTTCCCTGCAGGTTACCACTTTTACTGAGTCCGTTGAGGGCTGTCAATGCTGCCACCGGAATGGCTGCTGCCTCTTCAAAACTCATGTTTTCCGGCATATACCTGATTTGTTTGGGCGAAACCATCACCAATTCAGACAATGCACCGTTTTTTCCGAACAGGATGGGTATATAACCGTAAACCCGGTCACCCGGTTTGAAAATGTTGACATTTTCTCCAACCTCTTTGACAATTCCCGAAAAATCGGCACCGGGGATTTTTGGGAACTTGGACCCTGAGAGCCATTTCAGGCCACCACTGCGTATTTTGTAATCGAGTGGATTGATTGATACGGCTTTAACCTGAACGACGATTTTGTTTTTATTAATTACTGGTGCATCGGTTTCACCATATTGCAAAACCTCCGGACCACCATATGAAGAATAATAAATGGCTTTCATAACATTTTTTAATTTTCTTTTCTGACAAAATTCAAAAATAGCCTGTTTGTTCAGATTTTTAAAATCCGGATATAGAATTTCAACATTTTGTTAATTATCATTCATATTTTTTTTAAATTGCAGATTGAATACAAATTACTAATACAAACTAACCTTTTATGAAAACATTTTTTACTATTTCAGCTGTTTTAGCCTGCATGATCCTGCATGCCCAGATGAACATTCTGTTTGTCAACGACAACGGGTACATCACATCCAACACAGAAGCCATGATTATCTCAATGACACTCTCGGGATATAACTATAATTATTTCTCGGCACGCGATAGTATGCGCTCGCCTACGGCTGCAGAAATGGATCCATACCATATTGTTATCTGGTACAGTTCAAACGATGGCGTTGGAAATTATTTCTGGAACGGAGGAGACACCGACAATCCGGAAATTATGGAATATCTTGATCAGGGAGGGAAATTATGGGTTATTGGTGCCGACCTGTTGTATGACCGGTATGGTGCTGCTCCTGATACTTTTTCCGGAAGCGATTTCCCGTACCATTACATGGGCATTTCGGAATACAAGGTGCAGTCATACGGTGATGATGGCAGTTTAGGCGTTCCGCAGCTCGATCTTGCTTCTTCTTTGCTTCCTTTTCCCGATTCCATCCTATGGTTGTTCACCACAGCATGGTGGGTTGATGGATGTACTTTAACCGACGCAGCAAAAGGTGTTTACAAAATGGGGCCGGCTTCTTACACTTTCAGCGATTATTATTCGGGCATATTGATAGATACTGATACTTCCTTCCAGGTATTATCTTTTCTGTTCGATCCGGCCATTATGAACACAGATGATGCCCGTAACGGACTGGTAAAAATGGTGCTGGGATGGTATGAACATATTCTTAACGTAAATCCCGTCAAAACCAAGGCATTGACAGTATATCCCAATCCGGCAAACCAATATATTACTGTTGCACTGAACGGCATTTCAAACCTCAGTATTTTCAGTTCCGATGGCCGGACGGTTTATAAAACCCTTGCTGTAAACGATGGCAGGTTAAAAATTGACATCTCAGACCTGCCGGCAGGAATGTATTATATGGTTGTAAACTCCGATAGACTAAGACAAAGTGCAAAATTTATTGTGAAATAAATTGCTGAAAAGAGTTGAATCATTGCCCGGACAGAAAGTCAATCAATGGGAAAAGGACAGGCAGAAGCTCAATAATACTTGATTTGACGGAATACAAATTTGTTCTTTTACAGATGGTAAAATATTTTTATCTGTATGAATAAAAATTTTATTTCTACATAACTGCAATAATATTTTAATCCTGCACCAAAGAAGGAAATGATAACCCAAGGTTAAAGCATTGCGATAAATTCTGAACCACTGCATCATTTCAGACTTACGGAAGCCCTGGTACCAGCCACTCATCTATCCCGATTATTTTGAATGATGCGGCAGCAATTTCCAACGATTTTTATATCTTTAGAAATTGTTTAACAACTTAAATTTGCAATACTATGGTAACAATTGTAGGAATTCAGATTAACGACCGCCAGGCCGAAGCAGGCAAAGTACAGGGCGTATTGACAGGATTTGGATGTTCGATTAAAACCCGCATCGGGCTTCATGAAGCATCAAAAGATTTTTGCAGCCCCAGTGGATTAATCATTCTCGAAATGCTTGACCAGCCTGAAGAAATTGCCAGATTTGAAAAAGCATTGTCGGAAATAAAAGGCATTGTTGTGAAAAAAATGCAGTTTTAAATATCTTTTTTTCGTTGATTTACTTGTAAAAACATGACCGGAACTATTGTAAATGTGATCGCTGTAATAGCCGGCGGCAGCATAGGATTTTATTTTCATAAACGCATCAATACCCGATATACTGCACTGATTTTCGAGGTATTGGGCTTGTTTACCATTTTCCTGGGTATTAAACTGGCTATCGGCACCGAACATTACCTGATTCTTATTTCAAGCCTTATACTCGGCATCATATCAGGCGAAATGATTGGTATTGACCATGCGATGGACAGGTTTTCAAAATGGCTGCAGATACGCATGAAATTAGGTGGTGAACGTTTCTCAGAAGGTATGATTACCTCATTCCTTATGTTTTGCATGGGAACCATGACCATTCTTGGCGCAATAAACGAAGGACTGAAAAACGACCCCGGCATATTATATACAAAATCTGCCATGGATGGTGTATCGGCCATAGTTCTTGCCACAGGGCTGGGGTACGGTGTTATTTTTTCATCGGTACCCCTGTTGATTTATCAGGGTTCGCTTACCCTGTTTGCACGCCTGCTGGGGAATTCCATTCCTGAATTCATTATCATTGAAATTACGGCAGCCGGCGGAATTATGCTCATTGGCCTTGGATTACAAATACTTGGTGTAAAAAAAATCAATATCCTGAATATGTTGCCGGCATTGGTTTTTGCTGCCATCATTACCTATTTTTTCGGACGTTAAAGTTTGATTATGTATTGATTGCTGCTGACAGACAAAACCCATATGAGTAGTGACATACATCCATATTACTGATAACAAGGTAAGCGGATTTTTCAGCGATATAAACATTAACAAATTGATATTAAATACATTAAAAAACAATTTCAGATGAAAAGCAAAATGGGCTTCGACATAGGGGTTTACAATGTGCCCGGAACGGCAAAAAAATCAGATCCGGCAATGGTTGTCAGTTTTGATATACCCGACGGAAAACTTTTCCTGGCAATGCAATGCGTTGACGGAACTCCGTCACAATATACAGAAACCCTGACAGAAGCTGCCCGGGCATTCAAACAGTACTTTACAGCAAGGGTTTATCCCGACTTACATAAAGCTTTGTCAAACAGTATTGTATATGTTAACCGCCTCCTCTTCGAACAATCGGGGCAAAAAACACCCGGAATCAGTTTTGTCATAGCCCTTGCTGCCGGAGACCAATTGTTTTATGCCAATGCCGGAAACTGCCGCCTATGGCTGTTGCGGAATTCAAAAACCGATTTGCTCACAACCGATCATTCTCAAACTGCAGAAAACGGGAAAGTGATCCTGACCAGCTACCTTGGAAAGGAAAAAGATATTAAAATAGGTATTTCTAAAAAACCAATCGTGCTGCTTCCTGACGATATCCTTGTTATTTCCGATGCACGTTGCGATGCAGCCACCAATGCGGCCGGCACAGTTCCGGTTCTTCAGGAGAAAAACAAACTTGCTGAACATAAAATCCTCGATCTTAAAGAACACTGGGAAAATTCAGCTTTCATCATTGCCGAATGGATTGAAACCGGCCGCGATGGTGAAAAAATGTCCTACTCATCGTTCAACCGTTATTTTGTTACCATGTTCCTGGCTATCGTGGTGATTGCTGTTTGTTACTATGCCGCTGAAAATTTCTTCAGAAATCCTGAAATTACTGTTCCCAATGAAAAGATTGACAAAAACATAAATTACACCATCCATGACGACAACTATAACGATGAGGTAAAAAATGAACCGGAAGAGATAAACTCCATCAGATCATTGCCTTCAAAAGCAAACCAGGAAGAAGTTTACCGGCTCAAAGACACCTTAATTACCCATAACATTATTTCAGGCGAAACCCTCTACCGCATTGCGCTGCGATATCACATTTCGGTTGGTGAACTGGAACAGCTTAACGGGATAAAAGCAGCCAATATCAGGGCCGGGCAAAAAATAAAAATTCCGGTGGCAGGTTATATCTGTGTGAACGAAAATATTCAATCCGGGGCGCTGGCCTTAAAACTCGATGTGCCGGTAAATCTGATTCTTAAAGCCAATATGTTTGACAATGAAACTGTAAGCCTGCTGGGAAAATGTATCATAATTCCTAAAAAATAAAAACAACCTTTTACAGACACTGTAGAATTTTCAACTTCAATTTTAATATTTCATTTATTTAATATTTTATTTTATCTTGTAAAACAAATTTATTTAAAAATAAATTCAAACGTCTTATTATTCAATAACTTAAAATTTTACCAGATTATGTCAAACCCTGTTATTAAAATTAAAGTTAAAACCAGTACTTTACTCAGCGAACAACCACGTGGTGGAAAACTTTCCAACCGCAGTATTGTTATCATGGATGATAACCAGCCCGACAGCAAATATGATGATAGTGATGGCGGGAAATACAAGGATAAATTGCATACTTATATCAACCGCGGTGACGATATTTACTGGGAAATATCGGATGCCGACGGCAGCAATGTGCTTGAAATGACAGAATGCCAGTACGATGCCAATTTTCTGAAATTGTTGATTGCAGCTCCCCAACCGGTTGCAGGCAATAAATCGCAATGGATGGCACAGGTGAAGACTGATGCAACAGGAGGACTTTCTTCAAAGTACACTTATTCATTTTGCCTGAAACCGAACCCAAGGGTAATCTGGACATGGGATCCTTACATTGAATCAAGGCCTTAAGAAACCATAAAAACAGTCACACTGAAAGCAGGAAATCATACTTATTACCTACCGATATTAAAATTAAAAATTTGATTACGAAGGTTATACTATGCTGACATGAGCTACAGATTTTTTCCTGTTCTTTTTTGTGTGACTGTTTTTATTTCCTGTACCAGAAATAAGGATGCCGGTGAGAAAGCAAGTTATGAAATGTGCCGTTTCAATATTGACAACGCCCAAAAAGAACGAAACGGGCAAAAATCGCTGGTATTTTCGCTTGAAGCCCTGAATCTGGCAAAAAGTCTGGATGATAAAAGCCTGATTGCCGAATCGTATGCTGAAATCAGCTTTGACTACTCAATCCTTGGAAATTATACCGAAGCGTTGAAATATGCATTATTGGCTGCCGGGTATTTCGAAGACCTGAGAGCCAACAACTGGACCGGCAGCATTTATAACCAGATAGGAAATATTTATGCAAACCAGGGTAATCATCAGCTTGCCAATAAATACTACTTAAAGGCTTACGAAATACATAAATCCATGAATGCATACGTTCAGCAAGCCGACGATCTGAACAACCTGGGCGAGAGTTTCAGGGGAATGCATCAATATGACAGTGCTTTTAAATATTTCAGCAAGGCCGAAGATATTATTACCATCCGACTCACTGAACCTTTGAGGCTTGCCTATGTGCAATGCGGTATTGGTTTGGTTTATTTTCATAAAGGCCAATTTCCGAAGGGGGATTCCATTATTAATACAGCCTTTAAAAGCCTTCACCAACTCAATGACTTTTACGCCATTTGCTTTACATTGAACGAAATAGCTAAAATTTCGTTTGAAAAAGGTAACTTGAATAATGCCCTGCAAAAAGGACAAAAAGCCTTTCAAATAGCTGAAAAAAATCACTTTACCCGCGAAATCCGTGATATTTCATTGTTATTATCCAATATTTATAAACAAAAACATCAATTTGAACAGGCTCAGATTTTTCTTGAGCAGTACATGACTTTAAAAGATACACTGGTGAATGAGCGCATTATTTCGCAGATGGCCGAGATGCGCACCGAATTTGAAGTTGGCCGGAAAGAAAGTGAAGTTGCATATTTAAAAACCATTGGTAAATTCCGCCTGATTTTTATTCACCTGCTCATTGTCATGGTCTTTCTTTCGGGATCATTTATATGGTTTTTGCTGAAGACCAGCCGGAAAAGAAAAGAGATGAATATTATGCTTCGCCAGTTAAACGATGAATTGAACCAGCGCAACGAAGAAATTACCGCACAACGCGATGAAATTGAAGCACAACATGATAAAATTCAGGCACAAAACACTTTGCTGGAGCAGAAAAACAACAATCTTTTTGCCAGTATCACTTATGCCAGACGGATACAACAATCTATACTTCCGCAATTCGATAAAATTACTGCCTTATTTCCCGAATCCTTTATCATCTATCGGCCCAGGGATATTGTCAGTGGCGATTTTTACTGGATATATGAAAATAAAAACAAGATATATTTTTCCCTGGTCGATTGCACCGGACACGGTGTACCCGGCGCTTTGATGAGTATCCTCACTTTTAATTTCCTGAAAAAAGTGGTGCAGGAAGACATGGTGACAAACCCCCCGGAGATTCTTAATAACCTCAATCAGCTTGTAAATCTAACTTTACGGAAAGAAAACAGGGAACAGAACATCAACGATGGTATGGATATGGCCATGTGCTGTCTGGATCAGAAGACCCTGATGCTCGAATATGCCGGTTCACATATCCCCTTATACGTTGTAAGAAACCATGCCCTGAAAAAATACCAGCCCGACCGGCATTATATCGGCAACCCATTTTCATTGTCGTTCAGCAGTTTTACAAACCATTTTATCCAATTGAAACCAAAAGATCATTTATACCTGTTTACTGATGGATTTGCCGACCAGTTTGGTGGACCGAAAGGGAAAAAAATAACCACTTCGCGACTCGAAAAACTACTGGTTGATATCCATGGCAATCTGGCAAAAAAACAAGGTGAAATGGTAAGTGAAATGCTCTACAGCTGGATGTGCAGTTTCGGAAAATCCTACGAACAAACCGACGACATTTCCGGCCTCGGCATTGTATTTTAGTTGCTGCTTGTCACCAATACTGACCGATTGCCAATTTCATGGTCCGTTTTTCCTTCATCCCTGATTGCAACAGTGGCTATGCTTATAAAAAATGATACGATAATAACCGGAAAACAAAAAAAAATGTATTTTTGCAAACCAATTTCAGGATGGTCCCGTAGCTCAGTTGGATAGAGCAACAGCCTTCTAAGCTGTGGGTCATGCGTTCGAATCGCATCGGGATCACATAATTTTCAATGAGTTGCGGAAATGCCGAACTCATTTTTTCTTTTCGGCCCGTCTCAAAGTTCCAAAATAAATCAAACTGGTAAAACAGAAAAACACCCAGATAATCTAATTTTTATAATTTAGAGGCTTGTTTTCAGGGTATGGCAACTACAAATAAAATAAGGGGTATTGACCTGGTTTTCCCTTTAATGGGCGGAATAATTCTTCTTTTTATTCTTGCACCAATCGTATCAATGTTTATCCATACCCGGATTCCTGAACTTAGCATGGCATTATCCGATCAATCAGTCACTTCAAGCATCTGGCTGACTTTATGGGTAAGTATGGCTGCTACACTCCTGTTTGCTGTGTTTGCCATTCCACTGGCGTGGTTTCTTGCACGGCATCAGTTTTTATTAAAAAACCTTGTAACGGGCATCATTGATTTACCTGTGGTAATACCACACAGCGCAGCGGGTATTGCTTTGCTTACCATGATTGTACCTGGCTCTGCATTGGGAAGCCTGGCAGGATGGGCAGGTATCGGCCTGGTGGGAACAAAAATTGCCATTGGCCTGGCCATGGCATTTGTAAGCCTGCCATTTTTGATCAATGCCGCACGCAATGGTTTTGAAAATGTACCGGTAAGGCTCGAAAAAGCGGCTATGAGTTTAGGGGCCTCCCCATTACGGGTGTTTTTTACCATATCGGTACCGCTGGCCGGAAGGAGTATTCTTTCAGGACTTGTTATGATGTTTGCCCGCGGAATGAGTGAATTCGGGGCAGTGGTTATTGTAGCTTATCATCCCATGGTTACACCGGTCCTGATTTTTGAACGTTTTACCAGTTTCGGACTCCAGTGGGCAAGACCGGTAGCTGTAATTTTTATTGTGGTGTGCCTTGTGGCTTTTATCGTTATCAAAAGTTTAACGCGCAGAAACCATGTTTGAAATTGCAGGATTGCATTATAAAACCGGAAATTTTGCCCTGCAGGATATTCACCTTAAAATGGCAGAAGGTTCTTACTTTGTGCTGGTTGGTGAATCGGGATCGGGCAAAAGCATTCTGCTTGAACTCATTGCCGGCTTTTACATTCCTCAATCAGGCACCATCAGCGTGAACGGAAAAGCAATACAGCAATTAAAAATACAGCAAAGGCCTGTGGGTATTTTGTTCCAGGATTATGCGCTTTTTCCTCATTTAACAGTATATCAGAATATTGCCTATTCTCTGAAAGCAAAAAGATATAACAGGCACCTCATAAAACAACGCGTAACAACACTGGCATCCCGCATGAATATTGCCCATTTATTACCCAGGGCTGTTCAGTCGCTCAGTGGCGGTGAACGTCAGCGTACAGCACTTGCACGTGCACTGGCTTTGCAGCCAGCCATATTACTGCTCGATGAGCCTCTCTCATCGGTTGATGCTTCGATGAAAAAGGAAATTATGAGCCTGCTCAGGCAAATTCACAAAGACGGGCAAACCATTATTCATGTTACCCATGATTATGAAGAAGCCCTGGCCCTGGCTACACATGTTGGTGTGTTACATCAGGGTAAATTACTGCAATATGGCACCCCTGAAGAAGTTTTTCATTATCCGAAATCGAAATTTGTAGCCCAGCTCACAGGCGAACAGAATTTCTACGAAGTCAATCCGGTTGAAATACCCGGTTCGGAGCTGAAAGAAGCAAGCCTTGGAACATTCAAAGTAAAATTTTATACTTCCAATCTTTCAGCAAAAGGATATATGATGATTCCTCATAAAAATATCATCATTTCCGGACAGCCCGACAAAGTTAACACCCTGAACCATTTTGAAGGAACCATACACGAAATATTCCCGTCGCGTTTTGGCAAGGAAGTAATTGTAGATGCCGGAATTAAACTGCATGTGGCTGTCACCCGCGAATTGTACGAACAATCATGTTTTGCTCCGGGAATGAAAGTCTGGGTTTCTTTCAAAGCTTCGTCTGTAAAATTTTTTCCTGTTTTGTAACCCCCTGAATTGCTGACTGCAATATTTCCGGCAATAATTTATTTTATGTGCCTTAACATTAAAAATATGCCCTGACCTGTACCATCCCGGTATGCACAGGCGGATAGCCTTCACTTTTTCGCATATTGTAATCGGCTGACAATTGCAGTACCTCGGTGATATTATACATGATTAAAAAACGAAAATTCAGGTTGTTACCTTTGCGGTAGCCACCGAGCATTTCCCATGCAATGGGCGAAAATTCATCGCCATTGAAACCCACTTTTACAAAATCGACATTCGCAGAAGCATTGCCCTTTTTAATGAGTGAATAACGGGTTTCGCAACCGGCAACATGCATTTCCATTTGCTCTGTTCCGCTTTGGTTAATTTTTTCCTGATAGCGGTAATCGACCTTTATTTTTAATTCCGGCGAAAGAATAAACTGCAGTGAAGGATTCACTGTAAGATGGCTTATTTCATAATTTTTCTCACTAAAAGCATCGGAGTTGTATTTACGGTTACCGCTTTCAAAATCATTGATCAGGGTAACCCATTGCGATAAATTCCACCTTACACGCAATCCGGAAATGAACTGACGACGCTCATCAAAACCGTTTAAAAGCATGATACGCGACCGGTTTAACTGCATGGTAACATCTGAACCAAAAACAGTACCTGTGCGGTTAAATGATAAGGTATTACGCAGGTTTCCGGAATAAGAGATCAGTTCCTGTTCTGAAGCCTGATAAAAAGGATTTAATATCCGTGAAAAATCATCGTTCAGGATTTTGCGGTCCATCCTCCATGCAAACTGATCGGTAAAACGTGATAAAAAAGAAAAGACACCCTTTTTATTTGCCCATGGCGCAGGGGTTTTAAGATTTACAATTTCACCAAAAACAAGCGTATAGGTTTTTACCTGGCTTTCGCCGGGAAGCATCATGCGGATATAACTGGCTGTATCGCTGAAACCGGCCGTTTCAAATTCATTCAGCTCTTTCACCCCATTATGGTTATAATCAATCCATACATACACTCCCTGCCCGGGATTTACCTGGATATAAGTAAATTCTCTTTTCGGTTCAAGGCTGGTTCCAGTTTCGTAATAGGTATTCAGATTCACGATACCCGAAAAAATGTTTATCCCGTGCTCCACGCGGCCAAGCAGTGTCCTTACATCGCTTAAACCTCCGGTAGTATCGTTGACATGCAAACTCCGGTACGATAAGGTTGAACTGAAAGTATGGCCGGGGTTTTTATTTCTTGCTGCACGGATGGAGAAAAGATCTCCATAGGAATAGAGTATAAAATTGCCTTCAAAAGGCTTATAATCAAGTCTGTGCTGATAAGAAACCTGTGCATCGGCCATGGTAGAATCGGGCAGTGAAAGTGAACCGCCATAAAGAAAAAACCGTGAAGCCTGTTGTAAAATACTGTCAGTATTACCTTTAAACCAACGATTATCTTCTGTTTCAGTAAAAATTTCCGAATTAATAAACCTGAATGAACGCCGGCAGGCCAGTTTTGCCCTGGCAAAACGGGTTTGTACTTCGTTTTTTGTAGTATTTAAAAGGCTGACATTCCAAGATATACGATTTTTCGAATTCATCGCCAATCCCGAAAAACGGTTTCTGAAAGCCCTGTAAGGCGATTGATAGAGCATTTCTGTATCAAATATAATTTTTTTCCAGAAAGGAGTATTTAGCATCAGGCTGAATGCCAGCAGATGTTGATGAGTGTTTTCGTCAGCCGAACGATTCCAGTCGCGGTCGAATTCCACTTCCCTGAATTGCTCGATGGGTGTAAACTGCTTCTGAATTAACTGATAATGAAAGGAGAGCGCATAATTTTTTAGACTGTCGATAGCTCCTTCATGTTCAATGCCTGTTTTCAAAGCCATGCCGGTATTATCACGGTCATCTTCTGACGAAAAAGTATTCAGGTCGTTCAACGAAACTGCTGCTTCGTAGGTAAAAGCCGTTGAAGAACCCAACATCATTTTTCCACCGGCAACTGCCATTTGTTTCTTTTTGGGAGTTACCAGCAATGTAACAGGCATATAATTTCCGGCTGGAATCCCATTTTCAGGAGCTACCCATTTGTACACCCTTCCGTTAGCTACAGCCTTATTATCAATAACATAATACCCTTTATTTTCTCCTACGAATGAAAAAGCAGCCCGCCATTTTGCACTGTCTCGATTTGTTGAATATACAAGGATGCTGTCGTAAAATTCGCCTGTTGGAAGCAGGGTATCGGCCAGTTTATAAAAAACATAATCGCCGCTGAAA
This sequence comes from uncultured Bacteroidales bacterium, assembly GCA_964559985.1. Classification (GTDB taxonomy): domain Bacteria; phylum Bacteroidota; class Bacteroidia; order Bacteroidales; family CAZLJX01; genus CAZLJX01. The sequence goes on from CAZLJX010000014.1 coordinate 34,238, forward strand.
ACTGTATCGTACCGCATGGCAGAAACAACAGCCTGTTGCAAATCATCACCGGTACGCGACAGTATTTCCTTTTGATCATCGGTCAGTTCCTGGTCGAGAGGTTGGTTGCGTGCATCGCTTTCGGAATAGATATGTACATAATTCAGCATATTTTTCTGCGTGAAAGCAGCTGAGCCAAAAACCATAAAACGGTTGTAAAACCTTTCGGAATATTCAAATTCAACGGTAATCCTTTTATCTTTGGTAATGGGTTGATCGGGTGTAAAACTGATTTCAGCCAGGTTGTAATCAATCACATAATCATTATTTGCGCCACGTTGCAGCAAAACGCCATCGATATAAACCCTTTCTGTCCCGGCAAGCACCATCACATACATTTCGTTTTGAGCTCCCCTTAGTTTATATGGTCCTTGTTTGCCTTCCACACCATTAAAAACCATGCGGTTATATTTACCCTTTTGAATCGAAAAACCTCCTTTGGTAGTAATTTGTGTTGATTTGTTTTCATTGTTGAAGAACCCCGACCCCATCAATCCTTTGGCCTTTTTATTCAGATTGAGAAAATACCCCTGGGGCCGGGTAAGTTCAAAATCGCCGGCAACAAGCCTGAAATGCCTTTGATCGAGCTGAATATAAACTTTATCAAATTCCTGCACCGACTGGGTTGTGCCATCGGGTTGAATGGGAATATTTTCATCAGATATCGCTGCTGTAATTTCAATGTCATCCGATATTTGTCCCGACAACTGAAGGTTAAGTGTTGAATTGAGCACTACATCCTGGTTATTGCCAAAACCAATACCCCGTGCCAGGGTACCATGCTTCACCACATCGAAATTTTTCCGCGATAAACCCTGATCGGTGTATTCAGTGCTATAACGGTACAGATCAAAACGGTCGACACCGGAACTTATGCCCGGAACAAATTTTTTATGCCTGATAGTTACAGGAAATGAATATGGAAACACCTGATAAGTTACACGATATTGAGCAAGAGATTTTTTCAGCTTATCGCCCGGAATTATTCTTGCATGGGCATAATCAACAGTAAATAAATTACTTTCAATAACATTCCCTGCAGTATCATAAAGGTTGAGCGAGCCGTAGACCAGGCTTAATGAATCAATGGTTACCGTATCGGCTACCAGCCAGATCAAAGCCTCTCTTTTGCCGGTTGTTGCCTGTGGCCTGGCATGCACGGATATTAAACATAAAACGGCAATCAATATGGTAATCCTGATTTTCATTCTGAAAGCAAAAATAACGAATGCATCTGTAAAACATACCGGTTTATAGATTTATTGCCCCGGGGTGCTTTTAATAAACCGATAAAAATATACCTTTGCATTTCATCATTAAAAAATTGAAACGACTATTTATCACCAACCTGGCCTTGCTGGTTTTTTTAAACCTGCTGATAAAACCATTCTGGATATTCGGGATTGACCGGAACGTGCAGAACCTTGTCGGAGCCGGTGAATATGGTTTATATTTTGCCCTTTTCAATTTTTCCATGCTGGTCAATATTTTACTCGATCTTGGACTGACTAATTTCAACAACCGCAATATCTCTCAAAACAATCATTTAATTACCAAGCATTTAAACAATATTTTTGTTTTAAAGCTCATGCTGGGTATCATTTATCTGGTTATTTGCCTTGTAGCAGCGTTTATACTTGGATACAGCATGGAACAGGTAAACCTGCTGCTGTTTTTGGTTTTCAACCAGTTTTTAATCTCCCTGACACAATATTTACGCTCCAACCTTTCGGGATTGCAGTATTATAAAACCGACAGTGTGATTTCGGTGCTTGACCGCACCTTAATGATAATTTTCTGCAGTATTCTCATATGGGGCAATACTTTTGCACAGGCATTTTCCATACGGCTTTTTGTGTATGCCCAAACAGCCGCTTACATGCTTACGGCGGCAATCACATTTATTATTGTACTGTCAAAAGCCGGGAAATTCAGACCTGTTTTTGACCTTGGGTTTTTTATTGCCATTTTGCGACAGAGTTATCCCTATGCCCTGCTCATTTTGTTAATGGCGTTTTATAATAAAATTGATTCGGTAATGATAGAAAGGCTCCTTCCTGATGGTCAGTATCAGGCAGGAATATATGCCCAGGGATACCGTGTGCTTGATGCTGCATCGATGTTTGCCTTTTTATTTGCCAGCCTTTTGCTCCCTATGTTTGCAAGGATGTTAAAACAGAAAGAACCGGTTGGGCAACTTGTTCAGTTTTCGTACACCCTTATTATTGTACCCGCAATTATTTTAGCCACAGCATCATTTGTTTTCAGGCAGGATATGATTGAACTGCTGTATAACCATCACGATGAGCATTCAGCCATCATATTCGGTATATTGATGATCGGATTTATTGGAATATCAACCACTTATATTTTCGGAACTTTACTCACAGCCAATGGCAGCCTGCGTCCGCTCAATATCATGGCAGTTACAGGAATGGTGCTGAATATTGGATTGAACCTGATAATGATACCCCGTTTTGGTGCTTTAGGGGCGGCTGTTACCGGAATGATAACGCAAATCTATACGGCAGTTTTTCAAATATGGCTATCGGTAAAAATATTTCATTTCTCCATTCCATATTTGAATATCTTAAAAATGACCAGCTTTGCAGTTGTCATTGTCATCATGGGTTTTCTAAGCAGGTTAATGCCCTTTACATGGGTGACTGATATGTTGATTTTCAGTGTATCGGCATTAATGATCGCATTTATTATCAAACTGATAAAACCCGTTGAAATCTGGAATTTAATCCGAAACGGATGATTATTATTTCAATTTCCAATAATAAAAATAACTTTGTCAGGTTTTAATTTTTAATTCAACAATTATATTTTACATGAATTATCAAAGGCTTAACATTATTTTCGGATGGATAACTTTTGCAGTAGCTTCGGTTGTTTACCTGCTTACCATCGAACCAACGGCAAGTTTTTGGGATTGTGGCGAATTTATTGCCACCTCGTATAAACTCGAAGTGGGTCACCCGCCCGGAGCTCCGTTTTTTATGCTTATGGCAAGGTTTTTCACCCTTTTTGCCGGTGGTGATGTAACCCAGGTAGCAAAAATGGTTAATATCATGTCGGCACTTGCCAGTAGTTTCACCATTTTGTTTTTATTCTGGTCAATCACACACCTTACCAGGAAATTTATTGGCAATGAAAGCGAAATGACACCCGGACAAATGATTGCAGTGATTGGCAGCGGACTGGTTGGAGCATTGGCTTATACTTTCAGCGATACTTTCTGGTTTTCAGCGGTTGAGGGCGAGGTATATGCTTCCTCTTCCCTTTTTACCGCCCTGGTTTTCTATGCCATTCTTAAATGGGAAAACGTAGCGGATGAAAAATATGCCAACCGCTGGCTTATATTAATTGCCTACCTGATGGGGTTAAGTATTGGCATTCACTTATTGAATCTGCTTGCAATTCCGGCTATTGTGCTGATTTATTATTTCAAAAAATATACGGTTACGCCCAAAGGAATTTTCTATGCTTCTCTCACGGCTATTGTTTTGCTGGCTTCTATAATGTACGGAATTATTCCCGGCGTTGTGACGGTTGCATCATGGTTCGAACTGCTTTTTGTCAACAGTTTTGCCCTGCCTTATAACAGCGGACTACTTTTTGCCGTGGCATTAATGATAGGGTTAATAGCCTGGGGAATTTATTACACGCACAAAAATCACCAGGTTATTTTAAATACCATTGTTCTGGGACTTGCCTGTATTTTATTCGGGTATTCAACCTATACCATTATCCTTGTGCGTTCTGCAGCAAATCCGCCCATTGATCAGAATAACCCCGATAATGCTTTTGACCTTTTATCGTATCTCAACCGCGAACAATATGGCGACAGACCACTTATGGTAGGACAATATTATAATGCACCGGTCGACCATGAAAATCCTTATAAAATAAAAGGGCCTGTTTATGCTAAGATTGATAAAAAATATGTAAAAATTGATGAAAAAAAGGGTTATAACTATAATAAAAAATTCACAACCCTTTTCCCGCGCATGTGGAGTTCTCAGGATGACCATATCCAGGAATACAAATCATGGGCAAAAATCAAGGGAATACCCATTAAAGCCATTAACAACCAGGGAGAAGAAGAGGTTATCCGCAAACCTACTTTCAGCGAAAACCTGAGTTTTTTCTTTAGTTACCAGCTTGGCCATATGTATTTCCGTTATTTTATGTGGAATTTCTCCGGCCGTCAGAACGATATACAGGGACATGGTGGAGTGCTGAACGGTAACTGGATCTCAGGTATAAAATTTATTGATGAATGGAGATTAGGACCTCAGGATAAATTACCGGTAAAACAAGCCACCAACTGGGGTCATAATAAATATTACATGTTGCCTCTTTTGTTAGGCCTTTTCGGGTTGATATACCAATCGAAACACGATATTAAAAATTTCTGGGTCGTGATGCTGCTGTTCTTTTTTACCGGAATTGCCATCGTCATTTACCTGAACCAGTACCCGCTGCAACCCCGCGAAAGGGATTATGCCTATGCCGGTTCGTTTTATGCTTTCACTTTCTGGATAGGTTTTGGGGTTTATGGTTTATATCAGGCACTTGCCAGAGTTATTAAAGGTATTACTCCTGCTATTGCCGTAACCGTGGTTTGTATCATACTGGTTCCTTCAATCATGGCTTCAGAAAACTGGAACGACCATGACCGTTCGGGAAGAACCATGGCCCGCGATTTTGCTTACGACTATCTTAATTCCTGCGATAAAAATGCCGTTCTTTTCACCAACGGCGATAACGATACTTTCCCATTGTGGTATGCACAGGAAGTGGAAGGCATACGCACCGATGTACGTGTAGCCTGCCTGCCTTACCTGAGCACCGACTGGTATATAGACCAGATGAAATCGCAATGCTATGATTCACCGCCCGTGAAGACAATCATGCAGCACGACCAGTATATCACCGGCAAACGTGATATGGTACCGGTGATCGATAAATTTAACCGTCCGGTTGATCTTGCCGAAGCACTGGCTTTTCTGGCTAGCGATGATCAAAGAACCAAGCTCAGAGCCGGCAATGGCGAATGGATTGATTATTTTCCGGCAAAAACAGTCAGAATACCGGTCGATAAAGCTAAAGTTATTGCAAACGGAATTGTAAAACCACAGGATTCAGCCAAAATTGTCGATTACCTCGAATGGAAAATCACCGCCAATTACCTGGCAAAAAACGACCTGATGATCCTCGATTTCCTTGCTGCATCGAAATGGGAAAGGCCTATCTACTTTGTATCGGCTGGCCAGGGAAACAATTCAGGAATTAAAGATTATTTCCGCGTTGATGGGTTTGCCTATAAGGTAGTACCAATCAAAACAAAGTTTGATTACCAGAATCTTGGCTACATCGATGCCGATCTGCTCTACGATAAATTTATGAATGTTTTCAAATGGGGTGGTATTGATAATCCCGATGTTTATCTCGATGAAAACAACTACCGTACCCTTCGTATTGTCAGGTTGCGAACAAACATGGCACGGCTTGCCGACGAACTTATCAGGTTAAACCGGCCGGATTCGGCAAAAAATGTGCTGAATAAGTGCCTGAGCGTTTTACCCAACGAACGTGAACCTTTTAATTATTTCGACCTTCCGCTGGTCGAGAGCTGCTACAAAGCCGGGATGAATGAAACCGCCAACCAGATGGCAGAAAATATGGTGGCCTCCAGTGTAAACGACCTTGAATATTTCTTTGCACTCGAACCAAAAATTTCAGCAGGATTCGATTATGAAAAAAGGCTTGCTATGGCCTGCATCCAGTCATTACTCGATATTACCGGTAAATACAAACAAACTGAACTGAACAAAAAAATTGAAGAACAGTTCAATATGCTTTATTCCCGCTTCTCAGCAGGAATGATGCAATAGTTCAACATTGATTTTTTAAGGTGTTATTTCACGACTGATAGCGAAATGACACCTTTTTTATTTTTATAACCTCGGGGTTCCGGAACGTTTTTCGCTTCAATCAAAACAAACTCAACTGCCTTGGATCGTCTTTTGTCCTTTTGTGCTGTTTGCGCAAAGTTTCAATCAATTCACTTTCAATGGCATCAAGAAACGGGCTGCGCTGATTTTGCATTTCTTGTCCTTTATAACGTCGCCGGAATGCATGGCTTATAAACAACCGCTTTTCAGCACGTGTCATGCCAACATATAACAAACGGCGTTCTTCGTCCATATCTGTGTTGCCTTTAAAATGCCTATAAGGCACCAGGGTGTCTTCGCAGGCGGGAATAAAAACACACTTAAACTCCAGCCCTTTCGATGCATGAAGGGTAAGCAGGTTTATATGTTCCGGTTGTATTTCCCACAAGCCTGTCAGTCCGCCTGTCTGTATATATTCAATAAGTTCAGTTACAGTAAACCGATTTGACTGGCAGACCTGCTTAAGCTGCTCAACCCATGGATTTTCGACCGATTCAGGTATAACAAGCTGTAAAATTTTATCCAGTAACTGCGAAGCACCGGCTGCGTTATCCGATGGCACATCTTCAGGATTAATGCCCCATTTCATAAGCTTGATTCGGATAAAAGCAGGTCGATTATTCTGAACATACCTGAAAATATCCATGATGATTTTTAAATCCCTGTCATCAACATATTTACGATCTGTTGCCATTTTTACAGGAATACCTTTTTGCCTCAGGAATCCGGCATAAAAATCCATCAGCGAATGTGTGCGGCACAAAATAGCTATATCGCTTAAGCTGTTAATATCACTGTCGGCTTCTACAGGGCTGGTGGCCGAGTCGATACGATAAAAATCGAGTCCACCCAGTAACTCGCTGATAGTTCGGGCTATCCATCCTGCTTCCGCCTGATCAGTGGTATGAGGTACAATGGAAATTTTCACCCCCTTGCTTATTCCTTTCAGGAAATTCGCTGTATCATGGCCAATCACCTGCCCCGAAGCTTTCAGTATGCGTTCCGGACAACGATAGCTTGTTTTCAAGCTGTATATGACAGTTCCGGGATAATCATCTGAAAAAGTTTTGAGGAAGGCCGGGTTTGCTCCCCTGAATCCATATACCGACTGATCCGGGTCTCCAATGGCAAAAATATTCACCTGTGGATTGATAAGCTGCTTTAGCCAAAGGTATTGCATGGGATTCAGATCCTGAAATTCATCAACCAGAATATGGCCGGTCATTGTCTTTAGTTCTTCTGCCTTTACTTCTGAATTTTTTACTAACAGGTAAGGTACATAAATCAGGTCGTCAAAATCAAACAAATTGTATTTCAGTAACTTATTCTCATACCAACGAAACAAGTCCGAAAAAACGACATCTTTCACTTCTTCAGGAGTCAAAAAATTTTGTTTTGCCAATGAAATAGCCTGTAATATTTTCTTTACCTGGCTTTTCCCAACTCCCGGCATATCGGTACAAACAAGTTCCTGTTCTGTTTCATCAATGATGGTAAAACCTGTTTTACGGCCTGTATGGCCGAGCCATTTTTTTATCAGGGATAATCCAAAAGCATGAAAAGTACCTGTAAAAGGCAGACCATTGGCCTGTAGCCCCGGAATTTTTGCCAGACGCTTTTTCATTTCCGAAGCCGCTTTTTGCGTAAAAGTAAGTGCCAGAATTTTTTGCGGATCAGCCTTGTCCATGGTAATTAGCCATGCAATACGTGTTGTAAGCACTGCTGTTTTCCCGGTTCCCGGTCCGGCTATCACAAGAATTGAATTTACACCGGAAGTTACAGCAATTCGTTGTTCATCATTCAGCGCTGTGAGCAGCGGGTTATCTCCATTTTTCTGATGTTCCTTCTTCTCTTCAGCTACAAGTTCGTAGTGTAAGGATTTCAACCGGTGATATTCTTTCAGATCGAACCTGAGTAATGGCCTTTCCCAAGGGGCAATCATTTCTGCTGCATGTTGCCGGGGATGAAAATCTGTATACCGGTTTTCATTTTCGCTGAATACTTTTACCGCGCCATATTCCCCATCGTAACCTTCGTGTAAAATAACCTCACCGCTACGCATACGTCGTATAGCCTCGCATAACACAGTTCCTGCCTTTTGCTCAATCAGTCCCAGCGGGTGCCAAAGCAGGATATCAAATTCACAGCCAAGTTGCTGTAAAAGCTTTACATATAATTCTTTCGTTTGTTTTGAGTTTTCTGATGTCCCGGTGATTTCGCCAAGCAGTTCAGGTAACGGGATAATATATCTGAAAGGCATTTTTACTGCCCGTTCAGTAATATCGGTGCGGTCTGATATCCGGGCAATACGGTTTGCAACACCAATCACCACAGGCCTTCCGCAAACTGAACAAATTCCCCTGTTTCGTAAGGTTTCAACCGGATTCCAGCAAATATTGCATTTACGGTGGCCATCGTAATGATATTTTCCTTCCTGTGGATACAAATCAATGGTTCCTTTAAAAACTTTCCCGTCCTGGTTCTTTAAGGCAGAAAAAATCTGATGATATGAAAAATCACAATCAAACACATTGGCATTTCTTCCGAGGCGGTCGGGCGAATGAGCATCGGAATCTGAAACCAGCGAGAAGCGATCGAGGAATGAACACATCCAGTTAAGTGGCACATCTGTGGAAAGCCCGGTTTCAAGAGCAGTAATTTCGCTGGTGAGGTCTCCAAAACATTCTTCAATGGTATTAAATCCGCTTTTGTCACCAAGCACCGAAAACCATGGCGTCCAGATATGAGCAGGGATAAAATGAACATCAGGATCGATATCTTTCACCAGTTTCAACAGATCGGCAGCATCGAAACCCAGGATAGGCCTGCCATCCGAATCGATATTACCGATTTTTGCAAGGCTTTGCTGTATTTTTTCTATGGTTTCAAATCCTGGGGCATAAAGCAAACTATGAACCTTACGCACTTTCCCGTTTTTCTTATAAATACTACTGATTTCGGCCGATAAAACAAACCGGGGAGGCATGGCATCATTTCCGGGAAGAGTAACCGGAAGTGTTTTTTGAAATGCAGGATTAAGCATAAACAGGCCATTGCCGGCATCAACCAGTTTTTCCCTGAGTTCGGCTGTCCATTTCCGGTGCGTAAAGTCTCCTGTAGCAACCAACCCGATGCCTTTCAGTCGCGCCCAGTAATCAATCCATTCGGGTGTAAGCTGCTTGCTGGTAGCCAGCGAATAATGGGAGTGAATATGCAGATCGGCAATAAATCTCATTGTTATCAGCCTGTTATTCTTTAAAATACACCCTTTTTACCCTGGGAGAAATGCCTGTCAATATTTCATATGGGATAGTTCCGCAAAGTTCTGCAACTCTTGTTACGGGTAATCCTTCTCCAAAAATAACCACTTCGTCGCCTTCTTTTACATTCAACCCTGTAACATCAATCATGGTCATGTCCATACAGATATTTCCTACAATGGGAGCCTTATTACCCCTGATCATCATATAACCAGTGCCATTGCTCAGGTTACGCCGCAGTCCATCGGCATAACCTACAGGAACAGTAGCAATTTCTGTAGGCTGTTTTATTTTTCCCTTTCGCCCATAACCTACTGTTTCGTCAGGATTTATTTTTTTCAACTGCATAACGGTCGATTTCAGTGAGCCTATTTCCTGCAGGTTTTCACCATATTTACATCCAATACCGTATAATCCTATTCCGAGCCTGACCATATCGTACTGATGTTGCGGGAATCGTTCTATCCCTGCTGAATTTAACACATGACGTAACGGGCGGGTTGAAGTGTGACGGATAAAAATGTTATACATCCTGTCAAAAATAGCCATCTGGCTAAGTGTAAAATCATCATGTTCAACTTCATCGGCAGCTGCAAGGTGGGTAAAAACCGATACTGGTTTCAGCCAATGACTTTCATTGAGCTTTGAAGCCAGCAATTCAGTTTCATCTTCTGTAAATCCCGAGCGATGCATTCCGGTATCGAATTTGATATGTACGGGATAACCTGTAATATTGTTTTGTTTAACAGCTTCAGTAAACAAATCAAGCAACCTCATACTGTAAATTTCAGGTTCAAGGTTAAATTCCATCATCATGTCAAAAGCGCCGGGATCGGGATTCATGATAATGACCGGACAGGTAATGCCATTTCTCCTCAACGAAATTCCTTCATCGGCAAAAGCTACAGCAAGGTAATCGGCTCGCAGGAATTGCAACAGGTTGGCAATTTCAAAAGTTCCTGCACCGTACGAAAACGCTTTCACCATGGCACATATTTTTGTCTGGCGGTGAAGCAGCGATTTAAAAAAATTAAAATTATGTTCCAGGGCATTCAGATTGATTTCAAAAACCGTACGATGTGCCTGGTATTGAAGCATTTCCGAAATGTGCTCAAATTCAAATTTCCGGGCTCCTTTCAGCAGGATGGCTTTATCAGCAAACTGATGTATTAAAGCTGAAGTGAGAAAATCACCGGCATTTTTAAAAAATACCGAACCCGGTTGAAACATATTACTGTACTTTGAAATGGCAGGCCCAATACCGATTAACTGGTTGATATTTTTTTGTTTCACCAGTTTCGAAACCTGCTGGTACAACTCCTCATCCCTCATTCCGCTCTGGAGTATATCGCTCAGTATTAGCACTTTTTCGCGATGCTGGTTTTGCTGTTGCAAAAAATCAAGGGCTATCTGCAGCGAACCCGGATCGGAATTGTACGAATCGTTTATTATGGTGCAGTTATTCCGGCCTTTTTTCATTTCAAGCCGCATGGCAATACCCGTGAGCAATTTCATCCGAACAGCAATCCATTCATCACTTTTTCCCATAAAAAGCATAAACAGCCACACCGAAACGGCATTGCAAAACGAAGCCTCGTCGGTAAACGGAATGGTAACAGTTACTTTCCGCTTTTCATAAATACCTTCAATAATTGTTTCACCATGCTGCTGCAAGCGGGAGGTAATCTCAAGGTCGGCTTTCTTTTTTTCAGACCAGCATAATTTTTTTACCTGGCAGGAAAACCGGAATGCATCAATTGCCCTGGCAGGAATTTCTTCGTCGGCCGGGAAAATAATTGTTTTGCAATTTTTAAAAAGTAAAAGTTTTTCACGGGCTTTTTCTTCCAGATCTTTAAAATTTTCCTGGTGCGCCTGTCCAAGGTGCGTAAAAATGCCAATATCGGGACAGATTATTTTTTCAAGTTTTTCCATTTCACCAGGCATGGAGATCCCGGCTTCAAAAATGGCAAGCCCGTGCGAAGTATTCATTTTCCATACCGATAGCGGTACCCCGATTTGCGAATTATAGCTTTTCGGGCTGCGCACCAGGTTCAATTCCGATCCCAGCATTTGTGCCATCCATTCTTTTACAATGGTTTTCCCGTTACTTCCAGTAATGGCAACTACCGGATATTGAAAATGAGAACGGTGAAATGCTGCTACCTGATGTAATGCTTCCAGGGTGTTTTCTGCCAGCAGAAAACAAGCCTCAGGAAAAAGATGAATTTCTTTGGGCAAACGACTTACCGTAAAACATTTTACTCCAGTCTGGTACAAATCACTTATAAAAAGATGTCCGTCGTGACGTTCGCCGGTAAGTGCAAAGAACATGCTGTCCTCGGGAGAAACCAGTTTACGGCTATCGGTTAAAATGTTATTGATTTGATAATCCGCTTTTCCGTAAATTTTTGCCTGTAAAATTCCGGCAATTTGATGACATGAATACACAATTATTGCAATTTGGTCAATTCATTATAGCAGTGACGGCAAAGCGGTTCATAGGTTTCCTTTTCGCCAAGCACCACCAGTTTATCTCCGGTTACAAGCCTGTGGGAATAATGAGCCAGGTTTCCGCACCTGATACAGATGGCGTGTACTTTGGTAACATACTCGGCAATAGAAAGCAATTCGGGCATCGGGCCAAAAGGTTTTCCACGGAAATCCATATCAAGGCCAGCAACAATAACACGAATTCCCTGGTCGGCAAGTGTAAGGCAGGCTTCGGGAAGGCTTTTGTCGAAAAACTGAGCTTCATCAATACCAATCACATCATTTCCCGGAGCAAGCAGCAGTATATTCTGCGAACTGGTTACCGGCGTTGATGTGATAGACGTGGCATCGTGCGAAACCACATCCGTTTCGGAATACCTGATATCGATCTGCGGCTTGAAAATTTCAACTTTCTGCCGCGAAATACGCGCTCGTTTCAACCTCCTGATCAGTTCTTCGGTTTTACCCGAAAACATTGAACCGGTAATTACCTCAATCCATCCGGAACGACATTGGTTGTTGACAGTATTTTCGAGAAACATGGCCGCAAATTATTAGATATTGTCAGTAATGATTATTTTTACAAAAATAAAAAACCCTTTGTGAGTTTTATGGATGAAATGAAAAAACTATATCAACAAATTGCTGTTTTATACAGTGAGATGGAATTGATTTTAAAACAAATTGAAAATCAAAACACTATCCATGTTCTTGACATTGACCTGCTGCTTGAAAAAACAAGGGCATTATATGAAACCGGCCTAAAACTGAAAAACCAGGCTTCTTCAGGTTATCCTTCGCCCCATCCTTTTCAGGCACAAACAGAAATACCTGACACCCGCAAGACCGGACAAAAAGCTGAACCAACCACCGGAAAAAGCCAAATTGCTGATAACACAACGAAAAAAGCTGTTTTTACATCTGCTATGGATTTTGAAATTCCTCCTCCTGAAAAGGAAGACGACAACGATTTGCCGGAAGGAAGGCTTCCGGATTTTTCAGACACCCCCGGACACCAGACACAACCTATTGAGCTTGAAATAACAAGAAATAAAGGCTCAAACGACCCGGCTCCCAGCAAAATCATTGTTAAAACAGAAGATCTGGCCGATTTATCCAAAACTACGGCAAAAAAACGTCAGCCATTCCAAACCATTGTCCCTTCAGAACCTGAAAAAACCAAAGAAGAGCCTGCTCTTTCAAAAGAAAAAGAAACCACTGCCAGGCATGGAAAAAAACATAAAAAAGAAGAAGATAAAAAAGGAAATATCATTGCAGACAAATTTGAAACCAGCCAGTCGGTGCATGATAAGATAGGCAACCGGCAACCGGCTGGTAACCTGGCTTCACGCCTTACCGACACACCGGTTTCTGACCTGAGAAAAGCCATCAGGCTGAATGATAAACTTTTATTTATCAAGGATTTGTTTGGCGGAGATCTTCAATTATATGAAAATGCCATAGATCAAATAAACAATACCGTTTCTTTTTCAGAAGCCTTACAATTACTTGAGACCACTTTTCATACCGATATGAACAAAGAGGCAGCCAGACACTTTACCAGCCTGCTTAAACGGAAATTCAATGAATGAGCTTCGAAAAGCATGCCTGTATATAGTACCTACTCCGATAGGTAATTTATCTGATATTACATTAAGGGCTATAAAGGTTTTAAGCCAAAGCGATTTTATTCTGGCCGAAGATACCCGCAAAACAGGGATATTGCTCAAACATCATGGAATTCAGACACGTATGTTTTCACATCACAAGTTTAATGAACACAAAGCTGTTGAATCGCTTGCCTGTCAAATTCTTGATGGAAAAACTGCTTCGCTGGTTTCTGATGCCGGTACACCCGGAATCAGCGACCCGGGGTTTTTACTCATACGCACCTGCATCGAAAAAGGAGTATATGTTGAAACACTTCCCGGTGCTTCGGCACTTATTCCGGCTTTGGTGAACAGCGGACTTCCCTGCGACCGTTTTTGTTTCGAAGGTTTTCTGCCAGCTAAAAAAGGAAGGCAAAAACGTCTCGAGTTTCTTCGCCAGGAGCCGCGTACGATGATTTTTTACGAATCGCCTTTCAGGCTCACAAAATCGATACAGGAATTTTGTCAGTTTTTTGGAAATGAGCGAAAAGCTTCGGTTTCACGCGAAATAAGCAAAATATACGAAGAAACTCTCAGGGGAACCCTTGGCCAAATTCACGAAATAATTAAAAACCGTGAAATGAAAGGCGAACTGGTCATTGTGGTGGCCGGAAAAGAAAAAACCAGGGGCATCAATGATGAGGACGAAAAATAATAATCCGGTTTCTTGTTTTCCGGACCTGATTCAGATTATCGGTGCTGGTGTGAAGAAAAATCTGGTTATCACGTTGTTGTTGTTTATTCCATTGATGAGCAGCGGCCAGGAAAAAATCAAAAAGTTTGTCATGCTGCGTATGCCCGAAAAATGCTGGGTAATGGCTCATCCATTTGTGGCTGGCAGAGCTTTTCGTATAAGTGAATATGTGCAGCATTACTGCGATACAATGCAGGCTGATTCCATCATCGATAACGACCACAACGGAGGTACCCGTGATGCTTTTAAACATGCTTTCTGGATGGCATCGTTGTGCCGTGAAATACCTGTTAAAAAAGCCATTAAGCTGGGTAATGCCCATGAAAAATCAAACCGCATTGATTTCAGGAAAAAACATACCGAAGATGGTGCTCTTCCCGATTCGGCCAACAGCCTGATGGATTCTCTCAACAACAGGCAGGGAATTGCCCTTTATCTGCAAAATAAAAACCTTAGCAGCAATGAGATGATTGGATTGATTCAAAAAGCCATTGTTAACGGTGAACTTTGGGTGATTTATAAAGATTCATCAGGAAGGTTTTTACAATGCAACGGACTTCCTCTACCCATTGAAGCAACAAAAAAACAATGGAATTCGTCCAGATGTATAGTCAGATCATCACTTCATGGCCGCTGAAACTTAACATCCCGGTTTTTATCTTCCGAAATTCATTACATCAAACAACTGCCGCCGGCTATAATAGTATGACAGGCCATTTTCATTGGCAACCATGTGTATTAAGCGGTCAAAAAGATTTTCAAAAATCATTCCGAATGAATAGCCACCCTCCGGCATTTTGTCCGGCAGATGTATATCCATAAATAAATCAATGAACTCAGCAGTGGTAGCATCAGGGTCAAGATCGCTGCGGTAAAGCCCTTCATTTATGCCATTTACAATATTAGCTTTTAGTTTATTATACATAAATTCCCGCTTCTCTACAATGTGTTTTTGAAAAATATCGGGGAAAAACCTGCTTATTTCATAGGTGATTGAAGGATTTACATAATAAAAACGGTCATGAACCTCATGGCTGACAATCAATACAATATCAATAGAATTGAGATTGTCAAAATTGTAAGTTTCAAAAATCTCTTCGTAGCTTTTACGCTCATATTCAAGCAATTTATCGAAAAAATCAGGAACACTGCTGAAATATTTATTGATTTTTTCAGGGGTAACCCCAGCCTCATCGGCAAGCAGCGAAACCGATAAATCGCTGAAACTCTTTTTTGAAAGGATACTGCGTGCTGCTTCTAAAATTGCTTTATATTCAGATTCCATATACGGTTTTTGTTATCAGGTTATTTTTGGCAATTTAGGTTTATATCAAAAAGTATGCAAAAGTTTTTTTATATTTTTGGAAATTTATGACATCATTCGGATAAAATATTTTGTATGCCACCCGATTATCATATTCACACCTTTTTTTCTGACGGTAATGATACGCATGAATTATATATCAAAAAAGCGGTTGAACAGGGTTTTACTGAAATCGGTTTCTCTGATCATGTTTCTGTGATTCCGGCATTCTGGGCCACCGATCCGGCACGTTTAAAACTGATGCGTGACAAAGTCAGGGGACTTGCCCTGCAATGGAAAAATACAATCAACATCAGGTTTGGACTCGAAATGGACTTTTATCCGGGATATGAAAAAGACATTGAAAACATTATCCATGACCTGCAACCCGATTATGTCATTGGTTCGGTGCATTTTATCGGTTCGTGGAACTTTGATAATCAAAAGGAATCAAACAGATCACTACCTCCCGACGATTTTTTCCGTATTTATTATCAATTAATCAGCCAGGCTGCTGCTACAGGATTGTTTGATATCATCGGGCATTTTGACCTGGTAAAAAAATTCAATCCTGTAAGGCCTGAAAAAGCGGAAAAATATGAAATGATGGCCATTGAGTCAATTGCAAAAAGTGGAATAACGATTGAACTGAATACCAATGGCTTTAACAAACCCTGCAAGGCATTTTATCCTTCTGATATCATTTTAAAAACAGCATGTCAGGCGGGAATAGCTGTAACCCTGGGGTCCGATGCCCATCAGGCCTCAAAGCAGGGGCAGTACTTCGATATAGCCATCCAAAAATTATTGAATGCCGGTTATATTAATATAATGAAGTTTGACAACCGAACACCTATCACGGCAAACTTGGAATCGTAAAAAAAGCTGCCTTTTAAACTCAGGCAGCTTTTCAAAAATTCAGAAATAATTATTTCCTAAAATCTGCATTTCATCGCAACGATGAAATTCCTTCCCGTCGCACTGATTCCCGATGCATAAGTCCTGTAAAGCTGATCGGTTATATTTTCGATTCCGGCATTCAGTGTAATGCTGGAGGTTAAAAACCAAGCGAGTTTAAAATTCAAGGTGTACCACGCAGGAACATAAGGATTTCCATTGGCGTCTCTGGCATAGGGAGCATTATCATTCCTTTCCGAAAGGGCAAGGTCTTCAAAATCGAGGCGTGCATTATATTCAGCATAAAAATCTACTTTAAGTTGCCTGCGTTGGTATGTCAGATGTGTCGAACCAAAAGTGGGTGCCAGATGGGTTTTAGGGTAATATTTTCCATCATCGCTTTTCTCCTCCCCTTTCTGATAGCTCAACCTGCTTATCAGGCCGAAACCTAAATCAGTTTTAACTTCAATTCCAGCCTGAATACCATAAACATAAGCACGTGATATGTTCTGCATTGCCTGTACTTGGCTTAAAATACCGTCATACACAATACTGTCCTGCCCGTTATAATTGAAATCTCGACGGGCAATGGCATCATCAAGCAAGGTATAATATACGGCAAAGTCAATTTTAATAAAATCACTAATCATAACAGCAGACCCTGTTTCGAAATTCCATGCATATTCCGGTTTCAGACCGGGATTGGGAACAACAACAGAACCGGGCTCTGAATCAAATACCTTGCCGATATCATCTATATTCGGAGAACGAAAACCACTTGCAAAGTTTAAATAAGTCTGCCATATTTTTAAAGGGTTGAATACCACCCCAAGACTTCCGTTTAAAGCTCCATGGTCGTTTCTGGATTCAACAAAAGGGAAAGGGAACATGGTGGTATCAAAAATTGCATGAATAGCAAACCTGCTGTACCGGAAACCCGCATTTACAATCAGTTTGTCACTGAATTTATGTTTCATATTCAGATAAATTCCCAATGATTTCCATTCCGAACCATCCGGATACCGGGTATTGGTTGGTGTGACCGTGCCATCTTCAATGTGTAAACGATTAGCTTTTGAGGCAACCCGATTCAACACAAATTCTGCTCCGTAATAAAGATTAGTATTTTCTCCAAAATTTCTATCCAGGTCTAAATTAACCGACCAAGCATCCACATTTTCAGTCTGATTGCGGCGGCGTTTATTGTTGAATTTGCGATCGTGCCGGCTTTCTTCGTAATTCTGAACTGCAGCAATAAACCTTAACTGGTCATAAAATACGTTTTTTGTTGTTTGGGTCAATCCAATCCTGTTCATCATCCATTCCTGGGGGCCATAATACCATTCGGCATTATCCGGGATGCTGTCGTTATCTGAATCAAGGCACAGACGATCATAACGGGGCGCATCAGAGGTTGCCGAATAATGAAAGCCATAATCAAAAGTCAGGTTGTCCAAAGGCTTCCATACAATTTTCTGCAACAGGTTTAACTGGCTATAACCAGAGTGTACCTGAAGTTCGGGATTTTTATTGATGATACTGGTATCTTGGCCGTTAATGGTTTGCTGATAAAATGGCCTCAGAAAATGACTATTTCCATGTCTTCCTGCTTTCAGGTCATCATAATCCGACCAGGTAATCCCTGTTTTCAGTCCGATTTTTTTGAAATAGAACCCAATATCTGCATGTCCTGTTTTTTCTTTGTTTGCCGTAGCATAACGGGCAAACGCATTACCGTTTACCGACATTTTACCGGTAGTGGTTTTTGGCTGCAGGGTATGAAAATCCATTACTCCTCCGATAGCATCACTGCCATACATCACTGCTCCCGGCCCGAAAAGAACTTCTGTCCCTTCCATCATACTGGCATCGAGCGAGATAACATTTTGCAGGTTCCCGGCACGAAAAATAGCATTATTCATTCTTACACCGTCAACAACAAGTAAAACCCTGTTGGTAGCAAACCCCCGTATCATAGGAGATCCTCCGGCAAGCTGGCTTTTCTGGATATAAACATACCCTCCTGACCCAAGCAAATCGGCTGCGGTCTGGGGATTTTGCAACGAAGCTTCTCTCATATCAATTTTCCTAACCTGGCAGGGGTTCTCTATTTTATTTTCCTCCCACCGGTTAGCTGATATAATCACTTCGTTTATTGAAATTTGCTTCTCAGTCATTTCAATGCGTGTAAACGGCTTCGACAGCCGTGCGATGGCCAGGGATATGGATTCAAAGGAAGCATGACTGAAATACAAACTATCGCTTCCTTTAAAATTTTCAAGATTCACTTCCCCTTTATGGTTGGACAAAACGCTTTTTTGAGGATTTTTTGTATAAACAACCACATCAGGGATGGGTTGCAATGTTATTTTATCAATTACCTGCAGGGTTTGCCCTGAGACAATCCGAAACAACATACTAATAAATATAAAAAAAAATAACTTATTCATAATAACAATGTTGATATATACTCAATGCTACTAAACATTTAAACATCCTGGAATCAGGAAAATCAGCAAAATCAAAATAAAATCTTTTGCCAATTTCTGGTGTATATAAATGATTTTAAACAATCCAGGGAGGGGGTGCAGGAGTGTCAGGAATATTGCTAAAATAAATCAGAAAAGGATGATAATAAATAATTTTTATTTTATCTAAACATCTCAAGGTTAAATATTTATAATAAAAAAGATCAATAACAGTTTTTACCTTTATTTTCTGATGATTCTGCTTTTGCTGGTCTATCTCATTTTCTACCAGCTGGTCAAGGTTTTTAAACAGTGCTTCTTCCTGGCTATCATTGATGCAGTAATAAATGATTTCGCCATTAATATTGTTTTCCTGCCGAACAACGTCATACATTTTCCCCCTGTAGCGAAATTCATTTTCTTCGTACCAATGAATTTTTTTAAACTCATCCGAACCAGGTTTAAAAATCCATTTGGTCATTTGGTCTTCAGGCAGACTATACCGGATACGATTTTTGATTTCTTCCCTTATCACATACTTTTGGGAGGTAAAAAAAATAAAATAACCGGCTGCCTGATAAATAAATACTGCAACCAATAGCAAAGCTATCCATTTTCTAACCATAGGACAAAAATAACACAAAACAATTAAGATTGCCCTTCCGGATCGGTAAACCTGATTTTAGAGTATCCCATCCCCTGCTTTTTCAGATAATCAGTCACTTTAAAGTTTTCGCCTGACATAATGGGCTTTCCTACAGGTTCAATCAATTGCCGTCCGTTTGCTTTGGGGCTTTTTATTTCTTTCCCGATGGGATAGGCATTCATCAGGCCGCTGTCGTAAGGACGCAATAACCGTGTGATGTCGGTAAGCGGAGTTTCGGGGTTTAACCAGGCGGCTTCATATTTCCGGGGTAATATTACCGGTGAACGGTGATGAGGAATTTTTTGCAGCAATTCATTGGCAACCGTAGTTACAATGGCAAATGATTTAACAATTTCGCCGGTTTGAGTATTCACCCATTCATCCCAAATTCCAGCCATGGCAAAAGGCCTGTTTTTATCACGCAGGTATACCACAAATGGTTTATCAAGCTTTTCGCTGGTAGTGCCTTCAATAAAAGCATCGGCAATGACCAGGCAACGCTGGCTGCGGATGGGTTTACGAAAAGATGGTTTGTTGATGATTTCTTTGGCTCCGTGGTAATGGGGGTCATTTTCTGCATTACGGTCACCCTCGGCACGGGCATTGATTATCATGAAAGACTTTTTCGACCAGAAAGGGGTCATGCCAAAACGGTACAATATAAGCTGCCTGGGGTTCTCAGAAGAAATTACCGGAACAAATTTCCCGGGTGAAATATTAAAGTCAGGTTCAAAATAAAAATCATCGGGAGCCTTTATATTAAAACGCTCTTCAATAATTTCGATTTTCTGGGCCAATATGTACCTGCCGCACATACTAACTGATATTGAACTGATTTTTAATTTTTTCCATATCATTGCGCAGAAGATTCACGGCTTCGGCTAACTCATCACGTGTTGCCGGAACCTGTGGAATTTCGGAAGTAAAATAGAGTACAAACTTCCATATTTCACAAATATCGTTGGCATTTACTTCGTATGGTTCATATACCGGGTTGAGTGAGAAAAGTGTAATACTTTGGTTTACAGAAAGCTGGTTCTTAACCTTCTTAAATACCACACCTTCATTGCGGGTAATGACAATGGCAAGGGTGTTATCAGGTAAATGGTTCCAATCCTGCAGATATTCACCGGTAACCCAGGATTTATCGGGGATTGGGAGCATTGAGTCGCCATTGATCTGGAAAGTTCGGTATTTTTTCTGATCGCTCAGGAAAGGTAAAGTAAAAACCGGCAGATCGCGGATAAATTCCGGATCGGCAAATCCTCCCGCATATCCGGCTTTTGCTTTTTCAGGTACCAGTTCAATATTTTCGCGGTTGCGCCTATCAACAGTGGTTGATAAAACCCGCAGCTGTGTTCCTTTAATAAAAGGATCGAACCCACGTTCAATCTCACGCATCTGCTTTTCGGAAATTTTTGATAAATTGACTTTTAACAGCGTATCTACCGCAATGTTAAAATAACCTGAAAAAATCAGCAATTCTTCAATTCCCGGCGAAGCTACAAGGTTTTCATAACCGCTAAGGGTTGAACGTTTCATGCCTAATACATCGGCAAGCATTTCCTGTGTAAGATGTTTCCGCTTACGCAAAAATTTGATATTCTGATTGATAAAAAATTCCATTTGTCAATTGCTTTGATAATAATCACAAATTTGACAAAATTTTAATCAACATGCAAGAAAAAGCATAAAAAATTCATAAATAAAATTCAATATTATCTGAAGCAAACCTACAGAAAAATGGTGGTACAGTAATAAAATGTTTTATCCTAATCTCTTGAAAAGAAAGAAACTGTTTCGGAAAGGCTTGATGCATCCTGGTTGAGTGTATCGGCCATTTCAGCAATTTTTTCAACAGAATAATTATGGGTTTGCAGCACATTTGAAATAAGTTCCAGCGCTTCATTTATCTGGGCAGCATTGGTGCTTTGTTCCATTCCCGATTCATGAATTTCCTGTACCAGTTTTGCAGTTTGCTTTACTTCCGGAATCAGTTCATTCAGCAGGTTGTTTGATTGATGGGTAACACCAACCGCCTTGCGTGTGAGTTCTGAAATCTCTGATGCCGCAACCCTGCTTTTTTCAGCCAGGCGTTTTACCTCGGCAGCTACTACCGAAAACCCTTTTCCCATTTCACCGGCCCTTGCCGCTTCAACAGCGGCATTGAGTGCAAGAATATTGGTCTGAAATGCTATATCGTTGATAATATCAATTTTAATGGCAATTTCGCTGATATTGGCAAGACTTTCGTCACTCGAGGCAAGCAACGAATTGATTTTGCTTGCTGCCGAAAGGGCTTTTGCTTCGGTATGCTTTGAATTTTCACAACTTAGCTGGATGTGCGTAACCATTTGCCTCATCGATGATGAAACCTCCTCGATGGAAGCAGCCTGTGACCCGGTACTTTCTGATAAAACATTGAATTCCTGGTTCAGGGTCGATCCCATCTCTTTTAAAGAAGCTGTAACACTTTGAATGTTGGTGGTTACATCATCCAGCTTTGCCGACATAACCTGGTAAATTTTTGAAAGCTTTCCTACTTCATCGCTCCGGTTGAGCATAAAATCATCAATCCGGGTGTCAATTTTCCCTTCCGATAAACCTTTTAGTTTTTCGGTAATATATAAAGTAGGTGTAACTGTCGTTTTTTTAAGGTAACTACGGGCTACCATACCCGAAATAACTGCCAGGGCCGAACCCCACGTAAAATGAATTAATCCGTATACTCCGCCATAGAACGAAGCAAGCCCTGTAACAACCGCTACAAACAGCGACATATAACTGATGTCGAGCAGCATGGAATTTCTGAATTTCCAACGGTAATATGGTATCAGCAAGGCCGATAGGCCCATTACAAGAAAGAAAAACTTAACTACAATATTCATAGCTATCAGTTTTAATAATTTTTACTTATCCTTCAAAAATTTAGTTAAAGATAAAGGATAAAAGATACAATTGAATGATGTTATTATGTATTTTACACTAAAAAAGTGCTGCAGACAATCTGGAAAAATTATTTGCTTTCTCCTGAATAATTGAGTATCTTATACCTTTAAAAAATATGATGACATGGACAAACATTGTATATTCCCGAAAATAAAATGGTTATTTATCATTTTCGTTATTGCTACCGCTACTTGTAAAAAGGATCATGAAAAACCCCTGAAAAGCGACATCTGGGATATTGATAAAGATGGTATTCCGCAGTTTGCAGGGCAGAATTACATTGAAACAGGCAAAATAGAAAAAATATCAAAATTCCGTTCTTCGGTAGGACACGATTATTCCGATGCTTTTGAACATTGTCGCAGCATGAAGCATTATTTTGTACCTAAAAGCACTGCCGACTGGTCGTCGGTAAAAATATATGCTCCGGTTACCGGCATTTTAACGAGGGTTGAAAATGAATGGGCAGGTGTAAAAATTGAAATTGCCTCCGAGGATTATCCTGCTTTCCGTTTTTCCATTTTTCATTTAAATCCGGTTACATTTTTCGCCATAGGCGATACGGTTAATGCGGGGCAGATGCTGGGAACACATATCGGCACACAGACCATGTCAGATATCTCTGTCATTGTAAATGATCCTACCCGTCAGGGACGGATGGTTTCTTATTTTGACGTTATCACTGATGCCGTTTTCAGTGAATATCAAATCCATGGAATAACCAGCAGGAATGAAATGATTATTTCAAAAGAAACACGCGATGCCAATCCTCTTACATGCAACGGAGATACTTTTATATCAACCGATACACTTGAGAACTGGGTGGTTTTAGATCCCTGAATAAATGATAGAATCTGATTTCCGGGGTTTATTTTATTAAAATCTTAGTGTTTATCTGCAAAGCACCCGATATTTTTAACAAATATAATCCTGAGCTAATATCAAATGGCACATCAAACAGTAATGTTCCGGCAGTGCCATCGATCAATATATTCTTACTGAAAACAACCCTGCCGGCTGCCGACGAAAGGGTTATATTGGCCTCACCTCCATTATGTAACGAAGAATAAGACAGGGTAATTTCCTGACCTTTCACAGCCGGGTTGGGATATACGTTCACATGATCCGAAGGTATTGCTGCATTTTTTACCACGATGATGTTTGAAAAGGAGAAAGCCCCGTCATAATCGGTCTGCCTGAGTCTGTAATACATTACCGGTGAACTGATTTCCCTGTCGGTAATGCTGTAGGCCCTAAGCTGGCTGCTGTTTCCTGCACCGTTTACCCTGGCAACCGGTACAAATTGCCTGCCATCGGCTGATTTTTCAATCATGAAATAATCATTATTGGTTTCCGATGCTGTTGTCCAGTAAAGGGTAACTATATTATTGCTGATTTTTGCATAAAACTGGGTTAGTTTAACAGGTAATGGCCAGTTGATCTGGTTATCGTAAGCCAGGGTAGTAGGAGAAATAGTGCCACCTACCGTAACATCGCCATATCCGTTAAGTGTAGTGCCAGCCCCGGCAATCAGGTCTCCGCTAATATTGAGTGTTCCTCCTCCTGATCCATCCAGATCAACATCAATCGAGGTATTTGCTCCTACAACAAGGTTTCCTCCAATATCAACCGAGCCCTCAATGTTGATATCCCCGTTATCTGCGGTCACCAGGTCACCGGCTATATCCAGACTACCACCGGTAGCAATGGTAAATGTGGCATTCTGCTCTACTGAAACATCGCCGTTTACTTCCATGGTTCCGTTTATGGTCAAAGCGCTTCCGTTTTTGGCTACCAGTCCCGACTGGATGGTAAAAGTGCTGGTAGCATCTACATTTATTACAACCGAGTTTTTGGTAATAAAAGCCCCGCTGACATTCAAAGTGGCTCCGTTCTGTACATTGATCGTGATGGAGTTGGTATTATCGAGATCAAAATCGCCGTGAACATTAACAACTGTGCTACTGCCGGTAACGGTAAAAAAAGAATTGTTATTCATCGTTACATTCAGATAATCTGTTGTTCCGGAACTCCGGGTCACATTGCTTATATTGGCATTAGCAATGGTGGTGGTGCTGACAAGTTTCCCTGATGAAAGTACGGTATTGCCGGTTTCATTGTTGGCATCTTTGGCTGTAACCTCGAAAAAAATATATTTACCACTCTGTGCTGCGGTAATTTCATAACGGTAAGCAGTAGCTCCGGCAATCACAGCTTTATCAGAACCATTGGCCAGTGTTCCGGCATACCATTTAAAAGCAGAAGCATCGGCATGGTGATCAGCATCGGAATAGCTATAAAATCCGGTAAGGGTAGTTGTTTTTGGGTTGGTAGTCCCACTGTTATATAGAGCCTCGCCAAGAATTGTGGGAGATGATACTACAGGATTGGTGGCAAAAACCTGTATAAAGGCCAGATTAAACGCTATAATGGTAAATATCTTTTTCATAGGTGCCTCACTTTCTATCTCTTTTATCTTTTAAAGAATATTACGCCTATCTTAACCTAATGGTTTAGAAAAAATATCCGAAGTGACGAAATATGCAAATAACCTGACAAAAATAGTGAATTCCTAATTAAAAAAATAATTAAAGATCATTATAAATGTTAGCATTTCAGAAATATAAAGTACAATTGACCCATTAAATTCACAAATAAAAAAACATATGATATCAAAGAACAAGGGTTAAATCTTTTTTTTGCTGAAATATTATTTCAGGCATTCACGTTTAAGTTTAACTTTGGCAATTGTATATTGTAAAAATCAATTTTATTCACAAATGAATTGCATTAAATTATTAGCCTGCACTTTATGCTTTATATCCAGCCTGGCTAGCGGTCAGAAAAAGGCAGATTTAAAAACCGAACCCTTTGACCTTGCTGGGGTTGAAAATTCGGTAGTTGAAATAAAAGACAACCTGTATGCCTGCAAATACGAAGTTAGCAATGGTCAATACCTTCAGTTTTTAGAATTTTTAAGAATCAGCAAAGAATTCGGAAGCATTCATACGGCCATGCCAGACACTTTAAACTGGCGCGATAAACAAACCCTGAACGAATTATTTGTTGCCCGATATTTAAGACATCCCGATTACAAAAATTTCCCGGTTGTAAATATTAACTATGATGCTGCCCTGTTGTTCTGCCGCAAACTTACCGATACGTATAATGCATGGCCCAAACGGAAATTCAAAAAAGTTATCTTCCGGCTTCCGGACGAAGAAGAATGGGAAAGAGCGGCCCAGGGAAGAAAATTCGGAGCCGATTATCCATGGGGTAACAAGTTATACGAAAACAATCAGTTGATGTGCAATTTTTTACAGATTGGCGATGAAAACATAGTATTTGATACCCTTAGCCGCAAGCTTATCATTAAAAATGCTGGCAATCTGTCAAACCCGGGCACAGCAAAACAAAAACCTCCGTCTGTCATGCCGGTTGATGCATTCAGTCCCAATGGATCAGGGCTTTATAATGTCTGCGGCAATGTTGCCGAAATGATTGTTATTAAAGGCATCTCAAAAGGTGGCGGGTGGAAGAGCCCGGGTGGTGATGTCAAAGTAAAATCAAGAGGATATTATACTAAATCTGCGGCTGACCTCGGGTTCAGATATTTCATGGAGATCCTTGAAAAATAATGTTTTGTTTCGAATCATGCAGCCTTTTACCGATGAATATTTTATGCAACAGGCTTTGCTCGAAGCTCAAAAAGCTTTTGACAAGGACGAAGTACCGGTTGGTGCAGTGGTAGTGGCCCGCAACAGAATTATTGCCCGTGCCCACAACCTGACCGAATCGTTGAATGATGTGACCGCTCATGCCGAGATGCAGGCTTTTACAGCAGCTGCTTCGGCAGTTGGAGGTAAATTTCTGAACGAATGCGCCTTATACGTTACACTTGAACCCTGTGCCATGTGTGCCGGGGCTTCATTCTGGACCCGTATCGGTAAAATTGTTTATGGCACACGCGATCCGAAAAATGGCTTTTCACTGTACAGCAATTCCATCATTCATCCATCCACTACTGTCATTTCGGGCATCATGCAAAATGAATGTGCGGGTTTGCTTAAAAAATTTTTTGAATCAAAACGTTAGCAGGTTCATTTTTTATAACAAAAACCCATTACCTGCATCTGCTCCCAGAAATGAGGATATGATTTCTCCACCACTTCAGGATTTTCAATCATCACCTTTTCAAACCGGGTAGCAGCAAGGGCAAACGACATGGCCATCCGGTGATCACCATAGGTTGAGATTTCAGGTATTGTTCCGGTCATATCTGCAAATTCGTTACAGGTGATGCTTGTATCGGTAATCTGGCAACGTAAAGCACCAATTTTACCCAGTTCGTTCTGAAGAGACTGCAGACGATCTGTTTCCTTTATTTTTAAATGATAAAGTCCGCTTAACCGGAATGGGATTTTCAGCAGCGTAGACATCACCGCCAGGGTTTGTGCCAGGTCAGGATTACCGGCCATATCAAGATTGATGGATTGGGGTAATCTCCGGTTCCGGTTGCTGACTATTAAATCATTGTCCTTTGAAATAATGTCAAGTCCCCAATGCTGAAACCATTCGGCCAGTATCATATCACCCTGGATACTGTTTCGCGACAAATTTTTCAATATAATTTCAATTCCGGGCATTAAAAGGGCAAGAGCAAACCAATAAGACGCTGATGTCCAGTCATTTTCACACTTGTAATTACCAACCCTGTAATTTCCTGGTTCAACAATAATCTTGTATAATAGCTTATTAACATTGATGCCTGCATTTTTCATCAGGGTGATTGTCATGTCGATATACGGAGAAGAAACAACCGGGGGGATCAGTTCAATGGTCAACCCCTCAGGCAAATAGGGTGCAATTAGCAGTAAAGCAGTAATATATTGGCTGCTTACCGATCCGCTGACAGTAATTGGTTTGCTTTGCAAAACGCTGCCTTCAATGTTCAATGGCGGAAATCCTGCCCTGGCGGCATATTCTATTTTTGCACCTAACTGGCGCAAAGCCACAACAAGTGTTGCAACCGGCCTGTTTTGCATGGCAAGGTTCCCTGTTAAAGTAAATTTTCCTTTTTGCATCGGTAAAAATGCTGTCAGAAAGCGGAAGGCAGTGCCGGAATTAACAACATTAATTACATCAGGCAGGTTGGTAAGCGCTTGTTGAAGCAGCCTTGTATCATCGGCCAGCGAAAGATTTTCAATTTTAAATTCATTGCCGGCAAATGCCTGCATCATTAATAACCGGTTACTGATGCTTTTAGATGCAGGCAACAGGATTTCTTTCTTGATTGATAAATCAGCCTGCGATGATGTTATACACAAATTTGTCATATCTTTATTTCATAACAATGATAAAATGCTTCATGAATTAAGTGGTCCGCAACAGGCACTCCGGTAACCGGATTGCCTATACCAGCCAGCAAGGTAAACCTGATTTCCCCTGCCCTGCTTTTTTTGTCATGCCTCATCAGGTCAAACAGCTCAGTAATATCACCAGGTTTTAATTCCAGCCGGCCGAACCATTGATGAATAACCTTTTTAACTTTTTCTGTCTCATGGGTGCTAAATCCCTGCAGTTTTTCGGAAAGATACAGGGCAACCAGTAAACCGAAAGCCACGGCAGCACCATGCGAAAGCGGGTTGCTGCTCCCCATCGACCAGGCTTCAATGGCGTGACCTGCTGTATGTCCCAAATTAAGGGCTGCACGGATATTTTTTTCGTACACATCGGCTTCAACAAAACGCTGCTTCACTTGCAGCGATAACTCAAGTATTTCAACCGTAAGATTTTGCTGCAGGTCGCATACATGAAGTTTTAAAACCTGATCAAGATGCATAGAAGTATCGAGAAGCGCATGTTTTATCATTTCTGCATAACCCGAAAGCAGGTTTGCGCTGTCGAGGGTTTTCAGAAAAGCAGGACAAACAATCACTTCTTCCGGAAACGAAAAAGTGCCTGCCTGATTTTTTATTCCTGCTATATTGATGCCGTTTTTACCGCCATGGGCAGCATCGATCATAGCCATAAGAGTGGTTGGAATATTCAAAAACCGTATGCCACGTTTAAAGGTTGAAGCAGCAAATCCTCCTGTATCAGTAACAGTACCTCCTCCAAGGTTGATCAGAAAAGAATCCCGGTTGGCCTGCCTTTCCAGCAGAAAAGTATAAATCTTATCCAGGGTATTAATATTTTTATGCTGTTCACCTGGTTCAATAATGCAAATATTTTGCTGATACAAAGGAATTTCCTGCAACAAGGGTAAGCAATAACGATATGTATTTGTATCGGTCAGTAAAAACACCCGTGAAAAATCATCGCCTGTTACATTAACAACCGCCTGGGGTAATTTCTCATGCAAGACACAGGAATAATGCATCACTTTTTCCATTATTGATAGCAATATTACAAATTTATTTGAAGTTTCTGATCACTGTTTAATTTCAGTCTTTCAAATCTGATAGCCTGGCGTTATTTTTTTGAAAAATCCCGGTAGGTAAAATCCGGCATTCGCTAATGAACAACTTAAATCAGCACTGAAAGAAAACAAGATTCACAAGACACGGATAAGGTGTTCTGTTTAACACCTGAGTAACAGCAATATTTCCAATTCAACTGATTTTCAGGATTTACGAAGTTCCATATAACCAGTTAAATCTAGAACTTCGCTGCAACATCTTTCAATGCTTCCACAAAACCTTCAATGTCACTGCGCGTTGTATCAAACGAAGTCATCCATCTGACTTCACCCGCAAGGTCATCCCAAACATAAAAAAAATATTTTTCCTGCAACGGTTTTATCCAGCTTTTTGGTATACAGGCAAATACACCATTAGCCGCTGTTGGTCTTGTAATTTTCACTCCATTTATACCAGCTGTTTTTTCGGCCAGTAAATGCGCCATTTCATTGGCATGTTGTGCATTTTTAAGCCACAATCCGTTTTCAAGGTAAGCTGTAAACTGGGCACTGATAAACCTCATTTTTGATGCCAGTTGCATGGCCTGCTTCCGGAAATATTTTGCCTGCCGTGCAAGATCCTTATCGAAAAAAACGAGTGCTTCGCCATACATCATGCCGTTTTTGGTGCCACCAAACGATAAAACATCTATACCGGCATTTAAGGTTAATTCTTTTACATCGGTATGAAGGGCTGCTGCTGCATTGGCTATGCGTGCCCCGTCCATGTGAACCTTCATGCCATAATGATGGGCAAAAGTACTGAGTTTTTTTATTTCTTCAGGATGATAAACCGTGCCTAACTCTGTTACCTGCGATATTGATATCATCCCTGGTTGGGAATGATGTTCAAAACCAAAACTATGCAAATGAGGCTCTATATCTTCAATCCTGAGCTTTCCTTCATGGCCGTCAACAGCAATCAGTTTGCACCCTGTAAAATTTTCCGGTGCTCCACATTCATCCACGCAAATATGGGCATGACGTGTACAGATTACAGCATGAATGCTATGAATGAGTGTTTTTATACCAAGCACATTGGCTCCGGTTCCATTAAAAACAAAAAATACTTCGGACTGATCGCCAAAAAGCTGACGGAACATATTGCGTGCACTGTCGGTGTAAGGATCATCACCATAGCCAATGCAATGGTCATGGTTGGCATTTATCATTGCCTGCATAATAGCAGGATGTACACCAGAATTATTATCGCTTGCAAAACTTCTCATTGAATAAAAATTTAAAGTGAAAGGGTGAAAGATAAGAGTGATTCAAATTGGTGGCGAAGAAATGATGGATGCTTCATTTTAATATTTTTACAAATTTTAACTGCCTGCAAATTATTTCCTTTTAAAAAAGGTAAATTTGCCTAAAATTTTTATTCGTTTTTCATGATGCTTCAAAAATGCTGTATTTTTCTTTTCATTCTTTTTGTTTTTATACGATCAACAACTGCCCAGAAAATACCTGTTATTGTTGATACCGACGGTGCGCCGGACGATTTCAGGGCCATTGTAATGCTTCTGGCGGGAAACCGGTATGATATACATTTCTTTATTTGCACCGAAGGCACAATGACGGCCGACAGTATAGCAGCAAAAATATGGGCTTTGCAAAACAACCTGAAAACAAAAATACCTGTTTTTAAAGGCAATGCAACAAATCTGCCAGCTCCTCCATTCAGGAAAAATGCCGGGCTTGTGCTATGGGGAAGTCCTGTCAGCAATAGGATAACCCTGAAACTATCAGATTCACTTCCCGAAATCCCAAATGGATGTATTTATCTTGCCCTGGGACCTCTGACCAATGCCTCCTTCATACTGGAGAAACCAAAATTTAACCATGTTGAGCGGCTGGTATGGTATAATACAGCAATACCCGAAGGTTTTAATTATTCAGCCGATACAGCGGCATACCACAAAATCAGGAAACTTCAGCTAAATGTTGAAATCATTTCAAACAAGTTTAATCCGTTGGCAATATTTGATAATCAACTAATGGCGGATATTCAGAAAATAGACAACGCATATGCCCGACAATTAACCTGGTTTATAGAACAACCATCCATGCGCCCCTCAAGTCAATCGCAACACTTTACCATGTGGGATGATCTTGCGGTAGTTTACCTTTATTACCCATCTGTTTTTCAGATGGAACAACTTCCTTCTGAACCGCGGTCAATGACCGTTAAAAATTATGATATTCAGGCGGTAAAGATGATTTATCCTGATATAATTCAGGGAAAGGTTCCGGGAAAAGAAGATATCGTATTTTCAGCATTTCCAACAGAAAATTCAGTCTATCAGTACGATATCAGAAATCATGTGGAAAAATTAACCGGCAGGTACGGCGAAAAGGAATGGAAAGCGGCTGTGCTGGTTCATGAATTTCACCAACATCTTGGTATTTACAGCATTATTGGCGTTAAAATGGGAATCAGGGCAAGGGAATTTTTCAACGCCGGAATTGATGAATTAAATGTAATATCGATGGCTGGCTTTAAGCCGCCGTTAAGCTGCCTGAACGATGGCCTGCAATGCAGCACCGGAGCAACCTTAGGAAGGGGCACTATTCAGGTTCATGATTCAATACCTCAGGCCTCGGCTATTTTTATGTATAAAGGCAGGAGTATCAGAATCAGCCTGAAACCTGCACTCAGTGGTCAGATTGAAAAAGATATCACCGACGGAATATTGAAATACGGAAATCTGAGCAATGGATACTGGCAACTGGTAAGAGAATTATCCATAAAATACTGGATTGAATGGGACAGGACGGTCATTTTTGATATTATTGAACTTCCTGCATCATTGCAACCTTATAAAAAATGAAAAATGAAAGAACTTTAAATTTATCTTAATTAACGGTAAAAGCGGATGTATAAATAAAAACCGGACGGTGGTCAAAAAAGAATAAAAAAAAACGTCAGTTTTTGTATCTTTACTTGTTTTAAAGCGTAACAACCAGATAAGATTGAAATATTAAAAACTTAAATATATGAAAACCCTGCAAGGAATTTTAATTGTTATGATATTACTGGTCTGTATCCCGGTAATGTCGCAAAGCCCGAAAAAACTTTTTAGTAATGCAGAAAAACTGCTGAAAGAGAATAAAGTTGATGAAGCTATAGAACAACTTAATCTTGCCATACAGGGCGATGAAAAATTTCTGGATGCCTATTTATTAAGAGCATCAGCCCTGGAAAAAACTGCAAAATTTGATCTTGCCGTGAAGGATTACGAAAAATCGACCCAGCTCGATCCAAAATCGCCTGATAATTTCTATAACACCGGCAGGCTCTATTTTAAACTGGAAGATTATAAAACAGCACTGCGTTTTCTGAATGAAGCCTTTTTTCTCGATTCGAAACACCAGGCCGCGTTGCAATATAAAATTTTTACCCTTATCAAGTTGTCCGATTTTCAAAATGCCATTATTGATTGTAATAAAGCGCTTGCTCTGAATAAAAAAAATCATGTCATTTTTTACTCCAAAGGGGTAGCCCTTGACAGCCTGAATGATTATAACAACGCTGAACAGGAGTACCAGAATGCGATTAACCTCAATGCAGAATATGTAAAAGCCTACAACGCACTTGTACGGGTAAAACTTAAAAAAGGAAATATCGAAGAGGCGTTTGCCCTTGCCAATAAAGCCGTTGAAAAATTTCCGAACGATGTTGACGTGTATCTTACCAGAAGCATCATTTACCGGCAACGCACCGATTATGGGAATGCTATCAACGACCTTACCAAAGCCCTTAATATACAACCCGATGACAAAGAAATACTATTGACCAGAGGCCAGTATTACGGAAAATTTAACCAGTACCAGAATGCTGTTTCAGATTTTTCGAGGCTTATTACACTCGATCCGGCCAGTTACAAAGCCTATCTGTGGAGAGCCTCAGCCAATGAAGAATTAATGAAAACACCCGAAGCCATTGCCGATTATGAAAAATTCATGGCATTAACCACTGGTAATAATTCGCAAAATATCACCCGTAACGATGTTGAAAAGAAACTATTTGAACTAAAACGTGAGAACCAGCCACCACAAATTACTTTTACCGATAGTATTGTCGGCAAAGATAAAATTTACCTTCGCCGTGATGCCGGAAACTATAAACTAAGCGGCATTATTAGCGATGCCAGCAATATCAAACTTCTTAAAGTAAATGATAAAGTTACCCAGCCAGGCAAAAACGAAAAAGGTCAATATACTTTTAACCTCGACATTACCATCGACACCAAAGATGTTGCAGTTGAAGCCATTGATGTATATGACAATATTGCTGTTGCGCGGTATTCAGTCTTCCCTGTTGAAATTGACGCGCCAATGGTATCATTTATTACACCTTTTGCCACCGATAACGGGATAATTTATCTTAACTCTGCCGATCCGCAATTATATTTTGAAGGTGTCATTGCCGATGAAAGCCCGATAAAATCATTGACCATTGATAGACAGCCTGTTGCATTTCAAACCGATAAAATCAACCCAACCTTTTCGGGAACCATGAATATGCAGGATAAACAATCAATAACCGTTGTTGCTACTGATATTTACCGCAATACCTCCACTAAAACATACCAGTTGAACCGTGAAGCAGTAAATATATCACAAAACAACCCGATGGGAAAAACCTGGGTGGTATTTATCGAAAATTCAAATTATGAATCATTTGCCAGCATTGAAGGGCCTACCAAAGACGTGGTTTCCATGAAGACTGCTTTAGCCAATTACCAGATTCACAATATTATTCATAAGAAAGATATGAATAAGAAAGACATGGAAAAATTTTTCTCCCTTGAATTACGTGACCTGGTTAGAGCCAATAATGTCAATTCATTGCTGGTATGGTATGCCGGTCATGGAAAATTTATCAACGAAACAGGATACTGGATTCCGGTTGATGCCAAACGCGATGATGAATTTACCTATTTCCCCATCAACTCGCTGAAAGCAGGCATGCAGGCTTATAGTAAATATATTACCCATGTACTGGTAGTCACAGATGCCTGTGAATCGGGTCCATCTTTTTACCAGGCCATGCGCAGTGCACCAACCGAAAAACAATGCGGCGACTGGAATGCTGCCAAATTCAAATCATCACAGGTATTTTCCTCGGCCGGATATGAACTGGCAAGCGATGACTCAAAATTTACCAAAACATTTGCCAAATCACTTCAGTTTAACAGCAATACCTGCATTCCTATCGAAACCATTGTAATTAAAGTTACCGAAGCGGTGGGTCAGGTTGGAAAACAAAGACCCCAATTTGGAAAAATCCAGGGCTTTGAAGATGAAGATGGCACATTTTTCTTTATGAAAAAAGAATAATCGAAAAACAGAAAGCATTGACTTCATAACCGGGCATAAACTGTCCGGTTTTTTATTTTTATTATGGCCATTATACCCTGATAACTGGTAATATTCATCATGCGTCAAAATATACTGAAGAACAACCCTGGAATAAGAGTTGCTAAATTCATAAATTGAGCTTAATTTAGTGGATATCAAAAAATAAAAATTATGATGACAGCCATACGGTTTTCTGCCTCATTCATTACCATAATGGTTTTTACGGTGATGGCTTTTTCACAAACATATTTTTTCGATACCTATAGTGTGAAAGAAGGACTTGCCCAATCAAAAGTATATTGTATGTACCAGGATTCACTTGGATATTTATGGCTTGGTACCGCCAGTGGTGTTTCAAAATTTGACGGACATAATTTTATCAATTTCACCTCGGATGATGGCTTGTCGGAAAACGGCGTAAGGGTTATTGTACAAGGGCCTGGCGGTTATTTATGGTTTGGGCATAATGGAGGAGGAATATCGAGGGAAAAAAATGGCAGGTTCGAAAAAATTACCGGTGATAGTCTTAATATTCAGCACGATATAACTGCCATGCTGGTTGATTATCAGAAAGGGTTATGGATCGGGTCGCATGGAGAAGGTGCATTTTATATCAAAAACCCCGCCTCGCATCATACCAATGACTTTGCCATTGAACATTATGCCGGATATAATAAATTAAGCGACAGGGTTTTAAAAATTTTCCAGGGACAGGACAGTACAATTTATTTTATTATAGATGCCAACATCATCATTAAAGAAAAATTCTCCGATAGTTTCCAGATTTATGCGCCCGAGGGATTATCAAAGTATTTCCAGTTTACTGCTATTACCCAGGATAAAAAAGGCAACCTATGGTTTGGTACTTACAACGGAGGACTTTACGTTTTGTACAAACAGTCAGGAAAAATTACCACTTTTGATATCCGCGACGGGTTGGCAAGTAACTTTATATGTGCCTTGTATTGCGACCATGCCGGTAATATATGGGCAGGCACATGGGGAGGGGGAATAACCCTCATCAACCAAAAAATGAAAATATATGATACATCCAACGGATTGCCCGAAAATAAAATATGGAGTATTTTAGAAGATAAAGAAGGAAATATTTTAATCGGAACCAACGAAAACGGATTTTGCATTTTTAAAGGCGATCAGTTTGTCACATGGTCTGTATCAGATGGTCTGGTAAGCGATCATGTCAATGCATTGCTCCCGATAGGCGATAACACATTATGGATAGGAACCGGCAAAGGCATCAATATTTACAACAACAAGTCGTTAAAGCCCGAAACTCTTCAGCACAAAGGATATCCGTTTGAAAAAGATGTGGTCTTTCTTAAAAATGATTACCGCAACCATATCTGGATTGCAACCCGTTACGATGGCATTTATGACTACTCAATCCAGACAAGGCAGATCGAATATAACCCTATGCTGAATATATACATTATGAACGGGGGTGGCGTAATCACTGCACTTGAAACCGACAAAACAAAAGGATTGTGGATTGGGACCATCGATGGCCTGATCTTTTATGACCTGGCCCGAAACCAGCTTGACCGCTTAATGGGCAACGAAATTACGTCGCTTTACTGTGATAGTGAAAATACCTTATGGATTGGTGTAAAAAGCAAAGGCATCATTCAATACAAAAACAAAGAATTTGTAAAACTTGATACCCTCTGGAAATTTTCTCCGCTTTCATTTACCGAAGATAGAAATAAGAATATATGGGTCGGTACTGATGGACAAGGCCTTAAAGTTATCAGAAATGACAGCACACTGAGACAGTTTAAAATTTCAGAAGGATTGCTGTCAGATTATATCTCTTTGATTATGAGCGACGCAAAAGATAATATATGGATAGGTACCAATCGCGGGTTGAACCGGTATAATCAAAAAACCGGCAATATGTTTACCTATACCCAGGAAAACGGTTTTACCGGAATTGAGGTCAAACATCAGGCAGGTTGTATCACAAAAGAAGGGCAGGTGTGGTTTGGAACTGTAAAAGGTGCTGTAAAGTACAACCCCGATGCGGAAAGAATTGATACTGTACAACCATTATTACATTTCACCGATCTGAAAATCAACCTGCGATCGAGGCCTGTTGAAAACAACCTTGAGCTTAAACATACCGAAAATGCTGTTTATATTTCTTTTAACTGCATTAACCTTACCAATCCCGACCTTGTAGCCTACCAGGTAATGCTTGAAGGAGCCGATCATTCATGGTCACAGCCTGTACGTCAGAACTTTAAAAATTATCCCCTTTTACCACCAGGAAATTATGTATTTAAAGTAAAAGCCACCAACGGTTCAGGATTGTGGAATGAAAAACCTCTTGAACTGGCATTCAGTATTCTTCCTCCTTTTTACAAACGTTGGTGGTTCATCGTATCATGTATTTTTATCGTGGCTGCCATCATTATTGCTGTCGTTATCAACCGTGAACGTAAATTAAAAATTGAAAAAGCCATACTCGAGGAAAAAGTGAGAGAACGTACTGCTGAAATTGTAAAAATAAACCATGAACTTGCCCTTAAAAATAAAAATATTACCGATAGCATTCAGTATGCCAAACATATTCAAGATGCCATTTTACCTACAACTGGTGAATTATCAAAATTGCTGCCCGAATTATTTATCCTTTACAAACCCAAAGACATTGTCAGCGGCGATTTTTACTGGCTCGAAAATAAAAACGGACTCATTATGTTAGCCGTGGTTGATTGTACCGGCCACGGCGTGCCAGGTGCCCTGATGAGTATAATTGGTTATAACGGACTGAACAGGGCTGTCAGGGAATTTGGCAATACCAGACCCGGAAATATTATGGACAAACTGAACGACCTGGTACAGGAAACCTTAAAGCAATCGGAAAATACCGGTGTAAAAGATGGCATGGATATGTCGATGTGCGTTTATGATATTCAGAACCGCAAACTGGAGTTTGCAGGAGCAAATAACCCTATATATATTATCAGCGGTAAGAATAAAAGTCTGGAAGAGAATGGTATAACTCTTCAACCAGAGCTTGTTCTGAATGAATGGTCGCTTTTCGAAATTAAAGCTAACCGTCAGCCAATTGGAGCCTATTATGACAAAGTACCCTTTGAAAATCACACCATTGAGCCTTCACCGGGTGATACAGTTTACCTTTTCTCCGATGGTTTCCCCGACCAATTTGGAGGGCCAAAAGGCAAAAAACTAATGTACAGGCGGTTTAAAGAGTTAATTATTTCTGTTCAGCATTTACCTATGAAAAACCAAAAAGAAGCCTTCAATACCTTTATCGAAGAGTGGAAAGGAGATCTGGAACAATTGGATGATATTTGCCTGATCGGACTCAAGATTATTTGAAAAAACCTGAAATGCTTATTAAAACATCTACCTGCCGTTTTATTATTTATTGCATTTCTATTCTGCTTTTCAAAAAAAAACATTGTATCATTCCGATATTTTTAATTGCTGCCTGTATTTTACAGTTAAAACCAGCAACCGGTCAGAATTTTTCACGCATAACAACCAGTGGTTATATTACTGATGCAGAAACCGGAGAAGCACTGATTGGTGTTACAGTATTTGTAAAACAAACAAATTCGGGTACCATCACCAATCGTTATGGATTTTATTCTGTATCCTCACCCAGCGATACCACTACCATCCAGATAAGTTTTATTGGATATAAAACGGAATTTATCAAACCCGCTTTAAAAGGTACGGACAAAACCTGCAATATTGCATTAAAACCCGAGACCTCTATGATTGAAGAGATTAAGGTGAGTGCAGAAAATAAAACCCGCGATATGCTTGAATCGGCACAAGGCAATATTGTCAGAATTCCTGTTAAACAAATTCAACAGTTACCCGGTGTTTTGGGTGAAACCGATGTGGTAAAAGCGTTACAGCTTATGCCTGGTATCTCTCCCGGCGGCGAAGGTGTTCAAAGTATTTTCGTAAGGGGTGGCGAAGCCGATCAGAACCTGGTAATACTTGATGAAGCTGTGGTTTATAACGTAGGACATTTGCTGGGTTTTTTCTCGGTGTTCAATACCGATGCCGTTAAAGATGTCAAGATGTACAAAGGGGGGTTCCCGGCAGCGTATGGCGGACGGTTATCGTCGGTGCTCGATATCAGTATGAAAGAAGGTGATATGAACCGTTTTCATTGCCTGGGTTCGGTAGGTTTGCTCTCATCAAAAATTGCTGTTGAAGGCCCGCTGATAAAGGAAAAAATGTCGTTCATTGTCAGCGCAAGACGTACTTATGTTGATAAGTTATTCAAGCTTCTTGGGCAACCATTGCCTTATTATTTTTACGATATGAATGCAAAGCTCAATTACAAAACAGGTAATCGCGACCGCCTCTTTATCAGCACCTATTTGGGACAAGACGTATTAAACATTTCATCGGATGACGGTACGGTCAGTACCGATACAACCGCCGATGGAACACCGGTAAAACCGGAATATGGCTTCGATATGGGAAACCAGACACTGACATTGCGATGGAACCATCTCTATAATTCACGCATGTTTTCCAATTTCTCTATTATTTATAACCGTTTCAGATATGATGTGAATGCTGAAGATGGTATCAACTCACTGGTTATCAGATCGAGTGTTAACGATATTGGTTTTAAATCCGATTTTGACCTCAACATCGGGCAACATCATAAACTTGAAATGGGGATGATGATGACAAGGCATTTGTTTCATCCTAATGTGGTTTTTGCCAAAGGGGATATCGCCGACCTGGTCGAAAACCAGCAGGGAAGATCAGTTGCATCGGTTGAAACAGGTTGGTATGTCCTTGATGAAATGACCCTATCGGCAAAAACACGATTAAACGCCGGAATGCGCCTTTCATCGGCAATGACGGGCAAAAACACCTATTCCGGGGCCGAACCACGGATTATGCTTGTTCAGAAGATTGATGAGCAGCGATCGCTTAAGCTGGGTTATGCAAGAATGATTCAGTATGTACACCGTATTTCGGGATCAAATTTTGTGCTTCCTACCGACATGTATTACCCAGTTACCCAAACTATAAAACCTGCAGTAGCCGACCAGGTATCGGTCACTTTTACCCGGCAGCTGGCAGCTTATGACCTGTTACTGTCTGTTGAAGGTTATCAGAAATGGATGAAAAACCTAATTGAATTTAAAGAAGGTACGCGGCTTTTTCTTAACAACGAATTTGAAAAAGACCTGCTGAGAGGAAAAGGCAATTCATTCGGTTTTGAAGTGATGCTTCAGCGCAACGAAGGTGTTTTGTCGGGTTGGGTTTCTTATACCCTCTCGTGGGCACGCCGCTATTTTGACGAACTGAACGAGGGAATTTCATATTTTTCACGCAACGACCGAAGGCACAATTTTTCTGCTGTTGCCATGCTCACCATCAATCCGAAATGGAATCTGTCCCTATCATGGATATACATGACAGGTGCCCGTTTTACGCCTGTTTTGGGGCAATACATGATGCCAAATCCTTCAAACTCAGGCATTGAAATAATACCTGTTTATGCTCCGCTCAATTCAGTGGTAATGTCTCCTGTCCATCGTCTCGATGTCGATTTTTCTTACACCCCGGCAGGCAGGCACCGTTACAGCAGCGAATGGCATTTCGGCATTTACAACCTGTATAACCGTGCAGCTCCCTACCGTATTGAAATTGTTTATGACCAGCGAGGTTATTATAAATATGTCCAGCCTGGACTTTTTGGCCGCATCTTATCCGTAGCATATAATTTTAAATTCTGAATAATGAAACACATACAACTGCTTTGCATAGTTATCGTTTCAAACCTGTTATATTCATGCTTTCCTGAGCCACTCGAAATTGATGTCCCTTTTCATGAACCTAAACTGGTGGTTGCATCACAGTTCTTGTCAGACACCGGTGTAATTGTTACTGTAACACGTTCGTTCAGTGCATTATCTGACAATTATAAACCTGAAAAAATTAATCTCGATTTCATTGCAAGGGTTTTTGCCCTCAACGCACTGGTAACCATTGAACATGAAGGAACTACCGATACCCTTGCATATCTCGGCCCGGGGCTGTACGGAAAATTCAACACCTATTTTTCAGTGGATGAACAATGCCATCTGCACATTTTTGATTCGGCTACAGAAATGAGTGTAGAATCGCAGGCTGTTTTTCTGCAAAAAGTCAATTTTGATACCGTTTATGCCCGTGTGGAAATAACACCATCCGATACAATCGCAACCCTTTTTTACGGTTTCTACGATATACCGGGCTTAAATTATTATATGACAACCTATTACAAACTTGAGGAAGACGACAATCCGCTTATTCTTGACGATCTTTTCGAAAACGATTTATTTTCAGGCATTTTTGAAAACCCGGATGACCTTGCCAACCTGAACTCAATGTTGAACAGCCTGGGCAAAATCGGAAATGTGGGGTTAGGTACAAAGTTGTATTGTGATACAGCATTTCACTCAGTTTATCTCACCGATAGTTTTGTTGTCAGGCATTCTGATTTACAGGATTCACTGGCAGTAGCCATGGCCAATATCAGC
The DNA here is from genome assembly GCA_964559985.1 of uncultured Bacteroidales bacterium. Classification (GTDB taxonomy): domain Bacteria; phylum Bacteroidota; class Bacteroidia; order Bacteroidales; family CAZLJX01; genus CAZLJX01. Next base: position 74,977 of record CAZLJX010000014.1, read on the forward strand.
CCCGAATATCACTATTATCTTTACCTGAGATCAAAAGCAGGCACCCTTTATTCTCAGATCATGAGCGAACCTATCAATATGAATACCAATATTGACGACGGTTATGGCATGTTTACCACTCACGCACTTGATGTACGGTATATTTTTCTGACCGATTATGTTAACAGACAAAAAAATCTGTTCCCGTTGAAAAATCGGCATAAGGTAAGGCTCCGTTGATATATGTTGATAACTCACCATAGCGGCTGAACAGAAAACCATTACTTTTACACCCTGAAATTTATCTTCTGTGGCAGATTTTCTTAATGACCTGAATGAAGTACAGCGTAAGGCTGCCTGCGATATCGAAGGCCCTTCACTGATAATTGCCGGTGCCGGTTCGGGAAAAACACGGGTATTGACCTACCGTATTGCTTACCTGCTTGATCAGGGCTATCCGTCCCATTCCATCCTGGCACTCACTTTTACCAATAAAGCTGCCCGAGAAATGAAAGAACGCATCTCGAAACTGGTTGGCGAAGATCAGGCAAGGACATTATGGATGGGAACATTTCATTCCATCTTTGCACGGATACTGCGGTACGAGGCCGAAAAAACAGGTTTCAGCAAAAATTTCAGCATTTACGATACAACCGACTCCCGAAACCTGATAAAAAGCATTGTTAAAGAAATGCAGCTCGAACCTGAAACCTATAAAGCTGCGTTAATCCATTCGCGTATCTCAAAAGCCAAAAATAATCTCATCAGCCCGGCTGTTTATGAAAACGATCCTGATATTCAGAGAAACGACTACCTGGCAAAAATACCACAAACGGCAACCATCTATCAGCAATATTTTTTACGCTGCAAAAGGGCTGATGCCATGGATTTCGACGACCTGTTGCTCTACACCAATATTCTTTTACGCGACCATCAGCAGGTATTGGATAAATACCAGCATATTTTCAGGTTTATCCTTGTTGATGAATACCAGGACACCAACAAAGCCCAGTATCTCATTATAAAAAAACTGGCCTCGTTGCACCGCAATATCTGCGTTGTAGGCGATGATGCCCAGAGTATTTACGGTTTTCGCGGTGCACGCATCGAAAATATACTGAATTTTAAAAGCGATTACCCCGATTACCGGCTTTATAAACTGGAACAAAACTACCGGTCGACCCAGCTGATTGTTAATGCAGCAAACAGCCTGATTAATAAAAATAAAAACCAGATAGCCAAAAAGTCATTTTCACTCAACGACCAGGGCAGTCTTATCAAAGTCCTTGCCGGCAATACCGATCATGAAGAAGGTTTCCTTGTCTGCTCGCATTTATATGAAAAATTACTGACCGACAAAGCCGATTATAAAGATTTTGCCATTCTTTACCGCACCAATGCACAAAGCCGTATTTTTGAGGAAGCATTACGCAAAAAAAACCTTCCCTACAAAATATACGGTGGTGTTTCATTTTACCAGCGGAAAGAGATTAAAGACATGCTGGCCTATTTCAGGCTGGTTATTAATTATAAAGACGATGAAGCGTTCAGGCGCATCATCAATTACCCTGCCAGGGGCATTGGCGATACATCGCTCGAAAAACTCGAGTTTGCAGCTCTTGCAAATAAACAAAGCCTTTACGAAACAGCACTCAATGGCACTCATACCGGAATTTCTGCAGGAATTAATTCAAAAATTCTGGCATTTATTAAAATGATTGAAACTTTCAGAAAGCAATTGCACAAGCTTGACGCTTACGAACTGGCAAACCGTATTGCCGCCGCATCGGGAATTGTTGACGAATTAAAACAGGAACGTTCCATCGAAGCCATCAGCCGCAGTGAAAATATCGATGAATTGATCAACAGCATCATGGAATTTGTTGAAAAAACAGAAAAACCAGAAGATGCCACACTCGACCGCTACATCCAGGAAATTGCCCTTTTAACCGACCAGGATAATGAAAAACCCGAAGATTTCAATAAAATCACATTAATGACCATCCACTCGGCCAAGGGGCTTGAATTTAAATATGTTTACATTGCAGGGCTTGAAGAAAACCTTTTTCCTTCATCCTTCAGCCTCGAAAATGCAGAAGATATTGAAGAAGAACGCCGTCTGTTTTATGTGGCAATAACAAGGGCAGAAAAACTTGTAACACTCTCGTATGCTTCAACCCGTTTCAGATGGGGAAGTATTGAACGTTCTATACCAAGCCGTTTTATCAATGAGATTGATGCTGCCTGTATGGACCGGACCAGGGAAAAACGAAGCCATGCTGCTGAACCTGAGTGGGATATGCCACCTTCTGGCAAAACCTACGAAGGTTATTCCCGCTTGTCAAAGCAACAAAAAACTGTGGTGAATCATGCCAAATCCAGTGCATCAGAAATATCATTCACCCCCGATGACCCTGAGAAAATAAAGACAGGAATGATGGTAGTCCATGAGCGTTTCGGGCAGGGCAAAGTACTGCTGGTTGAAGGAGCATTGCCCAATACCAAGGCCACTGTTTTTTTTCAGAATACCGGTCAGAAAACCCTTCTGCTGAAATTTGCCAGACTTAAAATTCTGAATTAACGCAAATAATTAATTTTCCCTAAACGCGTGATTTTATTTTATATGCTTGATTTAGTTTAGCTTAATATTAATAATTCCGGTAATATCTTTTTGTTATTCAACAAAAATCCTGTTTTTCCATTTTCCATTTTCATTTCTCACAAAATTATCATATCTTGGTGTGGAGATATCAAGCCTTTTTATGTAAATCTTACTTAAAATGAGCAGAATAAAAACCTGTTTTATTGTTGGAGCCTTGTTCATCATTTCGGGATGCCACCAGTCGGAAAAAGAAAAAAACATTATTAAAGTTGCCATTTTTGATTCAAAAACCGATTGCCGCGAGTGCATCACCGATGTAATTGAAAGCCTGAAAATTGATATCCTGATGGAGTCAGCATTAATCTCAGCGGTTGATATTGCTGGCGGAGGTTTAGATAAATTTGATGTTCTGATAATTCCCGGAGGCAGCGGACGCAGCATGACCAATAATATGGGCGAAACAGGGATGAATATAGTCAGGGATTGGGTTTCGCAACAAGGGAAAGGGATTGTTGGTATTTGTGCGGGGGCTTATGCCCTGAGCAATACACCCGATTATCCCTCACTGGGTTTGAGCGGTGCCAGAGCCATTGATATTGAACACGATAACCGCGGACATGGACTGGTAAAATTTACTTTAAGCGTTTACGGAAAATCATTTTTTCCCGAAGTGGCACATTATGATACACTTTACTGCATGTATTATGAAGGCCCCGTGATTGAAGATGCCGATGATGTTGACTTTAACTATATTGAACTGGCCACCATGAAAAGCGATGTACACGCCGAAGCCGGATCCCCTGCCCTTATGACCCTTGACAGGCCATTTATTTTTGCCAACCAGGTTGGAAAAGGCCGCGCTGTATCATTTGTCGGACACCCGGAACGAACCCCCGGAATGCGCTGGATGCTGCCACGAATGGTGAGATGGGCAAACGGGACTAAAACGGTGAAGTACGACCCGTCACTTGTTAAACCTGAACTTTACAAAAAAGAAATTATTTTTACCAATGAATTGAAAAATGAAGAACAACTTGCGATTCTGAAACTTTCAGGCAATAAAAATGACAGACTTACAGGTATGTATACACTGGTAAACCTTAGTTCATGGTCGGCAAAACAATATATCCCGGGCTTGTTACGCGATACGGCCAGTGATGTCAGGATGGTTGCTGCAAAATATATCTATGAACTGGAATGTACCGAAGCAATTCCTGATCTTGAACTAGCCATTAAAATGGAAAAAAAGGATAATGTAAAAGAATTCCTTCAGAAATATCATTCACAGCTTTTAAAATACATTAATAAATAATCAATGGAACTCTCTCTTGCTATCATTGAAATTCTCAAATACTTATTACCATCCATAGTGGTCTTTGTTACAGCTTACTATTCCATCCGTTCTTTTATTGGCAGCGAACAGCAACGCCGCCGGATTGAGCTGGCTATCACCAACCACAGGGTTATCACCACTGTCAGGTTACAGGCTTATGAACGTATCGCCATGTTGCTTGAACGTATAGCCCCCGAATCGCTGGTTTTCAGAATTCAAAAACCCAAAATGACAAGCGGTCAGCTGCATGCATCATTGCTTGCTGCAATACGCAGTGAATTTGAACACAACCTGTCACAACAGGTTTATATCTCACCGCAATTGTGGGCCCTGGTAAAAGCCTCACGCGAGAATATTGTAAAAATGATCAACACCTGTGCCGCCGGAACCGATGCCGAAAAACCGGCCATGTTTCTGAGTAAAGAAATTTTTGAAACTTATGCCTCGATCGAGAATCCACCTATTGCCGAAGCACTTGAATTATTGAAAAAAGAAATCAGCAGTCTTTTTTAGGAATATATTTATTTGACTACCATTTCAGTACGTCGGTTCATTGAACGTCCGGCTGCCGTGCTGTTATCTGCAACCGGTCTGCTGTCGGCGTATCCTTTAAAACTCAGCCGGTCTTTGTCAATACCTTTCTGAACAAGGTAATCATACACGCTTTTGGCACGATCCTGTGATAGTTTAATATTAAATTCCCTGTCGCCTGTATTATCGGTATGGCCGGCAATTTCAACCTGTATTTCTGAATTTTTCATCATTAACCGGTAAATTTTCTCCAGCTCATCAAAAGATTCATGTTTCAGCTTTGCCGAAGCAAATTCGAAAAAAATATTATTCAGAATGATTTTCCCGTCTTTCATTACAGGATTAAGGCTGATATTCAGTATATAATCCTTTGCGCTGTCGGTAGCCGACAAAGAGAAAAAACCGGAGTAAAAAAGATATTGTTCTTTCTCAGCATGCAAGGCATAGTCATACCCACTTTCGAGGCATAAAAGGTAAAAACCCGAATGCATATCTGATAATGTACTGGCACTTATTGCCGGATTATCGAGACGGGTAACCGATATCATTGCTTCGAGCGGGACATGGCTCCTGGCATCGGAAACCTGCCCTTTTACGTACATCACACTTGCCGGCTGGATCTGTTGAGGAAGCTGAAAATGATACAGGTCAAGGCCTCCAAATCCATCCGGTTTTATTGCCGAATAATACGCTGTAGAACCACGCGCATTGATGATAAGACCAACCTCCTCATTGTTGGTATTAATAGGATAGCCCAGATTAACGGGCTTTGAAAATAATCCTCCGGGGGTCATGGTGCATTTATAAATATCAGATTTACCGAGCCCGTAATGTCCGTCAGATGAAAAATATAAAGTTCTGTTATCGAAATGGATAAACGGGGATTGTTCATCTTCAGGTGTATTGACCGAATCGCCTGCATTCACAGGTTTTAGCCAGTTACCTGCCGTATCTTTCAAAACATACCAGATATCCATTTTACCGAATCCTCCCTTGCGATCGCTTGCGAAAAACAACATTTTTCCGTCGGCACTCAGCGAAGGCTGTTTTTCATTGGCCTCAGAATTTATAGTATTACCCGTATTTTCAGGAACACTCCACGAATTACCATTCAAAACAGATTTATAAATATCACACCTGCCAAAACCACCGGCACGGTTACATACAGTGAAATAGCAGCTTAGTCCGTCGGCCGAGAGACAGATAGCGCCTTCGTTATCGTCCGTATTAACGGGTTTCCCTAAAGGTTTACGCATACTCCAGCTACCACCTGACTTATAAGAGATAAAAAAATCCTCCTGCATTACCAATCTGCCCGTTTTTTCTACCGGCGATTTTACAGTCCAGATAAGGGTTTCATCATCAGCCGAGATGGATGGCCAGTAATCATCATATGGTGAATTAATCTCAGCCCCGCAATTTAAAATTTCAACCTGCAACGGATGCTGATACAAATCAAGTGCTTTTCTGGTTCGACTGAGTAAATCTTCGATCAAAACAGCATTTTTTGTATCATCCTTTAATAACTCAGTCAACTTTTTTGCATGTTCATACGCCTTTTCATAATCGCCTGTCACTGTTTCAGCTTTTGCCAGGTTGAAAAAAGCCAACGGAAAATAACCGGGTTGCCTTGAGGTAACTTCCGTTAAACAATATATTTCATTTTTTATGTCGCCCATCTGATTGAATATTTCGGCTTTTAAAAGCCACGCCTCTACAAATCCTGGCTGAATGTCTGTTGCTTTATTCAGCCATTCAAGCGCTTTGATGAACTGATATCTGTCGTAAGCATCGAGCGCTGTTTCGTAATTTTTTATGGCTTTTTTGTTGGTAATGGTATAAACCTGGCCTTGTGGATATATATTAAATGTTGTAAAACAGATAATTAACAGAAAAAATGTTTTATTCATCGGCTTGTGAAGATTGGATTGAAAGTTAGAAAAAAATTTGTAATTTGTCTGAAATTACAACCTTATGAAAACAATTATTTTATTTTTTATAGTGCTGCTTCCCGTCGTTTTAGTTGCACAACAACGCACCGTGAGTGATGTATATGACAGGTTTATTCCCGTTTCAGACACAATAATACCTGCAGCAAGATATTTACCCGGGCCTGAAAAGGTTTGTTTTGGAAATGCTTTACCGGTTGAAAATAGCCTTTTCGAAGCATATTACGATTTACGCCAGCATGGATGGGTTAGTCCTGTCAGGAATAAAGGTGCCTGCGGATGCTGTTATGCCTTTGCTGCTATGGCTTCTATAGAATCAGCCTGGCTTAAAAACAGTTGGGGCGAAGCAGACTTTTCAGAAGAGCATATCAGATCGTGTCACGGATTTGTTATGGGTGCCGAAAAATGCTGTTCAGGTGGTGATATTTACAAGGCTGGTGCATATCTGTCAAGACATTCCGGCCCATTGGATGAACAAACCGTTCCTTACACAGCACTCCCTGATATTTCGTGCAATACACAGGCATCACCAACCTGGCACATCAATCAGTTCAGAATTTTACCACCCGACATAGCTGTTATTAAACAGGCATTGCTCGACAACGGTGCAATTTACTCGGCCATGTATTATGACGATCCGTATTACAGGGAAAATGATCATACATACTATTATTCCGGCACCCGTACCGAAAATCATGCTGTGCTTATTGCAGGATGGGATGATAATAAACCTACAGCCGGAGGGCAGGGTGCATGGATTGTTAAAAATGACTTTGGTACAGGCTGGGGCGAAAATGGTTATTTTTATGTATCATACAGCGACAGCCGCATGTTGTCGTCAAACGGATATTTTACCGGCCGCACTCCCGCTTATGCAACGGCTATGCTTTATATGTACGATCAGTTGGGATTTACTTCAAGCACCGGCTGGAATGATGCTACGGCTTACGGACTGGTAAAATTTATCAGTGCCGGACAATGGCCTGTGCGTCGATTAGGAACCTTTGTCAATACATCGCAAACCCAGCTTGAAATTAAAATTTATGACCACTTTAACGGCAACCAGTTGAGTGGTTTACTTGCTGAAATTAACGACCTTACATGTCCGTTCCCGGGATATTATGTGTTTGACCTGCCCTACCCTGTTTTTTTATTTGCAGGGAATGATTTTTATGTACATGTTAAGTACTATACACCCGGTAATAATAATCCTGTTCCTACCGAAAAAGCAATCAGCGGGTATGCCTTACCACAAATCGAAACTGCATCATGCTGGATAAGTCATACGGGTTCACAATGGACACCGCTCGGGGCTGATGCATCGCTGGCTATCGACAAAATTGACCTTTGCATCAGGGCTTACGCATTGCCATATCCGCTGGCATTAGAAAATACAGAATTACAAACATTTATAACATATCCCAATCCGGCTAAAGATTATATAACCATTGGGTTGGCCAAAAGCAGTAAAAACAACATGGTTGAAATATTCAATGCCACCGGGAAGAGGTTATTTCAGTCAGAAATTGAAGAAGAAATTCAATTCAAACAGATTGATATAAGCAATTTTGAACCCGGTTATTATTTCATTCGAATCATAAATACAAAAGGGGCAGCATGTAAAAGTTTCATTGTTGAATAATTACGGAATATTCATGTATTTGTGTGCCTGGAGAGAAATACACCATTGCGGATGATCTAAAATATATTGGGTGATATTTTTAATATTTTGCTCAAACCTGCTCCATTCGGGCTGAAGAAATAACCTGCAAAGGGGCGATACCTTTTTGGCGCAAGCTTCGGCCCATTCAAAATCGGATGATTCATGCACAATAATTTTGAGTTCACTGGCCATTTGGTATATTTTTTCTGAAGGGTGATGATTACGCTTTGGCGAAAGGCAAATCCAATCCCATTGCCCCGAAAGTTCAGAAGTCCCTGATGTTTCAAGAAAGGTTTGAATTTGATGCAATTTTAATAATTGACATAACATGTTGAGATTATACCTCAAAGGTTCACCGCCTGTCACTACAACAGCCTTTGCCGGCACTGCAGCAGCCCGCCGGGCAATTTCTTCAACATCAACCAGAGGATGAAGCGCCGGATTCCATGATAGTTTAGAATCGCACCATGCACAACCAATATCGCAACCACCAAGACGGATAAAATAGGCAGCCTTTCCCATATTATATCCTTCGCCCTGCAATGAATAAAATTCTTCCATTAGAGGGAGTGAAATTCCATTTTTAATTCTGTTGTCCATTTTTACCGGCAAAGTTAAATGATTAATTTTATGGAAATAAGAATAAAAAGTTGTATTTTTGCATTGATTTGGTAGAATTTTTGTTGTAACTTTTGGATTGGTAATTGGCAACTTATGACTTCAGGGATGAAATATGTCTTTTCGGGCAGCATTTTGTGTTTTGCAGCCATGTGTTGCTTTTATACCTCGTGCCGTAAAATTGTTGACCCAAAAGTTACCCCATTTCAGAATTTTAATCTTGCCACCAACATTTTCGATGAAATTGTGACGATGAATGCAGAAGCATTAATCATCAGCCAGGATTCTGCCGAACGTATTTTCATCAGCGATAGTGCTATTATCAATTACCGTACCGATGTTTTTCCCAATTTGTTACTGGTTGATTTTACACTTTCCGGACAAAAATGTCCTGACCGTAAAATCCGCAAAGGAGCTGTAAGGTATAATATCAACCCTGGGAAAAGTGAAAGAAATTATACCGTGATATTTGAAGATTACCTTGTTGATAACAACCGTCTGAGTGGTACGCTTGATGCAGTTGTTTTTCAGGACAGCATTGTTGTAAATATTGACGGGCAGGTAGTTCCGCGAAATTCCGGATCACGCATCCAGTTCACAGCCCGTTTTGTCAGAACCCTGATATCGGGATACGAAACCGTTAAAAACCTGACAGATGATGTATGCCAGCTGCGTGGTTACGCCACCGGTGTTACATCCGAAGGTGAAAATTTTTCGGCTACCATCAGCACACCCCTTGTGCGAAACCTTTCCTCACCATGCCGAAGAAGATTCAATAATGGTGTTGTAAGCATTTATATCAACCAATCTTTGCTGGGTACACTTGATTATGGCAAGGGCGAATGCGACCGCAAAGCCACTGTCAACTCAGGCGACCGTTCTTTTATCCTTGATATCGATCCCTGATTCATTGATATCTGCAATTTTTTTATAAAATCTTCCCCAACATTTTTATCTGAAACAGAAGGCTTTTATTTTTTTGTTATTTTTGCCATTCTATGCTGACAACGTCTACAATAAAAAGAGTTTTACGCGGAAAAATTTTTCAGCTGGTTCACCAGATTGCAGTTAAAAACAACACTGAAGCTTATGTGATAGGAGGCTGGGTACGCGATCTGATGCTTCACCGAAAATCAAAAGATATTGATATTGTTGTTGTTGGAAGCGGCATTGCCATGGCCGAAGAAATTGCTTCACAATTAGCACTAAAACATCAGGTTACTGTTTTTAAAAATTTCGGAACGGCCATGCTGCATTACCGTGGTCATGATTATGAATTTGTAGGAGCCCGCAGGGAATCGTATAACCGTAACTCACGGAAACCTGTGGTTGAAAATGGTACCCTTGCCGATGACCAGCTTCGTCGCGATTTTACCATTAATGCCATGGCTATTGGTATAGGACAAAATCATTACGGTGAATTTGTTGACCCTTTTAATGGCTTATCTGATCTTGAAAGACAAATCATCCGTACACCGGCCGATCCTGTAATAACTTTTTCAGATGATCCGCTGAGAATGTTGCGCGCTATAAGGTTTGCATCACAGCTCCATTTCGAAATCAGCCAGGAAACATACACCGCTATAAAACATAATGTCGACAGGTTGCAGATCATTTCAAAAGAACGCATTGCCGACGAACTGAATAAAATCATCATGTCGCCGGTTCCTTCGGTTGGTTTCAGATTATTGCTCCATACCGGCCTGCTAAAATATATCGCTCCCGAAATTGAAGCATTGCGGGGTATTGAAGATATTAACGGGCGGAAACACAAAGACAATTTTTACCATACCCTCGAGGTACTTGATAAAATTGCTGCTCAATCGGGAAATATCTGGCTCAGGTGGGCTGCCTTACTGCATGATATTGGCAAACCTGTAAGTAAAAGATTTAATGAAGAAACCGGATGGACTTTTCATGGCCATGAAATATCGGGATCGAGACTTATCCCTGCCCTTTTCAAATCATTAAAACTTCCACTCGATCATAAATTAAAATACGTGCAGAAAATGGTTTCACTGCACATGAGGCCTATTGTTCTGGCACAGGAAGAAGTTACAGATTCGGCGGTAAGAAGATTACTTTTCGATGCAGGTGATGATATTGACGACCTGATGCTGCTTTGCGATGCCGATATTACCTCTAAAAATCCGGAAAAAGTAAAACGTTTTTTGAACAACTACCAGATTGTCAGGCAAAAAATGATTGAGGTAGAACAAAAAGATAAATTCCGTAACTGGCAGCCCCCTATCAATGGCAATGATATAACAAAAGCCTTTGGCATTGAACCCGGTAAATTCGTCGGGATTATTAAAAATGCCATCCGCGAAGCCATTCTTGATGGCAAAATTGCCAATACCTATGATGACGCTTTTCGTTATATGATTGAAAAAGGACGGGAACTGGGGCTTACTCCGGTAAAAATTAAATAATTATCATGATGTCTTCATCAACCATTGCCCTGATCATTTTCGTGATAACCTATATAGGTATCATTTTTACCCGCCTGCCAAAAATGAATATCGACCGTCCTTCAGCAGCCTTTTTCGGAGCCGTGGCAATGATACTGACAGGAATACTAAGTTTTGATGAAGCTATCCGGGCGATTGACTTTAATACCATTGCCCTGTTGCTGGGTATGATGATTGTAATCTCAACCCTTCAGATCGATGGTTTTTTTTCGTTGCTGGCTTCAAAAACCATTTCCCTGGCAAAAAACCAGATCAAATTACTCATTTTGGTAACCATCATTACCGGGTTTTCATCTGCCTTTCTGGTGAATGATGCCGTGGTTCTGATTTTTACACCGGTAATCATTGCTATATGCACTGCATCAGCCATAAATCCCGTACCTTACCTGATTGCTGAAATTTTATCGTCCAATGCCGGCAGTGCGATGACCATTACCGGAAATCCTCAGAATATGCTTATCGGACTAAGTTCGGGAATAACCTATGCACGCTTTTTGCTTCATATCATGCCGGTTTCGGTAATCTCTATGGTATTAATCATCATTATTGTCCGATGGATGTACCCTTCGCAGTTTAAAGGCAGAAAGGAAATCGTTTTTCACGGAACGAATTTTAAATATCATTATGCATCGATGAGATATTCGGTACCCATTTTTGCAGCCATTATTGTGTTATTCTTTTTCAGTCATAAATTTGGTATTTCTATCCCGGTCATTGCATTGATGGGTGGATCTATGATATTGATTTTCGGCCATATAAAACCTTCAAGAATTATTCAGGGTATCGACTGGGTGCTGCTCCTGTTCTTTGCCAGCCTGTTTATTGTTGTAAAAGGAATTGAAAAAGAAGGCCTTATAGCTCAATTTCTTCCCGAAGGCACCATTACAGGTACCATTGCCGATATGGGAATGATTCACGGGGTAAGCCTTATAGCCTCGCAGGTAGTCAGCAATGTGCCTTTTACGGTGGTGATGCTTCCGATACTACAACAAGCCGGCAGCGAAATGCTCTGGTTAAGCCTTGCTTCGGCATCAACCCTGGCCGGGAATGCTACCATTATTGGTGCCATGGCTAACCTGATTGTCATTGAATCGGCCGAAAGTCACAAAATAAAAATCGGGTTTATGGAATTTCTCAAAACCGGATTGATTTGTACTATCCTTACCATGGCATTATCGGTGCTTATTTTCTATATCCAGATCCGGATGGGATTCCTTTAGCTTTTTTATTCCGGTTTTTCTGCAGCAAATATTGAACAAAAGCATAAACCATTAATAATACAGCAAAAAAAGCTGCTATACGGCCAAGGTAATCACCATATCTGACATAAAAGGTAATATCGTTGTTTGCATTTAGTTGCCCGGTAATAACTGCTTCGCGCCAGTAAGTGGTTGGTTGAATAATTTCGCCACGTTGATTTATAAAACATGAAATGCCCGTATTTGCCGACCTCGCAATACTTCGCCTTGTTTCAATGGCCCTCAGGCTTGCATACGATTTATGCTGCCGGTGGCCGGGCGTGTTTCCCCACCACCCGTCATTGGTGATGATGACAAAAAACTGTGCCCCGTTTTTAATATACCGCGTAACAAATTCACCATAAACCGATTCGTAACAAATTGCTGTTCCGAGCCTTACATGATATTGAGCCGATTCAAACGGAATCTGTTCCTTTTGAATGCCTAAACTCCCTGTAATTCCTCCCAGGTTGATGGCATATTTTTCAATAAATTTAAAAATCGCAGGATAGGGCATCTTTTCAACACCAATTACCAGTTTTGATTTATGATAAATCTGTAAAGGCGAACGAGGAGTAACAAAAAGAGCTGTGTTAAAACGTTCATAATACCGGTTTGCATCACTAAACCTGCGAGCCGATGAAGGTATTTTTTCATTGGGCGGAATAACACGTGCTGTACTTGCCCCGGTGATGATTTCACAATGCGGAAATTTTTTAAAAACCTGTTGCAGCCTCAGGTATTCATCAGAATATAAAAGTTGCTCTTCCCAGATTCCTTCGGGCAATGCTGTTTCCGGAAAAATAATAAATTGTGTGGTTGAATCGGATGCCTGCAATGCAAGGTTTATCATTTTATCCATCTGCTCACTTACAGGCATCCCTGAAAATTTTTCATTGTACGGATCAATATTTGGCTGAACAACGGTAAAACGATAAGGCTGCTCTTTTTCGTGGTAATGATAAAAAATATGTAACGAGATACCCACCGGAACAATAATCAATACAAAAGCCATCAAAGCTCTTTTATAACCTTTAAGATTTGCACCGGTAAGAAAATTCTTCAGAGCATAAAAAATAATGAAATTGCAGACCAGAATCCAAAGGCTTCCACCCAGCACACCGGTATATTCGTACCACTGAATAAGCATAATATCGTTACTGAAAGCATTGCCCAATGTCAGCCATGGCCATGATATTTCGGCATCGAAATAAAAATACTCGAAACCAAGCCAGATAATAATAAAAACATAGGGTAATGATTTTTTGCCGGTAATATCAGATATTTTATAAATCACAAAAAATACCGAACACATGAGCACTGCATTGGAAATCATGGCCAAAACGCCAAAAAATGCCGTTGCATTGATAATCCACCAGGTTGTTAAAACATTCCATGTTAAAAGGCTGATATAAACATAAAGCCAGAAATTCAGCCATCGCCTGGTTTTATGATTCAGTATATGATCAATGGCAAAGAATAAAGGAACCAGTGCAATAAACATCAGGAGCGACGAAACCAGATTTAAAAAAGGCAAAGACAACAAAACACCGGAAAGGATAGCCATGAGCAGCAAAAACCTGTTTTTCATTGGTAAGTATTTGGTAAATAGTATATTATGAATTAACTGGCTAAAATTTTAATCCAGCCAAAATACATCATTTATTCAAATACTTTTTTATAATCAGGTCAATTTTTTCTATCTGGTAGGGTTTGGTCAGCAGGTCGGTAAAGCCGCAATCCCTGAAATCGCTGAAGTAATCAAGCGGATTATAGGCTGTAAGCCCGATTACGGGAAGTTGAGATTTTGGCCACTCGAGTTTTTTTCGTATATGTTGTGTGGTTTCAAGGCCATTCATCACTGGCATTTCGATATCCATAAAAACCAGGTCAACATGGTTACCGGTAATCATTTCAATGGCTTTTTTACCATTCTCAGCTTCTAAAAAATCATAACCGGCGTTTTTAATAATTTGCGATAAAAGTATCCGGTTTACAAAAATATCATCGACAATGAGAATAACCTTTTTATCCATGAAAAATCAATTAAATCCAAAAAACATTTTAAAATGATATTCCGATGTTGTAAAAATAATAAAGAACCATAGAAAATACTTATTATTTATGATTTTTTCCTTTGTACACGACAAAAAATATATAAAATATTGATTGTTAATAACTTACATAAT
>CAZLJX010000015.1:0-81379 GCA_964559985.1 uncultured Bacteroidales bacterium
TAACAATATGCACAAAAAAAAGAGGCTGTCTGGCTTTTGAGACAGCCTCTTTTTATTTAAACAAAGATGATTCCCATCATCAGGTTTGCACGATAAAAGTTTAAAATGCTTTTTCCGTGGAAACAAACTGCTCATTTATTTTAAGGGGTAAATTATTAATCATGTTTTTCTAATGTTATTCAGGACATTCTGAGGAGGAATAATAAACAGAAAAGGAAAATTATGAATAATTATTTTATGATTTATTAATATTTATTACCTTTGCAGCCGCGAATGGCTCCGTAGCTCAACTGAATAGAGCATCTGACTACGGATCAGAAGGTTGGGGGTTTGAATCCCTCCGGGGTCACTTAAAAATCAAAGGGTTACGTTATACAACATAACCCTTTTTTCTTTCTATAGATAATATAGATTTATTCCCACTCAATGGTTGCCGGAGGTTTTGAACTGATATCGTAGACTACCCGGTTTATTCCTTTTACCTGGTTAATAATACGGTTCGATATCATGGCCAGAAACTCATAAGGCAGATGCACCCAATCGGCAGTCATTCCATCGGTTGAAGTTACAGCGCGCAAAGCTACAACATTTTCATAAGTCCGTTCATCGCCCATAACCCCTACCGATTGAACCGGAAGAAGTATTGCTGCAGCCTGCCACACATCATCATATAAATCGGCTTCTTTAAGCCCGCGTATGAAAATATCATCCACCTCCTGTATCAATCTAACTTTTGCAGGAGTAATATCACCAATAATACGAATGGCCAATCCCGGGCCTGGAAATGGATGGCGTTTTAAAATCAGGTCGGGCAATCCCAGTGCAAAACCAACTTTCCTGACCTCATCTTTAAATAAAAGTCGTAAAGGTTCAATCACTTTAAGATGCATTTTTTCCGGTAAGCCCCCTACATTATGGTGCGATTTGATAGTGGCAGACGGCCCCTTTACAGAAACCGATTCTATCACGTCGGGGTAAATGGTTCCCTGTGCAAGCCATTTCACATCTTTGATTTTATGAGCCTCTTGGTCAAAAACTTCGATAAACGTACGGCCAATTATTTTCCGTTTTTGCTCCGGTTCTGCAATCCCATTCAGGTTATCCATAAAACGTTGTCCTGCTCTCACTCCTGTAACATTGAGACCCATAAAATGATACGAATTCAGAACATCATCAAATTCATTTTTACGTAGCAATCCATTATCAACAAAAATACAATGCAGGTTATTTCCAATGGCTTTATGTAACAAAACAGCGGCTACCGATGAATCAACCCCTCCCGAAATCCCTAATACCACTTTTTCTTTTCCGATAACCGATTTCAGGTTACCGATGGCTGATTCGATGAATGAATCAGGTGTCCAGTTGTGCTGGCATTTACAGATTTCTGAAGTAAAATTCCTGAGCAATTGATGACCATCGGTTGAATGGTACACTTCGGGGTGAAACTGAATACCATAAGTATTTTCATCTTCAATCTGGAATGCGGCAATTTTTACTTCAGCGGTACTGGCAATAATTTTATAATTGTCCGGAATTTTTACAATTGTATCGCCATGCGACATCCAGACCTGTGATTGTAAAGGAATATGCCGGAGAAGAGGATTGCTGCTATCGACAAAACCAAGATTGGCACGACCATATTCACGCGTATTGGAATGTTTCACTTCTCCGCCAAAATAATGTGAAAGGTATTGCGCGCCATAACATATTCCCAATATGGGCAACTTACCTTTAATAGCTGCAAGTTCAGGAACAGGGGCATTCTGATCGCGCACCGAAAATGGACTCCCGGATAGAATAATGCCTTTGACAGTAGCATTTATTTCGGGAATTTTATTGAATGGTACAATTTCGCAGTATACATTGAGTTCGCGTATTCTCCTGGCAATGAGTTGTGTATATTGCGAACCAAAATCGAGAATCAGAATTTTTTCATTCACAAAATTAAGTTTTAATGGTTTTTTCAGGACAGAAAATAAAAATGTTCACAACTAATATTCAATCAGTTGAGCCAGGATCTTTTTATCCCAAAGCGTTGGGTAATCTTCTTCAAAATTTTTCAGAATCACCGTGAATAAAGTTTCCCTGATAAGCCTTGATTGGTTTTTCACCTTATACTGGTTACAGTATCTATTCAGTGCTGCCAGCTCTTTGTCATTTAAAAGCATGGTTTTCTTATGTTTACGCTTATAATGCTTACTGGGATGAACAAAAGAATTATTGATAAAATACTCCATCGGTGCACCATTTAAATTTGTCCAAAAGTAGGCTATTTGGCAATGTCAATTTTATTCTATGACAAATAAAAATTAACAATCAGGGTTATTTTTTTAACAAATCAGGATATTTTAAATACTTAACTTTTATTATCGCTTCAACATCACATGCACAAACGAGTCAGTGCAATTTTATCTAACAAATCAAAACTGATAGATTTAGTATCATCTATAAAGGAAATTATAGCAATGGCCATAGAAAATGTTTAATACTATATCAAGGAAGATAATGAATTATGATATCAATCAATAACTTTTATGCCCTGATATAATATGAAATACTGGATTTTTAGTTAAAAATTCATTATATTAGGCAGAGTTCAACCTGCTAAATGTAAACGCCATGTCGACCATTCATTTAGCCATACAGGGAATGGCAAGTCCATATTGCAAGAAGAGTATTGAAATTATTCTGCAAAAGATTGAAGGTATTGTTGAAGCCAATGCCGATCTTAGATCGGGCACAGTTGAAGTAAAAGGTTATGAATTTGATTTCTCGCAGATACGCGAAGAGATTGAAAGCATTGGTTATATATTCAAAGGGGCCGTTTAGCACCAACTTATTAAAACATACCTTTAAGTACAGAAAGAATAAATCTTACTCACTGGAAAATAATCGCCAGTAACATAGAATGATTACTTTCTTATAAGAAAATGCTTTTCAAAATATAATAAACAAAAGCAGAAACCAACATTGTTGCCGGGATAGTGAAAACCCAGGCAATTACTATATTTGAAGCTACACCCCATCGCACTGCCGACAATCTGCGTGTCATACCGACGCCCATAATAGCACCGGTTATGGTATGGGTGGTGCTCACCGGAATTCCAAACAACGAAGAACCAATCACCGTTAAAGCACCACCTGTTTCAGCACAAAAACCTCCGACAGGTTTTAAATCAGTGAGCCCGACACCAAGGGTTTTTATCACTTTCCACCCTCCGGCAAGGGTACCTATTGAAATAGCTGAATATGAAGCGATAATAACCCAAGTTGGTACATAAAATTCATTTCCCAGCATTCCTGCGCTGAAAAGCAGAATTGAAATAATTCCCATGGTTTTCTGGGCATCGTTACTTCCGTGCCCAAGGCTGAAAACAGCAGATGATAAGAGCTGAAGAAACCTGAAATGATGATCGACTTTTCGGGGTGAAATATTTTTAAACAGATGCAAAACAGTAATCATCAGTAAATAACCTAATAATAGACCAATTAAAGGTGAAAGGACAATAAAAAGGGCAATTTTGGCAATACCTGTCATGATCAGTGCAGCTGTACCACCTTCAACCAGACCAGCACCTATCAACCCGCCAATCAGCGCATGAGAAACGCTGATGGGAAGTCCCATCATGGTGCAAAGATATACCCATAATACTGAACCCACCAAAGCCCCTAAAATCAAATATTCATTAACAATATGGGCATCAACAATTCCTTTTCCGATGGTGTTGGCAACATGAACACCAAAAATAAATGCCGCTGAAAAATTGAAAAAAGCAGCCCATGCTACCGCAGCATAAGGGGATAAAACTTTTGTAGACACAATGGTGGCAATTGAATTGGCCGCATCGTTCATACCATTTAAAAAATCAAACGCGAGGGCTATAACAATGCCAACAATAACAACTGCAACCATAAAAAACTGATTATAAAGATTTAACCAATATGGTTTTTAATACATCTGAAACATCTTCGGCCTGGTCAATAGCTTTTTCCAAGGTCTGCAGAATTTCTTTCTTTTTGATCAGTTCAATGGCATTGGTTTCGGTATGGAATAAGTCATAAATTCCCTGATGGAACAACTTGTCAACTTCAGATTCGTCATTATTGATGCTGATACAAGCTGTTTCAATGATTTTGGGATTTTTCATTTTATTCAGGTTATTGACGCCATCGCGGATCATAAGACATGCATGCTGAAGAATTTCAGTTATTTTTACCAGCTTATCGGAATGTGATTTTGGCGAAAACAACTCAATTTTTATAGCCACCCTGTAGATGGCATCAACCACATCATCGACCGATGAAGCCAATTGCTGAATGTCTTCCCTGTCAAACGGGGTAATGAACGTACCACTCAGTTCCTTATAAATCTGCACCGAAATAGCATCGCCCCTGGTTTCGAGTTCTTTGATCTGCTGGCACAATGTTTTAATCTGTGTTTCATCTGTGGTAAGGATCAACTGATGCAGTAATACAGATGCATCGACGAGGTTTTGTGCGGCTTGATCGAACAGCGGGAAAAACCTTATGTCTTTGGGGGCCAGCAAGGAAAATATTTTACTAAACTTCATAATAATTAAATCATATTCATGACAATATTACATTAAAATTTTTATTGTATTGTTAAGCCAATGTTAAACCTTGTCATTGAAACTTCATTGAAAAAACACCCTTGTTTAACAGAATCTTTAAATTACCACCTTTTTATTCTAAATAAATAATTTACAGCAATATATCTATTATTTTCCAATGATACATTCGTAATATTTATGCTGTACAAATGAAGTCAGATTCCCAATAAAAAAATGAAATAAAATTTGGAAGGTGGGGTTAAAAACAGTAACATTGAATTCCTAAAATATTAAAATTATGTTTGGATTAACCACCGGATTTACCATTGTTTTAATTTTATGTTTACTCATAGCCTGTGCTTTTGAGTTCATTAATGGTTTTCATGATACTGCCAATGCAGTAGCGACGGTTATTTATACAAAGTCTCTTAAGCCAAAAACAGCCGTAGTCTGGTCAGGCGTATGGAATTTTATCGGCGTATATTTTGGCGGAATAGCTGTGGCCATTGGTATCATTAACTTGCTACCTATGGAAGCACTTGTAGATCAAAATATTTACCATAACATTGCCATGATTTTTTCGCTTATTTTAACAGCTGTTTTATGGAACCTGGCAACATGGTATCTGGGCATTCCCTGTTCAAGTTCGCATACCTTGATCGGGTCTATTTTTGGGGTTGGTCTGGCGTTTATGTTTATAACCCCGGAAGGGGTGATAGCCCTCAACTGGAATAAACTGGCCGATGCAGGTTTATCGTTGCTTATTTCTCCGGTTTTAGGATTTATTATGGCCATGCTGCTGATGTTTCTTTTCAGGCGGTTTGTGCGGCATCCCAAATTTTTCAAAGAGCCCGACAAGGTTAAAAGTCCGCCTTTCTGGATCAGGGGTATTCTAATTTTAACATGTACGAGTGTAAGTTTCTCGCATGGATCGAATGATGGACAGAAAGGAATTGGCCTGGTAATGATAATCCTGATCGGTTTTTTACCTTCATATTTTGCCCTTGACCCCGATCGCAATCCTCTTGCTATAGGTGGGAATATACAGGTTATTGAACACTATGTCAACCGGATGGATACGACTAAAATGTCGGTTAAGGAAGCTCAGAAAATGAGTATCATTAAATCTGAGTTGGCAAAACTAAAATTGGTGCTCTCAAACCTGAACATTCCTTTTAACATTGAAAAAGAAAAAAAATTTGAGGTGCGTAAGAGTATTATAGAGATATCGACATTAACAAAAAAAATGATTGATAACCAGGATTTTCAAAAAAGGCGCGTTCTTTTACTGACTGAAAAAGAATCGGTACAGCTCAATAAAAATCTGAAGGAACTTCGTGGATATACCGAATTTGCCCCCTGGTGGGTTATGCTGATGATATCGCTTTCACTTGGTATTGGGACTATGGTGGGATGGAAACGTATTGTAACTACCATTGGTGAAAAAATAGGAAAAACCCATCTCTCTTATGCACAGGGAGCGAGTGCTGAGATGATTGCTGCAAGTACCATTGGCATTTCAACATTACTGGGATTACCGGTGAGTACTACGCACGTCCTTTCGTCGGGTGTTGCCGGCACCATGGTTGCCCATGGTGGTTTGAAAAACCTGCAGCGCAAAACCATTAAAAATATTTTAATTGCATGGGGAGTAACCATCCCTATCACAATTATTTTTGCCTGCTTTTTGTTTATTTTTTCGAGATGGCTGGTCAATTTTCTGATGTTATAGTCTGTCCTCCGGTACAAATTTTCTTTTAAATCCCATTATGTCAGAGGTTTTCCCGACTTTGCTTTACCTTGCTCCCATTCAGGGGATTACCGATCATATATACAGAAATTGCTACTGTCACTATTTTACAGGTATCGATGCTGTTTTTACGCCATTTTTAGCAGATGTATCAACCGTGAAAGTCAATAAAAATAAAATAAAAGATATAAAGCCGGTTGAAGCTGAAGGAGTTCGTACGGTACCCCAGTTTTTAAGCAATAACCCAGAAGAAATTTTATTGATAGCCAATGCATTTGCAGATTCCGGTTTTACGGAGATGAACTGGAACCTGGGCTGTCCATTTTCAAAAGTCGCCAATAAAAAAAGAGGATGCGGCATACTACCCTATCCCGAAATGGTAGAAAGAATAATGGACATGATAATGAACAAATTACCACTTGCCTTATCAGTAAAAACAAGGCTTGGGCGATATAATAATTCAGAATTGATTTCGGTTCTGGATATTCTGAACCGCTACCCTGTTTCTGAAATTATTATTCATGCCAGAACCGGGATTCAGATGTATAAAGGAGCAACCCAACCGGATAAATTTGCTGAATACCGAAAACTGACAAATCTGCCAACCGTTTATAACGGTGATATTTTTACCGTTGATGACTTCTTTCTTCTAAATCAACAGTTTAATGACTGCAAAAGGTGGATGATAGGGCGCGGAGTTTTGCAAAACCCTTTTCTACCCGCTGATATTAAGCAGAAAAATGAATTTCCTGAACCTGCAAAACAACTGAAGTTAATACAATTTCACAAAGCATTATTTGAAGCTTACAGGCAAACAGGAAAAGAAAAAAATTATGCCATTACAAAAATGAAAGCAATTATGTTTTACATGAAAAATTCATTTAGGCCTAAACCTGACATTGAAAAAAAACTGTTTAAAGCAAAAGATGATAAGGATTATTGGGAAGCTTTTGACAAAATGTGTCATGTATGAATTGAAATACTATTAGGCGTGTTCCACTTAATCATTATAACAATATGAATTACAGATAATAAAAAAAATATGTTATTTTTCGATCTGTAATTAAAGAATATGTTATTTTTCCGACTCCATTTAAAAACTAAAATATTCTCATATGTCGAAGCACCTATTTTTCCCCGGAATAAAAATCATTTTCATGCTGGCAGTAATGCTTTTATTGCCATTTGTTCTTTTTGCTGCTGATGGCAGCAATGTCCCTTCGGTTGGCCCGGTCAGGGTTGAATTTATACTTTTTGGCCTTACGTTGTTAGGGGTGGCAATTTTTCACAAGAAAACCATGTATGTTGCACTCACAGGTTTAGCTGTCATTCTATCATTTAAATTCTTATTCGATAGCCATTTTTCCCTGTACGAACATATTTTCGGAACAATAAGTAAAGAAGGTGAATGGCGTGTTTTGCTCAACCTGATGGGTTTACTTTTTGGTTTTGGCATTCTGGCCAAGCACTTTGAAGAATCGAAAGTGCCTGATAAACTACCCGATTTTCTTCCCAACGACTGGAAAGGCGGATTGATGTTACTGGCTATCATCATGGTTTTATCTTCATTTCTTGATAATATTGCAGCTGCGATGATTGGTGGCACCATCGCCCTTGTTGTTTTTAAGGGCAATGTACATATTGGGTTCCTTGCAGCCATTGTTGCAGCAAGCAATGCCGGCGGTGCAGGCTCGGTAGTCGGTGATACCACTACAACCTTGATGTGGATTGATGGAGTAAATCCGTT
The DNA here is from genome assembly GCA_964559985.1 of uncultured Bacteroidales bacterium. Taxonomy (GTDB): domain Bacteria; phylum Bacteroidota; class Bacteroidia; order Bacteroidales; family CAZLJX01; genus CAZLJX01. The sequence goes on from CAZLJX010000015.1 coordinate 8,072, forward strand.
GTGGGTGATAAAAGGATTTATAGCATCGGTTGCTTCATTTCTTATTTTCGGAATTATTGGATCAATACAGCAAGACAGGCATCAGCGGATTATCCGTGATGCAGAAAAAAATATCAAAATTGACTGGGTAAAAATTTTTGTGGTTGCTATGATTCTTGCTGGCGCCATTACAACCAACTATCTGTTCGATTTCCCGGCCATGGGCGTATGGATAGCCATTCTGCTTGGCACATTGGTTTGTAAAACCCCATGGTACGAAATGAAACATTCATGGCAAGGAACCATTTTCCTGATGTCGCTGGTAACCTGTGCATCACTCATGCCGGTTGAAGAATTACCACCTGCATCGCAATGGAGTGCATTTGCATTGGGTTTTGTTTCGGCAGTTTTCGATAATATTCCTCTCACTAAATTATGTCTCGACCAGGGCGGTTATGACTGGGGTATTCTGGCATATACAGTGGGGTTTGGCGGTTCAATGATATGGTTTGGTTCGTCGGCAGGTGTGGCTTTATCGAATAAATTTCCTGAGCTTCGTTCAGTGGTTGAGTACGTTAAAAAAGGCTGGCATGTTACGGTGGCTTATATCTTCGGTTTCTTTGTCATGCTTTATATAGCAGGGTGGGCTCCGCATCCACCCCATAAGAGCACTGGCGATAAACAAATTGAAATCACACAGGGAGAAACCCACTGATTAAAGCGTTGTACGATCAGCTTTTTTCTTTAATTCAAAATTTCCACCTCTTAACTGTGTCAAGATGAGGATAGTGTTACCCTATTTTTTTGTTTTGCTAATCAGTATTGGAATAGAATTACTTTTTGCAGTATTTATCTGGCAATGGAAAAAGAATGGTAAAACAACCCGACGATCAATAATTATAATAAGTGTAAGCATGGCGATAATCGTTAACATGCTTATGTTATATGGTTTCTCAAACGCGGTTCACCCCACCTCGTTTTTCATTTACAACCGGTTTTCACATATTCTTGCCATTTATGTTGCATTTACTATTCCAAAATTACTATCAGGGATATTTGGTGTTGTAAACTGGCTTGTTCAACTGTTTATCAATAAGCGGTTAAAGCAGGTTATGTTTGTCATACAACTGGGGTATGTTACTGGTATAATTGGATTTATCTTTTTAATAAACAGTTATCTGGTCACTCCTTTCCGTATAAGGGTGGTTGAAAAAGATTTATATTTCAATACATTACCTGCGGGTTTCGACGGTTTCAGGATAGTACATATCAGCGATGCCCATGCGGGTACTTTCTACAGCAATAAAATATGGATGCACATTATAGCCGGTAAAATAGCCGGATTGCATCCAGACATGATCGTTTTCACCGGAGATTGGGTCAATAATTTTGCCAGTGAAATGGAAAATCTTATCCCGGTTTTTCAACATTTTGAGCCCCCATATGGAAAATATTGTGTTACAGGAAATCACGATTATGGCGATTATATGCAATGGCCCGATTTACAGTCAAAGCATGAAAACCACGTCCAGTTGCTGGAGTTTATAAGCCAGACAGGTTTTCATCAAATTACCGATTCAGCGGTTTCAGTTGTCAGGAATAATGATACGGTTTACATTGCCGGAGTTCAAAACTGGGGACGTCCACCGTTTAAACAATATGGCAATCTTATAAAAGCTATGGAATTTGTACCTGAAAACGCTTTCACCATACTATTAAGCCATAATCCCGATCACTGGCAAGCAGAGGCATTGAAATACAGACAGATAAAACTGACTCTGGCCGGCCATACTCATGGCATGCAAATAGGTATGAATCGTGATTATTTACAATTTTCTCCGGCTTCAGTAATTTATAAAAACTGGGCAGGATTATACCAGGTTGACGACCGGTTTCTGTATGTAAATGTTGGGTTGGGTTGTCTTGCCATCAGGGCGAGGTTTGGCATGCGACCGGAGATTACATGCATCAAATTGCATCAGAAGCCCGTATAAATTAAACCATTCCTGATTTTTTCAATTTTATACCAGAAAAATGTTCCGGTTGCATTTATCAAAGCTTTTTCGACGGGTACAGCAAGCCTTTTTCCTAATATATCGGTACTTATATATAATTCCTGGTTTTGACCTTCAGCATTAAAAACAGCACTTTGCTGGATGATATTGAATTTATAAGTATTTCCCGGACAATAATAAGGATGTAAAGGTTCCATAACCCATGATCCATTTCCCGAAATCCGAATGGCCTCACATCTGATTGTTTGTCCTTTTTTCAGATGATAATGGCTGTACGACCCCGCTTCAATAAAATATAGTTCTCCAAACGAATCGGCAAGAACAAAATATGCTTTCTTTTTCTGATTGGTAAAAATATCAGCAATTGACAATTCATAAATTTCATGTTTGATTATTCCGGTTTTCGGATTGATTAAAGGATGAGATAAAAAAATTTGTCCTTTGCTGATGACATCGACATGACATCGTATTATTTTATCATTAATGACAGGTATTGGCCTGATTCCAAGAGGAATAAAACAAATTATTCCATTAATGCCTTCCAGTTTGACTGCCGGTTGTACATATCCTGATTCACTGGTTAATGGCTCGATACCAATCATTTTAAATTCATAGGCCTTACCTTCGCTATAAAATGGATGTGGAGGCTCAAGATAAATCTGGCCGCTGCAGTTGATATGATCGACCTTGCAATAGATTTTCTCACCTGATTCAAAATGATAGCCGTGATATGAAGCTGTTTCAACCAGATGTTTTGCTCCGTATGGGTCTTCGAGAATCCATGAAGAGGACAGCTCATCCATATTTTTGACAAGGCCTTTTACGATAAAAGGATATGTAACTCCCTCATTTAACATAATATGTAACTCTACAATAAAGGACTGAAAAGCCTGAAAAACGAAGATTTAATTTTATCACTGAATTTTCTGTTACTCCAGTCATCATTCAGGATACGGCGGCTTGATTCAAGATCAGTAAGGAAGTAATTTTTTAATTCGAGCGCTACTTTTTCGTCATAAATCAGTGCCATAATCTCGAAATTCTGGCTAAAGCTGCGGTAATCCATATTGGCTGAGCCTACTGATGCAAAAACATCATCCACAATCATGATCTTGCTGTGAGAAAAACCTTTTTCATAAAAATACACTTTAATACCGGATTCGAGCAGCTCCTGAATGTAAGACAATGAACTCCAATAAGTCATAGGCGAATCTGAACGGGCAGGCAATATTATACGCACGTCGACACCACTGAGTGAAACTGTTTTTAAGGCAAATAGTATGCTTTCTGTTGGAAGGAAATAAGGGGACACAATGTAAATATATTCTGTAGCGGTGGTGATAGCTGAAAAATAAGCCTGCATAATGGTTTCATAGTCAGAATCAGGCCCGCTGGCGGTAATCTGTACCAAATGTTCTTCATCGGCAGCAAATTTTTTTAAATATGCTTTTTCGTCCATAACTTTTTTGCTGGTAAAATACCAATCAATCATAAAGACCATTTGCAAATCGTAAACTGATTCACCCTCGAGCCTTAAATGGGTGTCGCGCCAGATGCCAAGATTATGAATTCCTTTGATATACCTGTCGGCAATATTTATTCCTCCTACAAATCCAACTTTACCATCAACAACAATTATTTTACGGTGATTGCGGTAGTTTACACGGCTTGTAAAAAACGGAAATTTTACCGGCATGAAGGCATAAACCTCAATGCCTTCATCAGAAAGGCTTTTCAGATATTTTTTATTGAGTTTCCAGCTACCCACGTCATCATAAATAATCCTTATTTCGACACCCTGACGGGCTTTTCTGATCAGTAAATCTTTAATTCTGTTTCCTATTTCATCATCTTCGATAATATAAAATTCGATGTGAATATGATGTTTTGCCTGTTCTAAATCTTCAATAATTACCCTGAACGTTTCCTCACCATTGTTAAGAATTTTTATTTTGTTACGGGCAGAAAGCAAAGCTTTGCTATTGTTTAAAAGCAACCTGATGATATTAACTTTTTTACTCTCTTTGGGTTTCAGCATTGACAAACTTCCTGGTTTTGATAATTCATTAATCTGTCCTTGTGTCAGGTAATCAATACGGTCGAAGTCGACAATTCCTTTCCGGCTAAAAAGTTTAACTTTCCGGAAGTTCTGCCCGAAATAGAGATACAAAATTAATCCTGCCAGGGGTAAAAGAATCAAAACCAATATCCACGCCATGGTCCTGATGGGATTACGGTTTTCCATTACCATAAAAATCACTACAGAAAGACTGATAAGCAGATAAAGAATTTCAATGACATATAGACTTATATCCCAAACTTCGCTAAAACTGATGCTTATAAACATTCAATTCTCTTTTTAAGCCTGTTACAAAGTTAAGATGATATTTGATTTTTTGAGAAACTATGATAAATTTTCTCCTATGCTATCGGTATTTTTCTTCCTGAAAGAAAAACGGTTTTCAGTTCCGTGCAACAACCTGTCAATATTTTTACGATGGGTGAAAATAAGGAGCAAAGACATGATGATACTGAAAACCTGTAAAACAAAGATATTAATACTAAAAACAAAAATAACCAGAAACGGATATGATATCCCGGCAGTGACGGATCCGAGCGAAACATAGCCTGATATAAAAAAAACAATGGCAAAAATTCCAAGTGCCGTAAGCCCGGAATATGGATGAAGGGCTAATACCAATCCAAGGGTAGTAGCAACCCCTTTTCCACCCCTGAACTGAGCCCATACGGGGAAAATATGACCCGCGACACCGGTTAATCCGAGAAAAATCTGCAACAGGTTGTGCCATTCGGGGGACAGATGATCAAATAAAGGCAATTTTGAAATCATTACGCATGAAAATCCTTTAAGGGTATCTATCAGGAAAACAATAATTCCTGGTTTTTTGCCAAGTACCCTGAATGTATTGGTAGCTCCTGCATTTTTACTACCATGTTCCCTGATGTCGATACCATAAAACCATTTACCTGCCCACACTGCCGTAGGAATAGAACCGAGCAGGTAAGCCGCCGCGCAGCCTAAAATAATATAAATTATTCCACTCATATATAATAACAAATGTATAATTTCTGATGTATTAAACGAATTAGCCTTGATTTTTTTTCAATAATTTCATCAACCTGTTTAGGAAAAGAATATAATTTTTTCAAATCAGAATAATAATTATTTTTGCCATCCGTTAAAAAATGCGTTTTTAAATCTGATTTAAACCGGAAAACCTATGGACATAAAAGTTAAAAATTTTACAAAAAAATATGGTAGCCAACTCGCCGTTGACGACATAACCTTTACGGTAAAAACAGGCGAAATTTTAGGTTTTTTAGGTCCGAACGGAGCCGGAAAAACCACTACCATGAAAGCCATTGCCTGTTACCTGCATCCGACGGAAGGCAATATCAATGTAGGTGAATACTCTATCTACGAACAGCCGGAAGAAATAAAAAGACGGATAGGCTATCTGCCTGAAAACAATCCGTTGTACCTTGACATGCCGGTGGTAGATTACCTGCACTATATTGCTGAATTGCAGGAAATACATCCATCAAAAATACAGTCACGTATTCTTGAGATGGTTAGAATCTGCGGGCTTGAAGGCGAAAAACATAAAAAAATCGGAGAACTCTCAAAAGGATATCGTCAACGGGCAGGGCTTGCACAGGCGCTTATTCACGACCCCGATGTGCTGATACTTGACGAACCTACTTCAGGGCTTGACCCGAACCAGATTGTTGAAATCAGGGAACTGATACGAAAAATAGGACGCCAGAAAACGGTAATTCTTAGCAGTCATATTTTGGCCGAGGTTGAAGCTACCTGCGACCGGATTCTGATCATTAACAAAGGAAAGATTGTCGCCGATGGCACCGCCGAAGAATTACGCCATCAGGGCAGCGGATCTAATGTTTTACGTATTACCATCGAAGATGGTGACCGTAACGAAATTATCCGTGCTGTGCAATTACTTCCGACAGTTGCACTGGCCGATCCCAATCCTAAGGCAGAGAACTCACTCATTATTCAAAGTAAACCCGGACTGAGTTCACGCCGCGAAATTTTCAGGCTTTGTGTCGAAAAAGGATGGACATTGACTGAAATGACACCCGTTGAAACAAAACTTGAAGATATTTTCAGAGAATTAACCATGAATTAAAACCCAACGTTATGAAAAAAATATGGATTATTACACGTCAGGAAATCAGATCGTTCTTCGATTCCCTGATGGCTTATATCATGCTTCTGGCCTTCCTGGGCTTCAGCGGATTTTTCACCTGGCTTTACGGAAGCGATATCTTTTTTTTGGGACAGGCAAGCCTTCAGTCATTTTTCAGTATTGCTTACTGGACACTTTTCTTTTTCATTCCTGCTTTGACCATGAAATCACTTGCCGAAGAGATTAAAACCGGAACCCTGGAAATGATTCTGACAAAACCGGTTACCCACTGGCATTTTGTTTCAGGGAAATTTCTGGCAACGTTGTTGCTTATTGTTATTGCCCTTGTTCTTACCCTCCCCTACTACATTACGGTATCTCAAATCGGAAAAGTTGATCATGGAGCCGTAATTGCAGGATACCTTGGATTGATACTGATGGCAGCTGCCTATACCAGCATCGGAATTTTTGCCAGCAGTATTTCAAACAACCAGATTGTAGCATTTTTATTAGCTTTGTTTATCGGAATTTTCTTTCATATTCTTTTCGATATCATTTCATCGGCATTTACCGGCTGGTTGGGCGAGGTTTTCAATTATCTGAGCCTGTCAACACATTTCGAATCCATTTCGCGAGGGGTGATTGACACCAAAGACCTGCTTTACTTTCTTTCAATTGTGTTTGTTGGCCTTGTATCGGCCGAAATGGTGCTCGAAAAACGAACCTCATAAACTTGTAAAGTATTACTAATATGAAAAAGAAAACACAAAATATGCACATCGGGCTTATTATTGCAGCAGTTGTGCTCATTAATATCGTAGCAATCAGATTTTTTCTTCGTCTCGATTTCACCCAGGATAATCGTTACACCCTAAGCAAAGCCACCAAGAACATACTTAAAAATCTTGAAGAACCTGTTACCATAACCGCTTATTTTTCAGAAGGCTTGCCACCTGATATTATGAAAACCCGTAACGATTTTAAAGAATTGCTGATTGAATATAAATCGGTAGCCAAAGGAAATGTTGAATATGAATTTATTGATCCGGGCAAAGAACAGGAAAACGAGATGAAAGCCCAGCAGGCAGGCGTTCAGCCTGTTATTATCAATGTCAGGGAAAAAGACCAGATGAAACAGCAGAAAGCATACCTTGGCGCAGTAATCAGGTTTGGTGAACAAACGGAAGTATTACCAGTTATCCAACCAGGTGCTGCCATGGAATATGCATTATCATCGGCCATAAAAAAAGTATCGGTGAGCGAAAAACCCAGCATTGCCTATTTAAAAGGACACGGAGAACCGGCATTGTATGAACTTCAACAAGTAAAAACTTCACTCAGTGTACTTTATGATGTTGCAGAAGTTGAACTGAGCGATACATTGGATAAGCTTCAGGCATATAAAACCCTGATCATTGTAGCACCTTCAGATTCTGTTCCTGCTAAGCACCTCAAACAGATTGACCAGTTTCTGGCACGCGGAGGGAATCTTTTTATAGCTATGAACCGTGTTGAAGGAAACTTCCAGAATTTACAGGGAACAGCAGTAAATACCGGAATTGAAAGCTGGCTTGCCCGCAAAGGCATTATTGTAGAATCAAATTTTGTGATCGATGCAACCTGCGCCAGTGTTGGAGTGCAGCAGCAATCGGGATTTTTCAACTTTACTTCGCAGATTCAATTCCCGTTTTTACCTATCATCAATAAATTTGCCAACCATCCGGCTACCAAAGGCCTTGAAAGCGTTATTCTCCAGTTTGCCAGTACAATTCTTTATACAGGCGATTCATCAAAAGTTTTCACCCCATTGGCTATGACTTCCGATAAATCGGGAACCCTGGCTCCTCCGGTCTATTTTGATGTAATGAAACAATGGACCAAAGCTGATTTCCCGCTTAAAAACCTGACTGTTGCTGCTCTTATTTCCGGAAAACTTGCTGGCGATGGAAATGCCAAGCTGATTGTGATTACCGATGGCAACTTTGTCGTAAACGGGCAGGGACAGAAAACCCAGCGATTGCAGGAAGATAATGTCAATTTCATGGTTAATTCCATTGATTACCTTTCAGATGATACCGGTCTGATTGAATTACGTACCAAAGGCATCACCTCACGTCCGATAGATCAGATGGAAGATGGCAAAAAGAAATTCCTGAAAACCCTTAACTTTTCTTTACCCCTTTTATTGATAATTGCTTATGGTATTTACCGTTCACAACGAAACCGTATGAAACGAATTAAAAGAATGGAGGAAGGATATGTATAAAAAACTGAATTTTAAAACCCTGGTTATTGTTGTTATTGCACTGGCAGCTATTATTGCCCTGACAACAATTTATGATTCCATAAAAGGCGAACGTTCGTTCAAAGAACAGATTGTCGATATCGATTCGGCTGCCATTGACCATATTTTTATTGTTCCCTCAAAAACAACCAGCAACATAGAATTAAGCCGTTCCCAGGGCTGGCAGGTAAAAATAAATGACAAGTTTTTTCCCGCCGACGAAAAAGAAATAGCACGGATGTTGCAACAGCTTATTGCATTGAAACCAGAACGGCTTGCAGGCTCAAGTGAAGAATCGTGGAAAAAATATGAAGTTACTGATTCGCTTGCATCGCGTGTTATTTTGAAAAAAGGAGATAAAACACAGGCCGATGTACTCATAGGGAAATTTTCGTATCAGCAGGCAACAAGAAAAATGACAACCTATGTAAGAATATATGGAGAAAAACAGGTTTTTGCTGTCGAAGGTTTTCTTGCCATGACCTTTAACCGCGGAAGCGACAGTTTCAGATCAACAGTGCTGATCAACGGTACACCTGATCAATGGACTAAACTTTCTTTCAATTACCGCAGTGGCAAATCGTTTGTTCTCTCAAAAGATAACAATAAATGGCTATTAAACGATATGCCGGCCGATTCAGCCAAAGTAGCCCAATATCTGAACGGGATGCGCTATTCAAAAGGCACTTCTTTTATTGATTCTATTGATGCTGCCGTGATGATGAACCCCGAATGCAAACTTACTGTTGAAGGGAACAATATCAGTCCGTTTGAGCTTTCATATTACAATATCCAGGGCGTTAATGTTATCAATAGTTCAGCAAATCCGCAATCGTTTTTCAATGCAGAAACACTTAAAGAAAAGATATTTATAACCGAAGATAAACTTCACTAAAAATTTTATCTGATTTTAAAACCGCTATAAAAATAAATTATAGCGGTTTTTTTTGTAACATACTAGCCGAAAAAATCAGGTTAAAGTGATTTTTTTAACATCATATTACAGAATGTAACTTTACAATTGACAATCATTTAATTGACCATATTACAAAAACAAATTGAATTTTTGCATAAATACCCGACAATCGTACATTTGTATGAAAAAAATTTTAATTTTTTTTAACTTTTCATTAAATTACCTGATAACCAATAGAAACCATGAAAAAAAAATGTATCCCGGCAATTATCTTCAGCATTCTTGCGGCATTATTTATTTTGCCATCGTGTACGCTTGAATCAACCGAATGCGGTGACCCGGTAAGTAACTGGGCAAGACTGGTACTTGTCGATTCATCCGATCAATTACTTATTGGAACAGTTTATACGTTTGATTCGCTTAAGCTAAAGGCCGATACTACAAATATTTTGTTGTATTATGACAGGGGGTCAATTATTTTTTACTTAACAAACCTTTATAAATACAATCTGAAAAACTACTATCTGTATCTTGGCAATGGCGATACAGATACGCTGAATTTAAAAGTCAATTTCAGGCAGGGCGATTGTTTTGATGCATATGTCGTTGACACAATGATATATAATGGAGAAATGATACCGGGTTATTCTACAAATACTTATGTAATAAAGAAATATTAAAATGCTTTAGCGGTAAAATCAACCATTATCCATGGTGCATCGGAAAGGAAAAAACAAAAGATGTGCCATTTCCGGGTTCACTCATTATTTCCCAATGGCCATTCTGTTTTTCAATAAATTCTTTACATATAGCTAATCCAAGGCCCGAACCTTTTTCACCCTGTGTGCCATGGGTTGAAGGGCAGCTTCCGGTAGTTTTTAATTTTTCAATCATTTCATGCCCCATACCAACACCATGATCAGTAAGTTTGACGATGGCTTGATGTGCATCTGATGATATGGAAATTTTAATTTCATTTCCGGGTTGTGAAAATTTCACAGCATTTGAAATCAGGTTACGTAAAATAGCAAGGGCAAGATTAATATCGCACCATGCCACAACCGGGTTCTGACAATCGATAACAAGTGATAAATTTTTTTCTTTTAATACCGATTGCAATGATTCAAAAGCCTCATCAATCAAAGACCGTAAATCATGATGTGTAGGTTGATAAACTACCTGGTGACGCTGAATACGGGCCCATAGTAAAAGATTTTCGAGCAGGAAATAGGTGTTCTGAAGGGAAATATTGATATCGTGTAATGTTTCTGCAGTTTCTTCGGCTGAATAATTTTCCGGACTCTGACAGATAAATTCGATAATGCTTTTTGCGGTGCCTACAGGACCCCTGAGGTCGTGGGCAATAATCTGGAATAACCTGTCGCGGATAGCTACTGCTTCGCGCAATTCACTTTCACGTTCCATCAGGTCGTGGGTTGCTTTTTTCTTGTCGGTTATATCGAGAATCACACCAATGATGTTGGTCATATTTCCTAAAATATCTCTCATGGGAGTAATCGAAACATCGCCCCAGAATTCAGTGTTATCTTTGCGGATATATCTTTTTTCGATACGGTAGCTGTCAATTTCCTGGTTAAGGAGTTTTCTGAAATTTAATTCGTGCAATTCCCTGTCGTCGGGGTGAGTAATCTCTGATTTATTATGACTGCGAATTTCATTTTTTGAATAGCCAAGCATACCTGCCAGGTGGTCATTGATAAACAAAATATTTCCTTCAATATCAACAAGTTCAATACCAATAGCTGCATGCCTGAAAATAGCCGATAGTTGTTCTTCCGATTTCCGAAGAGCATCATCGGCATGTTTCCGGTCGGTAATATTCTGAGCTATTGACTCAACAGCCACCACGTAACCCTCTTCATCAATCACCGGAACATCAATAACTTCAATAATTTTAAAGGTTCCGTTATAGGCTTTTATTTCAATTTCATAGGGATCCTGTTGCAGCCCCCGCCAGGTATATTGTGTTGAATGCAGCATTTTGCGATACCGTTCATCATGAACAATAAAACTTTCAAATCCATTACAGAAATCAACAGGTTTATAACCCAATATAGTGAATACTGACGGACTGGCATATGTATATTTTCCCATCCTGTCGCTTGTATAGAAAAAATACTGGTCAGAAATTCCTTCCACCAATCGTTTATATTTTTTTTCGCTTTCAATCACCTGCCTGTTTGACTGCAGGGCTTTTTCGCTGATCAGTTTAAGTTCTTCTTTCTGCCTTGTTATTTCAGCATTTCTGATTTTTAAAATTTTATTATCGCGCTTTCTTAACAAATAACTACGATAAATAAACCAGCTAAAAACAAGCGTGATACAAATAATACCCAGGAAAAAATAAATCTGCTTTTTCTGCCATGCTATTTCATCGCGGTATTTCAACTCTCTTTGCTCAAAAAGGTTTTGTCTGTCAGTGGTTTCTTTTTCGAAACGATATTGTAATTCAAGCCGGGTAAGTTTTTTTGCCTGGTCAAGATTATTCAGGCTATCGCTGGCAGTTTTGAATTGTTCGTGATAAAAAAGGGCATTTTTATAATCATTGTTGTCTTTACATATCTGATATAATTCGGAGGATATATCCCTGAGGTATTCATAACTCTGAATACGGGCAATCATTTTATAAGCCTCTTTCAGGTGATCAAAAGCTTTTTGTTTCTGTCCCTTCATTTTATAAATCTTTGACAGATTTATCAATGTAGATGAAGTCTGATATGGTGAATTTATCTGATTGCAAATTTTTAAAGATTGTGTTCCATATCGCAATGCATTATCAAGCTGCCCAGCCCTAAGGTACTCTTCTGAAATGTTGTTTAGTAGCAAAGCCTGACCTTTAAGATCGTTGATTTCTTTTTTAATTTCAAGAGACAGAAAATAAAAATGAAGGGCTGAATCGCATTTATTTAGTGTACTGTAACAATTTCCGATATTGGCATAACTTGATGAAATTCCTTTTTTATCGCCCATTTTCATTTTCAGGTTCAGCGATTTAATGTGATATGAAAATGCCAGCGGCATATCCTTAATGTTATCATATACAGCACCAATATTATTGTATACTTTAGCCATCAGGGCATCATCCTGTATGATATTGACCAGTTTCAACGATTTGAAAAAATATTCGAGAGCCATGCTGTATAAACCCTGATAAAGAAATGCATTTCCAATATGTAAATACGTCACAGCCAAACTATTAGCAATTTTCCTATTGGTGGTATCGGCATGATAGAGATTTTCTTTTTTCTGTGCTGATTTGCCGTAATTTTCAAGAGCATTGGTAAATTGTCCGGCATATTCATAGCCCGTACCTATAAGGTCGTATGACAAAGCAACCCTAAAAGTGTCGGAAAACTTAAGTGAAAGCGCCAAAGCATGCGTTGCCACATTAATGGCTTCTTCTGGTTTGTCATTTTCCAGGTTATTGGCCGTAGTTAGCAAATAATCAATTCTTGCATTAATATTTTCAATTTTTTGAAGATTCAGCATGACAGAATCGGGCAACTCGTAATTAATCTGGCTGATTTGATCTTTTTTTTCTGCAACAGGAGTTTGCGGAAAAAGCATCAGGGGATAAAATATAATGGCAGGCCAGATTGCAAATGGAAGCATAAAAGACCAGACAGAAAAAGTTTTTGTATTTTCTGATGGATTCATTTTTTTAAACCAAGCATTGTAATTTATAATTTTTTTTTTCAAAATCATAATCTATAAAACCGATTCATCAGCCCGGCGCGCTTTTAAAACTCCTTTTACTTTTTCAATTCTCTTTATCAGCAGGTCAAGATGTGCCAGATTACTGATATAAACCTGCAGGTGACCATGAAATATTCCATCATTTGATTCAACGGCAAACGACCGCATATTGACTTTCATATCGGAGGTAACTACTTTCGACAGACTGTTTACCATCCCAATGCGGTCGATACCTGTTACTAGTATATCAGCCAGAAAGCTTTCGGAATGAGATTTATTGTCCCATTTTGCACGGATAATACGGTAGGGATACCTCGATAGCATTTCAGCAGCATTTGGACAATTAACCCTATGCACCTGGATTCCCCGGTCGATAGTCACAAATCCGAAAATTTCGTCTCCCATGATAGGATTGCAGCATCGGGCAAGCTTATAATCAACCTGCTGAAGCCTGTCACCAATAATAAGAATATCTTCCTTTTTAACTCTTCCGGTTTTAATTACTGTTTCAGGAAGTGAAGCTTTTTCTGGAGTAACCGGCTGCGGTTTTTTTGGAAAAAAAATTTCTTTAATCTCACCGGCTTCGATTTTTTCATCAGCTATGGCTTCATAAAGATCAAGGGTTGTTTTAAGTTTAAAGGCATTTAAAATTTTCAGAAGGTTTTCTTCATTAAAATCGAGTTTCAACTGACTGAGTTTACGCTCAAGCATTTCTTTTCCTATTTCACTCTGCCGGTATTTTATATCTTTTAATGCCCTTTTTATTTTCTGTTTCGACCGGTTGGTTGAAACATAATTCAGCCAATCGGTTTTTGGTGTCTGGTTTTTTGAGGTAATTATTTCTACCCTATCGCCATTTTGTAAAACATATTTAATCGGGACAATTTTACCATTTACCCTGGCACCTGTACAGGTTTCGCCCAGCGAAGTGTGAATACTAAAAGCAAAATCGAGTACGGTAGCACCTGATTCAAGTTTTTTAATATCACCCTGTGGCGTAAAAAGATAAATAAAATCAGACTGAGAAGGTTTTGCCGGCTGAATCAACTCAAAAACAGCCTGGTTTTTCAATTCAAGTAAGTCGCGGAGTTGCCTTATCCAAAGTTCATGTTCCGATTCTTTGCCTGCTTCTTTATATTTCCAATGCGCGGCATGCCCTTTCTCGGCAATATCGTCCATACGCTGGGTACGAATCTGAACTTCAACCCAATGATTTTCAGGTCCCAATACGGTAGTATGCAGCGATTCATAGCCACTCGATTTGGGAGTGCTTATCCAGTCGCGAAGTCTGTCGGGATTTGGTTTGTATAAATTCGTAACGATGGAATATACATTCCAGCAGGCTGTTTTTTCGTTATCAACGATACAATCTTTTATAATAATTCTGACAGCAAACAAGTCATAAACTTCATCAAAATCAACCTGTTGTATCTGCATTTTATTCCAGATGCTGTTGATTGATTTCACCCGGCTTTTGATTGTAAAGTGTATCCCGATTTTATCAAGTTCTTTCTTTACAGGAGCTATAAATGTATCGATATATTTATTGCGCCTTCGCCTGGTTTCAACAATTTTACGGTTAATGGCAGCATAAACCTCGGGATGGATGATTTTCAGTGAAAGTTCTTCCATCTCGGTCTTGATGTTATAAAGTCCCAAACGATGGGCAATGGGTGCATATATCGATCGGCATTCGGTGGCAATTTTCAGTTGCTTTTCCGGTTCAAAATGATAAATCATACGCATATTGTGTAACCGGTCGGCCAGTTTAAGCAATATTGACCTGATATCGTCTGTTATGGTAAGAAAAAGGTTAATAAAATTCTCGGTTTGATACGCCAGGTTATGCACATATAATCCGGTAATTTTCGACATTCCTTTCAGGATAGTTCCAACCTGTGGTCCGAATTGACTGGCTATTTCCTCTGCAGCCTCATTGCTTCTGATATAGGCATCGTGCAACAGAGCAGCAACTATTGCATTGGATGTAAGTCCAATATCTTCAACCACAATCATGGCTACGGCAACCGGATGAAAAATATATGGTTCACCCGATTTGCGGTACTTTCCTTTATACGATTCAACAGCATAATTAAAAGCATGCCTGATCATGATAAGATCATCGCGGCTCATGGTACCACTGCATAATCTGAGCAGCTTTTTATATCGTCTTACAATCTGTAACCTTTCATCTTTGGTATAGTCGGTTAAAGAAATCATGCTGCAACATTTATAAAATTCACTGTAACTGAAAATATATCATCAAATAACCTAAAAACAGATTACTGATTTACAAAACGACCAGGTAATTAAGTTTACGAATTTAACACCATATCCGATCAGCAAAATATGATACAAAGAAATTGAATTACAAGGAAACGGCGAAATTTTTAATACCCATATTTATACAATTGGTAACGGCAGATTTGATTTTAATAAAAATCTCACGCCTAAAGCAATAATAACCAATCATTCTATCGTATAAGGAATCATCGGCAAAAAAATGCAACAAAGGCAATGTCGGTTATACTTCAATTCCAATTATCATTACATCATCAACCTGTGCGTTAGTTCCTTTATAGCTTTGAAAAGTTTCAACCAGCCTTTGTTTCTTCACCGGAAAAGATTCGCCATGAATTGACTGGACAAGCTGAAGAAAATGATTGTTTGAAAATTTTTTGTTGTTAATACCTCCGAACTGGTCGGCAAATCCATCACTGTAAAAAACAAACTGATCTTTACTTTGGAAGTTTACCGTCTGCCTCTCAAATTCAAGCCCGGAGAAGCCAAGTGGGTTCTTCCTGGTTTTATACGTATTAAACTGATTGGCTGTGACATGTATAAAAAGAGCTCCGTTACCTGAAAAATAGAGCTTATGCTCTGAAAAATCAAAAACACAGAAAACCAATTCAATACCCTCAGACATAGGATGCTGGTCTTCATATTTACGGTAATTAAGTAAAAATTGCTCATTGATATGCGACATCACACGTTCGGGCATTAAATCGTTGAGTTCATAAAAGGCCTGGTTAAGTAAATTGTATGCAACAAAACTCATAAAGGCACCCGGTACACCATGTCCGGTACAGTCGATTGAAGCAAGAAGAAACAGGTCATTTTTCCGGTCGAACCAGTAAAAATCACCACTTACAATATCTTTGGGCAGGTAAAGAATAAAGGCATCCCTTACATAATTCTTTAAATAATCCTCGTTGGGCAAAATGGCACTTTGAATGCTTTGAGCATAGGTGATACTTTCAAATATAGTTTTGTTTTTTAATGCTATATGATTGCGTTGTGACTCAATTTCATCGCGTTGCGCTTCAATTTCTTCCTTTTGCTGGGTAATTTCGGCATTTTTTAACTGAAGTTCATTGGTAGTACGCTTTTTATACAAATATCTGTTGTAAACTACAATGACCATCACTACAAGCATTACAAGGCCAATGACGGAGAATATCAGCATTAATTTCTGTTGCATAATTTTTGTTTCTGCAACTTGTTTTTCGGCATTGAGCAGGGCAATTTCCTTTTCTTTTTGCTCAGTTTCAAATTTCACTTTTAGTTTATTGATTTCCTTTTCTTTATCCATTCTGTTCAATAAAGAATCGGCCACTATATATTTCTCACCGTATAGCCAAGCATTTTTAAAATCCTGTTTAGCGGCGTATATCTGTTTCATTTTAAAGTAAATGTTCACTTTAAGGTTAATGCTTTCAATACTGTCGGTCCACTGCAATGCAAGCTGGCATTGGCTGATAGCCTCATCGTAGTTTCTGAGTTTAAAGTAAATTTCAGCAAGATCGGTATATGAAAGGGCAATATCTTCATAAGCATTGATGGTATGAAATATTTTATTGGCTTTAATCACATAGGAAAGAGCCTGCTGAGGTTTGTCAATTTCTGTATAGGTATTGCCAATGTTGGCCAGCGACTGTGCATAATAGCGCGGGGAACTGAGTTCCTGAAAAAGCAAAGCCGATTTTGAAAATGCATCAATGGCTTTCAGGCTTCTTTTTGATTTTTTATAAATCAGTCCAATATCCATAATGGTAGTAGCTTCACCAAATCTGTTTCCCAACTCGGCATATAAATTTCTTGCTTTCTGGTAAAATGATTCTGCTTTCTCATATTCTTCCATAAACAGGTATAAATTTCCAATAGCACCATAGCAGGTCGAAATTCCTTTTTTATAATTTTTAAGTTCAAATAAATCAAGGGCCTGCATGAAATAAGTAAGTGCTGCTTTATAATCGCCTCTGTTCATGAAAGTATTTCCAAGGTTCCCAAGGCATCGTGCCTGTAACAAGGTATCTTTTAATTCAACCGACAGATCAAGGGCTTGTTTCTGGCACTTCTCCGCTTCCTCAAACTTACCATTTTCATAATGCAATATTCCAATATTGATTAATATCATGGCATGTTGCTTTTTCCAACCCAATTTATTTGTCAATTCTATTAATTGAATCCCATTTTGCATGGCTTCGGCCGGGTTGGAATAAAAATTATTATCCATTAATGCTTTAAGTGCATCATAGCGAACCGAATCATTCTTGCTCTGTGAAAGGACTATAAGACTATCGGTATTGATTTGTGTATTTTTCTGTCCGTAGAAGATTGTATCAATCCCCAGTAAGATTAACAAAAAGATGCCAATTTTTCTCAGATTCATCATTTTAAGCTATTTTATGGTCCGTTTTTTTGTAACCGGAATTTTTTTGGTTACTTCGGTTTTATATCTGAAAGTTGCCAGGTTATTGAAATAAATATCAATAAACTTTATATTTTCATCGCCAAAAAAATATTTAAAGCTGCAATAATCGTCATAGTTTTTCCAGGTTACTTTCTGGTTTTCTTTTTTCTCATTTTCAATAATCCGGATATCGAAAACCTGATTTTTTGTATTAATCCAGAATTTTACCGAATCGCCTGTATTGCAGGCAATAATACCCTGATCAGGCATAAAAGCTTTGATATTCAGGTTTGAAAAACCGCGTGGATAGATATGTGGAAAATTGAAAAACTGATCCCTTGTAAATACTTTTGGCGAAAACGTATAATATTCGGTGATGGGGTAATGATTCAGGATAAACACAGGAGGTGAAGTCATAAAATACAGATCGTTAAAGCTTTTAATAAAACTCTGGACTTTCACTTTTTTATCTTTTTTCGTAATTATTTCCTCATCAACATAGCCACTGGCCCAGCATACATCGAAAAGGTACCAGACCGAATCGATGCGGGCAGCATTCCAGATATGATCGGCTTTTACTTTTTTTCCGATTGATTTTGGATTTGAACGTCCAAACCCGGGAATAACTGTTGCCTGGATTCCTGATTGGGTGCAAAGTTCGGCAAACAAACGTGCATATCCCTCACTTCCGGTTTTTAAGCTCCGAAGGGCTTTCCTGGCCATTTTCCTGTTAAGTTTAGGTTCATCGGCAGGGGTTGTTTTTAAAGGGGATTTTCCTAATTGTTTAACATCAAATCTAACATTATGGGTTATCCATCGGAATATTGCCCTGACTTTTTCTGTCTCTGAAGTATAATTTCCTGTCAGTTGCTGGGCAAGCTTTACAGGATTGCCTGATTTTGGGACATTCCTGGCAAAGTTATCAATCTCAGTAAAAAGCAATTGCTTTAAGCTATCATTCACTGCTTTTTGTCCAAAAACACTACCTTGAAAAGAAAAGCAGATGGTCAGCAACAAAACAATCGGATACAGCAAACCATTGATATACAGATTATATATTTTCCGGCTGATGCTGAAAACAGATATAGGAAAACTAAACCATTTATCCATGTTTGCCTTTTTATTAAATGCACTCATAAACAATATGACGCCCACAACAGACTTATTTGTTTTCATTGGCTCCGGAAATATTTTTGCTTTTTGAAAAAACAAGTAAAACCAGGACTGTGATGGTCAGACCCATAAAGAAACCTGATAAAAATGCCCCGGCTTTTTCATTGTTTATCAAATAAGGTATTACCACCGAAACAACAAGAAATACCAACACCGTTACAAACAGGATGATTTTTTTTTGCATTGTCATACAACCAGAATTTTCTCCTAATATACGGTTTTCTCAAATCAGATCAAAACACGGATTAAGATTGTCGTTATGAATGCAGATCAAATACTTTTTCAACAGCACGGGTAAATCCGTTCTGCAGATGCGATGTAATGTTGCGGAATTTCATTTTCAAATCGTTATGGGCATTATCGACCACAAAGCTATGTCCTGTAAAATGCAGCATATCAAGATCGTTAAAATCATTTCCCACCGAAATGGTATGTTCAGGGTCAATGCCAAGTTTCCGGCATAATTTTTCAAGCGTATGCCCTTTCGAAACCTTTGGATGAAATACTTCTACCCACATAAAACCCTCATTGACCGGTGATGTAGTACGGATAACCTTAAAACCTTCAAGCTTTTTCCTGAGGGTTTCATAGCGGGTTGGGCAGACCGGCATTACCGACAATAACTGGGTTGCATGCTGAAGGGTTTCAATATTACCATCCCACTTTTCACAAAAACCGCGATAATAATCGCAATAATGTTCAAAATCGGTATTGGGCAGGCCTGACCTGTTATAAACAAAATAGTGATTATCAGGTACAGGTTTATGAATGGTAAAATCAAGATTGTTGTCGAAAAAAACCTTTGCAGCTATTTTCACCTGTTGTGGTTCAAGACAGGCTGATGCCAGCAATTCCTGTTTTTTCCAGTCGTATAAACCGGCTCCTGTGCTGAAAACAATATAATCAAAAGGGAAATTCTCAGGAATAACTTTTCTGACTGAATACATTGACCGGCCGGTAGCTGCAACCCTTATAATGTTCATTTTACCTAAAATTTCAAGGGTATGCATGTCGGTCTCGCTTACACTTTTGTCATCTCTCAGTAAAGTACCATCGAGGTCGGTGGCTATAAGGCGGATATTATGGCTTATTTTTTTAAACATGGACTTCAATCATTTGCATTGTAAAAATAACAATTAAATCAGATTAATGAAGTGACAGGGTCAGGCTGATAATCTATTATTGGTATAAGAATGGATCTGTTCGTTCAATGATGAAAATTACCATTTTTTAACTACATCAATGCAACATCTTAAATCTCTGAAAACAAACCTAAGTCCTGTTATTCACCGGTGATCAACATTTTTCCGGAAACTGTATTTATATTATCAATAAAATACCTGAGGTAATAAATACCCGGATAAAAATCACCGGCCGGCAGGGTAATCAGATTCTTACCTTCGGCTATGTGTATCATTTTAACAAATTGCCCGGCAGCATTATAAATCTCAATTTTTGCATTTTTACCTGCAATCGGAAACACAAAACTGACATTGATACCTGCAGGGTTTGGAATAATGCTCAAGCGATTTTCACGGGGAAAATGATGGACTAAAGCCGAACAGCTGTCGGGCATAAGCCTTACAGCCACAGGCCTGTGGTCGGAAATATTATTTTCATATTCATTCCACCCGCCGGACAAACAGGCATCAATTTTTATTGTTTTGACATCCGTGTTTCCATTTTCAAATGCAGCAAATAATTCATTGGTAATCAGGATGTGATCAAGATGTGAAGGCCAGGTGGGGTATGACCATCCCGAACTGCTGCCCTGTGCAATTTCCATATCGGTGAATAAATAACCGGCTGTGTCATTGATAAAATTCTGAAAAACATTGTTTTGAGCAGGTTCCGCAATCAGATCATTCATATCGCCAACGACCATTACCTGTTTATCGGGCAATGTAGAATCAATATATTGCTTCAACAGGTTGGCTGCCAGGTATCTTCTGTTTTCCTCATCGCTCGAATTGTTTAAATCAAGAATGCCATCGCCGCAACATTTCAGGTGATTATTAATGATAAAAAACTCTTTGTTTAAAAAATGAAAATTCATTACCATCGGCAACCTGGGAAAAGGTTTCGAATAGGTTGCGGAGGTATAAATTTCAAAAATACTGTCGGCCTGAATTACCGTGTTTTTATAGATGTAAGCCAATCCGGCAAATTTTACCGATTTGCTGTAACACTGATACCCGGGTAAACTGTTTACCATTTGTCTGAGCAGGTTAGTATCTGAAACTTCCTGCAATGCAATAAGATCAACATCGAGTGCTTCAATGATCTGCGATACCAGGGATATGGTGGCCTGGCCGTTTTTTGGAAAATGTTCGCTGTTCCATGTCATCACTTCAAGGGTCGAATCGGTTCCAAAAGTCAATTGAGTGAATGATTGTGCCTGCAATAAGCTGCAATGAATTGTCAGAAAAAATATGAATATGATGTTCCTCATAATGTTATAATAATAAAATGTAAAATTTGATTTACCATGAAAACTTTTAATGAATAAAAATCAAATCTACAAAAATTTAACGTAGATCAGGTATTCTGAAAGATAAAAGAACAAACAGGAACTTTTCAAAAAATCTCAACCTGTGGTTAACAATGCACTTTTCACATTATCATCTGTATCGCGGTCAATCAGTTTGTTGTAGATATCAATTCCTGCCTTCACAGGCTCTTCATTGATAATTAATTCGAAGAAATTTAACCCTTTATGAATTTTAAATTTCTTTAGAAACAACTCTTTATCACATGTCTTTCCATTTTTTTCTGTTTTGCCTGCGACACCAATATCGATATCGTCAAAAAAATCAATCTCCATTTCTTTGCCTAGTGAATCAGCACGGTATTTATGCGATTCCACTTCGATATGCACCTTAAATTTTCCATCCGGCATTTTGCAATATGTAACTTTATTCGCTTTGTTCGAATACAAAGTTATATTTTCAAACATATCAGTGATAATATATTGCAGGCTATCGGGGGTAGCGTTTTTGACAAACGATAAAAATTCAACCGAATTGGTAAACGGAGGATTCTGGAAAGCAGTTTTTTTGATATAGGCAGCAAGTGCATGGTTAAGTTTTTCTTCGCCGATGTAGTCGCGCAAAGCATACATCACAATGCTTCCTTTGTTATAATGGATATACCCCTGGTTTTCGACCAGCCAGAGTGGCATTTCTTTATTTTCTTCCATCCGGCGGCCGCTAAGGTAGCGGTCTGACTCGTATTTCAAAAACCTGCGCATTTTATCCTTTCCGTATTCCTTTTCCATAACCATCAAAGCACTGTACTGGCTCAATGCTTCCGACATCAGGGTTGCTCCCTGTGTATTTCCGCCTATTACCTGGTGTGCCCACCATTGGTGCGCTATTTCATGAGTAGTAACATACATCACATAGTCGATTTTCTCATCATTGTCGAGTTTTGCTATAAAACCGATACTTTCGGAATAAGGAATGGTGTTGGGAAACGATTGGGCAAACCGGTCGTACCTTGGAAACTCAATAATACGCAACTGTCTGTGCTGGTATGGGCTAAAATTGGCTGAATAATAGTCCAGCGATTTTTTCATGGCATCCAGCATCCGGTCAACATTATATTCGTGTCCTTTATGGTAATATACTTCGAGCAGGATATCATTCCATTTAACCTGTTTCACTTCATATTTTGCCGATATAAACGAATAGAAATTCAGAATTTTTGAATCCATTTTAAAATGCCGGTATCTCCTGTCTCCTTCAGTCCACTCATTTATGAGGTATCCGGGAGCAAGAGCAATCTGGTCAGACGATGTACTTACCGTTGCTTCAAAGGTGATCCAGTCACCATCGGTTCCGAGGTAGGTGCTTTGAAGGCCGGCACTGTCGTTTACCCGGGGCATTCTTTCGCGGGGTGGCAAATGGTATTTTTTTCGTTTATTTTTATCGCCCAGCTCATATTCAGCATTATAACCAATTCGCGGACAAATCATGGTATTATTGACAAAGGTGCCATTATAAACCAGGTTGGTTTCACCGCTTTTATTTACAAATCCTTTTGGCTGATACACCAGCTCATATTCAAGTTGAATGCTGTCGCCGGGTTTCATTGGCGATGAAAGCCGGTAGATATAATAACCAAACAGGCTGTCAGAAAATACCGGTTCAGCATTACCTGCAACAGCAACAAATTTCCTGATAAGGTCGTAATTATAATTTACATGAATACTATCAATGGCCTTTTGCGATTTATTTACAAGGGTCATGCTTCCTTTCGAAACAAGCCGCAGTTGATATGGAAAAATATCGATATTTACTTTAACACCGGTAATTTTTGGCTGGGGTATTCTCTGAAATTTTTTGTATTTTTTTTCGTAGTCCACTCTTAATTGCTCCATATCCTTTGCTGTACGATATTTATTTAAAATATTGGTGTTGTAATATATATATCCGCCTGTTGTGCCAAAAGCAAGCATAAGAACCAGGGTAATAAGCTTTACTGGAAGCGAAAACCTTTGTTTTGCTATTTCGAGGTATTGTTTCAATCCGTTTTCCGTACCACGTTGCCAGAATAAAAAGGTTACGATAAGTAATAAGCCTGCAAAAATTCCCCAGTAAGCATTAAACCAGTTATATCCCGTAAGAAAATGTCCGAAGCCATTCATATCGGAGTAGGTATACGAGGGTTTTCCGTTAAAATGGTACAGATTATGCTCAAAACCCAAGGCATCAAGAACAATGAATACCACAATATAAAACAAAACCATCACAAAGTGACCGAGATATTTATCTTTCACAATGGTTTGAATAAAAACAGCAAGGATAATAAAAAGCGTATAAGCGTATAACCGGTGAACAAATAATTCCCTGATATACAAACCGGCTTCGAAATGGTAATATCCGTTAAAGGCCTGGATTCCCATTCCTGTAAGCATTAAAACCAGCATCAGCAATGCTGTTGCCATTACCAATGAAAATATCTTCGATAAAACAGTAATGCCCGTATTAACAGGCAATGCATCTGTTATTTCAGCTATTTTCAGATTCTGTTCACGCCATACCAGTTCGCCAGCATAAAAGGTTATAATAATCATGATATACAGGCCAAAATTACTGTTTAACGATTCGGTAAGTATTCCGGTGACAGGATACACACCAGTGCCATACATGGTATTGATGGTTACCGAACCACTCAGCATCAGGGCAAGTCCAAGCAGTGAAATAATCAGAAAGGGAATTTCTTTAACGATGATCTGAAAATAATAGCCTGAAAAAGAAAAGAAAAGCTTAAAATTCTGGTATGTGGAAAATGTTACGTTTGCAACCGGTGAAACGATTATTGGCGATAGGATAACTTTTTCATCATCTGACACTGATCGTGGTTTTCCGGCTTTACTTTCCAGTATTTGGCTGAATCGGAATTTATAAAACACAAATGAAAAAACCGCCAGACCGATGCCAAGCCACAATAATCTGTTTAAAAAAACAACCGTATTTAAAGGAATAACCATTGAATTCAACTCAATGGTTGTCCAATAACGCGTAACCTGGGCAACTGTTACAATGGAAAATGGGTCGGCAATGGCAGCTAATTTCAGGTTTTCCATATCGGTAATACTCATAATGGCAGCAATGTATGAAACCAGCAACACAATGTTTCCTATATACGCATAAAGTATTTTACGGGTAAGAGTGGCAAGACCGAAAAAGACAGCTCCGGAAAACAAAATATTGGGTATAACGATCAGAAAAAACGGATGAACATAATGCCACAGGTCAAACGGTGCAATGCGTTCAGGGTCAATCCATCCGAACACAGGAGCGAGCGTGCTACCAACCATAGTACCTAATGGAATGCCTGTAAAAACAATAATATTGATAACAAAGGCCCCTAAAAATCTCCCCCCCAGGTAATCCCACTTATTGACAGGTAGTGTATAAAACATAGTATGGATATTGGTTTCAAAATCACGGTAGACTGCAGTACTCATGATGGCTGTGGTTATAGTCATGGCAAATGCGCTCATGATAGCCATGGTATTGGCAATAATATATGGAGCATTACGAAAAAGGTTTCCAACCTGGCTTCCAATGATAACCTGATCAGAAACAGCAGCAAAAAAGGTCATCAGGAACAAAAGGATGAAAAAAATCCATGTTCCGGAGCGTTGCAACCGGTACCGGATTTCGAATAACATGATATTCTTAAACATTATATTTGATTTTCAGATTATTAGATAATAATGGTTTAAATAGTGCCATATTTATAATTATTGATGCTTTATGGTACTGAAATATACATCCTCAAGGTTTGCATCAACGGATTCAAATCCAGATGCGGGGCAGTTTTCGGCAAACACTTTCAGCTCGACCTTTCCGCCAGACAAATGCATACTTACGATATCACATTGTTCAAAAGACGGAACTTCGGAGCGGGAAACCAGCTTTTTCCATATTTTCCCTTGTATTTTCTGCAGCACATCACCGGGTTTTCCGCACTCAATTACACTTCCTTTGTCAATGATAGCCATGTTGCTGCATAAGCTCTGCACATCATCAATAATATGGGTACTTAAAATAACGATGATATTTTCACCGATTTCGCTCAGCAGGTTATGAAAGCGGTTACGTTCAGCCGGATCGAGTCCTGCTGTCGGTTCATCAACAATAATTAGTCCGGGATTTCCCAGTAATGCCTGTGCTATGCCAAAGCGTTGTTTCATTCCACCCGAAAAACCACCCAGTTTCTTTTTACGCATTTCCCATAAATTGGTACGCTTCAGCAACGATGACACTATTTCCCTACGCTCGTCCCTGTTGCTTATCCCTTTAAGAAGGGCAAAATGATCGAGCAGCATTTCGGCACTTACTTTCGGATACACACCAAATTCCTGGGGCAGGTATCCCAGAATTTTTCGCACCTCTTGCTTATCAGTCAATACATTTATACCATTGAGCTGAATATCACCGCTATCGGGTTCCTGCAGGGTAGCGATGGTACGCATAAGGGTTGATTTTCCGGCACCATTAGGGCCAATAAGCCCAAACATACCGGTGGGTATTTCCAGGTTAATATCTTTTAAAGCCTGAATGCCATTTGAATAGGTTTTTGAAACATGACTGATGGTAAGTTGCATAGGGATGATTTTTAATCTGATTTTATATTAAACGAAGATAAGACGTTTAAACGGAAGAGGAAGTTACAATGTATCGGTTTTATTTCATATGTCATCAAAATTTCTTAAGTTTTGAATTGCTTTGGTAACCTCTGAAATATTGTCCGGGATAACGGAAGGTGCACCGGCAGCATGGTTGCACCAGCCGGGGTTGTGCCTGCGGGGGCAGATATTCAACCCCTCCGGGGTTGCAGACTATCGGGTCATCTTGCCACCAGCTGCGCAGGTGGTTATCATTATTCAACCCCTTCGGGGTTGGCAAACCGGTAAAACTCAGGCCAATTGATTCGGAGCCAGGAAACTGCAAAAAGTCAGGGTAGCTCAGCCGAAGTTGACAGTTCGGAAACAGCTATAGCAACCAAATGATTTGTAATTGTTTTTTCGACCATTGCTACAAAAGCCAAGACAAAATATCTTATAATTAAAAACCAATTGCCTTGTCTTTCAAGGGCAGGGCAATTGGAGCAAAAATGCATCGCCGGGCAGGGCTTTAGCCCTTTTTGCCCGGATTACCTTTTTCCCCAATCGTTTGATATGTATAAATTCTGATAATCAATTCCGATATTTTTATATATTTGTTGTAGAACCTAAAACATTGTAACATGAAACACGAATTACCAGTTTTGTCTTACGGAATGAAAGCACTGGAACCTTTTATTTCGGCAGAAACGCTTGAATATCATCATGGCAAACATCATCTTGCCTACGTAAACAATCTCAACAATCTTGTTCCAGGCACAGCTTTTGAAAGTGCCACCCTGGAAGAAATGATTCTGAAAGCCGAAGGGCCGGTATTTAACAATGCCGCTCAGGTATGGAACCACACGTTTTATTTTGAGCAGTTTTCAGCATCAGTCAGCCATCAGCCTTCCGGAGCTTTACTTTCTGCCATTGAAAAATCATTTGGCACTTTTGGCCAGTTTAAAGATGAATTTACCAAAGCATCGGTATCGCTGTTTGGA
Source organism: uncultured Bacteroidales bacterium (assembly GCA_964559985.1). Lineage (GTDB taxonomy): Bacteria > Bacteroidota > Bacteroidia > Bacteroidales > CAZLJX01 > CAZLJX01. Next base: position 35,142 of record CAZLJX010000015.1, read on the forward strand.
TCAGGCTGGACATGGTTATGCCCCGACACAACTGGAAAACTGGTGATTATGCAGGAAAGCAATGCAGGCAACCCCATCCGCAAAGGGCTAAAACCCATTCTGACCTGCGATGTATGGGAACATGCCTATTATATCGACACACGCAATGCAAGGCCAAAGTACATCGAAAATTTCTGGCAGGTACTTGACTGGAAAATCATTGAAAAAAGATTTGAACAGCTTTAAATCACCGGAGACAAAGATGGTTGAAACTGCAGCGTTCGCATTTTTTCAGGTCGTTGGTAGCTATAAAAGGTTTCCCGGTATCAAAAATATCATTTACCAGTTGCTGTAATGCTTCGGTAAACGATGGAGCTATTTCGCGATAGGTGGGATTTTCGTTTTTCCCAGCCTGTATGCTTGTTGCACCATGCTGATGTAGCGTTTTTACCTGATAAATAACAGGATGAATATCAGCACCAGGATTATTATGCTCATAAACAAAACTATAGCATAAAAGCTGAAAAGCAGCACCATGCTCCGCAAAAGTCATATAATCGTTTAATGCATCATTTTCTTTAAATTTTAAATTTTCGTCCCCAGTTTTATAATCCACAATTCTGATTCCTGCTTTTAGTTCTGCAGGCCGGTCAATTCGGTCGAAACGACAACCAAGAAGTACCTGACGCATTGTCTTGTCTGTATGTACCGGAAGCATTGCTGTCATTTTGCTTTCAGACGCGATAAGTTGCAATGGTGCATAATTCCGGGCATCGGCCATGATAATTTTCCTTGCATATTTTTTCAATATTTCAAAAGCAATATAATTCCTTCCATGGCTAAATGCTTCAATGTGTGCCGGATTTACTTCCATTTCAGAAATGACAGCCTGAACCAGGGCATGGTGAACAGCATCGTGATTACCGGCAAGTTTATTTAACTGATCAACCGTAACCAACTGATTAACAAAATCTTTGTAGAGTTCATGCATCATGGCATGCAGCAGACGACCAAACATGGCAGCATCTACCATTCCTTTGTCTTCAGGCTGATCGAGACGGAAAATATATCTGTAACAAAACTCAATCTGACAGTTAATAAATGATTTCAAGGCAGAAGGTGAAAGAACACGTTGATCTGAAGGATTAAAATATTGTTCAAGTTTTTCAGCAATGCATCCATTTTTTTTAACGGCTGTTTCCTTCATCCGTCCGAAATCAAGATTAAAATGAACCTGTTTTTCTAAGGGAGTTGGCTTCATTTCATATTTAAGCTGCTGCAAAAAACGACTGGGTTCGCCGCTATGGTTCTCATCGCCCGAAGAACGGTACACGATAATGCACTGTTGAGATTGATGCAGTAAACGGTAAAAATAATAGCCATACATGGCATCGGCATGCTGGTGTAATGGCAATCCAAATGCTTTTCGCACCGACTGCGGAATCAGTGATGGAGTTTCATCAGTGCGTGGTATAATGCCTTCGTTGGCAGAAAGAATAAATACCTTTTCAAAATCGAGGTTGCGCGATTCAAGCAATCCCATTACCTGCAGTCCTGATAATGGTTCTCCTTCAAACGGAATACGCACCGCTTCGAGACGTTGCATTAAAATGCTAAAATATAATTCAATATCCGGCTCGGTTTCAAAGGTCTCAAAAACATCCGAAACCTGGTTGATAATAATCTGCACCCGATGTAGAAGATGATGATTCAGGTTCCTTTCTGTAGCGTCAGGTTTTATTGTTACAATTTGATCAATGACTTTTTTCAACCAATGATTGAAGTTCCGGAAACCAGGCGTTTTTGTAAACAGTAAATAGCTTGCATTTTCCGTCAGCTTCAGTTCATCCAGGTCAGATGCTGAAAAAAAAGTCAGCCCGCTGTTTATAAAAAAGTTGAACAACTGGTCGCGTTCTTCAATTACAGCCACAAACGGATGCCCAAGAATTGAAGTAATTGTTTCCCTGCTGAATTGTGCCTGTTGTCTTTTATCTATCCTTGCTTTCCGCTGATGCATGATCATCAATCTGATAAAACCATAAACCAGCGATCCCTTCAATGGAAATCCCATGGTGATGTTGATATCATGTATCCTGTCGGGCAAGCCCTGTAACAGTGGAACAAGCATTGATTCGTCACAAAGAACAATTCCTGTTGACAATGCATTGCTGTTTGTATAAAACCCTTCGAGAAAATGGCTGACAATACCAGCCTGCGCAATACCCGAAGGGGAAGCAATTATTTCAATCTCCGGAGGTTTAGAGGTTATATTATCCGACTTTAACAGGATGGTATTCTTTTCAAAAAGTTTTAGATTTTCGCTTAAAAAGAAGCCGGCTTCGTGTCCGGTTTTTATATAATAATCATCAAAATCCCATAAAAAATAAGTTTCTCGTATTTTTACCTGATGTTGTAAAAAGGCTTGTTCACAGGCATTCAATACATTAAGGCCAATAACAAACAGGGTTCCGCTTGCATTTTTATCTTTTTCAAGTTTAGAGATCGTTTCCTTTAATATCATTCCCCGATATGCAACCTTGTTCTGTTTCAATAATTTATTAAATTGATTATAAATCTTATATAATGATTTCCATATTTCAACAAATAGTTTTTGCTCATCAGATAGTTCCTGCCCGGGTTCCTTAAACAACCAGGCAAAATAGCCCAGCGATTTTTTTAAATCTTCAGTAAGCAGGGGGAATAATTTTTCAGGGTCTTTCCATGATGAGATATTATCAAATAATTGTTGAGGATCAATCAGGTAGGTATCAATTTCGTTAAAATCTGAAAGGATTACGCTGCCCCAGAAATAAAACCGGCTGAAAGGTTCCTGACGCTGGGTAACACTGGAGTAAACCAGGTACAGCTGGTAAATGAGATAAAGTTCGTCGGGTTCAGCATAACCGGAATGACGGATAATATAATCGCTGATGGTATAGCAATCAGGCATCCAGATGGTTGTACTACCATATTGTTGAAGGAATTTTTTTTTAAAATAATGATTAAAAAACAATATTGAACGACGGTTGGGAAATATAATCGTAATATCGCCGTTATTCTTATGCAGGTGGTCAATAATAACCTGAGCCGTTTGTTCTAAAAATGGATTCATCTTTCAAAGTTACTGAAAAAAAATACCAGGTCTGTATATTTGGAAATAATTATTGTAATTATTTAAAAATCAATTAATTTGAATTAATTACCTGAATAGACTTTCCCATGCAGATGAAACAAGTTTCAGAAATTCAGAACAAAAAGATAAAAAGTTTGAAATATTCAGGATTAATCAACAAAGTGTTAAAAAAAGCTACATTTGCCTTTTTGGTTCATGTAAAAAGATTTTTAAAAAAAAATGTATTTTTGAGAACATTACTAAAATATAAATTGTTAATTTGACATAAATCTAATATTATGGAGCATATTGAAAAACGCTATTCGATCAAAGACCTTGAAAAACTATCAGGTATCAAGGCACATACCATAAGGATGTGGGAAAAACGTTTCGGTATTAACAAACCCGATCGCACCGCAACAAGAATTCGCACGTATAAAGACAGCGAATTGAAAAAAATTTTAAACATTGCGATGCTCAACCGTAACGGGCTTAAAATTTCCAAAGCAGCCCGCCTGAGTGATCATGAGCTAGCGACCAAAGTAAATGCGGTGATGCAGCAAAATACTTCAGAAAATAACATTATTGAAAAAATGGTGATGACCATGATTGATTTTGATAATGTTGCTTTTGAAAAAATGATAAACCGTTCTGTGATGGGAATAGGATTTGAGGAAACCATGTCGAAGATTATCAATCCGTTTCTCAACCGAATTGGTGTTTTGTGGCAGACCGGATCGATACTTGCTGCCCAGGAGCATTTTGTGAGCAATATCATCAGGCAGAAAATAGTTGCTGCCATTGAAAATTACACCGGGCGTCCCGATCCGGCAGGAAAAAAAGTAATCCTGATGTTGCCCGATAATGAATGGCACGAACTGGGATTACTGTATTGCTATTATATTCTGAAAAAAGAAGGCTATCATGTGGTTTACCTCGGGCAAAGTGTTCCGGTTGATAATATTCCAGCGGTGGTATCTATCACCAATGCCGATGCAGTGGTAATGTCGATGGTAACAGGGTTACAGAAAAAGAAATTTATACTCAGACTCAATGAAGTAATTGGCAAATTACCAAATGTTAAATTCATTGCCTCAGGAAATTATGCCCACGCTATTGCACCATTGCTTTACAAGAGTGTTATCAAAATCAACCCGAACGATCAACTTCATGATGTTTTACCGAAACTTTTAAAAATGTAATATCACCAAATAGTTTGACTGCATAAAAAAGGCCGGGTTGTTACCGGCCTTTTTCATTACTGCAAATCAGCTTATTTGTAAAGCCATCCAAGGTTGTCGTAATAAGTCCATCCATGAGGATTTTTAGCCCATTCTACACCAATTTCCCGGGCAGCATCAATTCTTTGTTTTTCCAGATCAACGCCATCCTGCCACATTTTGAGTTTGAAATCCCATTCCTTTTGTTCATCGGCCTGCATTTTAGCTTTAATTTCAGCAACCAGGGTCTGTGCTTCTGCATAGCATTTCGAATCGGGAGTTATATTGGCCAGTGAAGCCGCTGCCAGTGCTGCATTAAGGTTTGACCATGCTGCTTTTGCATTTGACAAATCGAGGCAACTCTGATAATCGACATAATCTTTATAGATAGCCGGAATCTGTGCCATGGCTTTGTCATAACATTCCTTGCAAACTTGTGGCACACCGGACAAAGTAGCAATAGCCTGTGCATAATTTTTCATCCCTGCCTGCGATTGTGCTTCTTTGATTATAAAATCGCATTGTGAATTATAATATTCCACAATTTTATTTTTCCCTTTATCCACCATATTTTTCAATGCAGGGTCGGTTGGTTTAATGGTCTTTAAAGCAGCAATGTAGGCTTTTGTTTCATTGACACCGGCACCTTTCACCTGAATGGTAGCTTGGCTGTAGATGGTCTGGGTAACTACATCGGCAATGAAAAACATTACCTGCACATCGAGGGCTACCATAGGAGGTGCAGTTGGAGTCATTTCTTTGGTCAGCACAACTACATTGGGTGCAAGGATAAAGCGGGCATTTTCACCCCCACCACTTAAGCCATTCTGAGTAGCTACCTGGTTCATTTTGTTGAGCAGCAGGTTTCTGGCTTCGTCAGGAACATTTTCGAGCTGCTGAGGCACCAGTGGAGTTAATGCAATACGCTGTATATCATCAGATTTACCTAAAGTGTTTTGCGTAAAACCCTTGGTTGCAACCATAGTTGCAAGTGCTGCAAATAAAATTACCTTTTTCATTATTATTATTTTTAATGTTTTAACTCTTTGAAAAGGACATCATTTATTTTTCGCCTAAAACCACGGTAGCTTTCCCTAAGCCTTGTGTCATTACTTTGGCTGTAATGCCATAGGGATCAGCTTTTAGAAATTTCCGCAAATCCTGGGCAAAAGAACGGGCATCGACGGCTTTTCCGTTTTTATCAAACAAGGGTATTCTTACCTGTTCAAAATACATCATATTTTCGGTGGCATCGCTGGTGTTGAAACGACCATTGACACAATTATTCTTTAACCATTTTTCGATAATGCTACCCAATTCCTCATCTCCGTATTCGTTTTCAAGGTTGATATCGGTGCCGCTGAAAACTTTTACACGCAGGGTGATTTCGCGGCCGTTGGTAAACAAATCATCAAAAAAGGCCTGTAGCTGGGTCGAAAAATTATCGAGGTGCTGGAGAACGGCTTCTTCAAGTAAAACAGGTAATTCGGCAGAAAATGAAGGTGCACCTGTCCCCTGTGCTCCGGCAATCTGTTTACCGGTATAGGCATCAAGCCCCTGAAGGTTGAACGTGATTGATTTTTTAGGACCAGTGGTATTTACCGACCAGGTAAGCTGGATGATGATATCGGCTTTGGCAGTACGTTTCAATACATCAAGCGGACTTTCTTCAAGCGATGCTCCGGATGTGCTGCTGACAGTAAGAGCATCTTCGGCACGTTCCTGTTCAATGGTTTTCATTACAGTTTCAAGGTTTTTCAACGGAAATCCACGGTCGGCAAACAAGGTATTTATTTTACCAATTACCAGCAGTAAATCGCTGCTGCCCTGCAGAGCCTTTTTATAATCGGGGAAAACCTGCTCGGTACCCTGATTATTGAATTTCATCGAAAAATTGTTCGATATACACCAGTTATCGCTTGGAACAACCATAATGGTGGGTTTTTTAGCCTGCGAAAAAGCAAAAACAACGGCTAAGGCTAAAAGTAAGGTGACAAATAATTTTTTCATAATATCTTAATTTTGGGTTAAACAACTTAATAATCAGAAACCAGCTCCCAGTTTTTTTGCAATACCCTCCTTTTCAAGGTCTTTACGCAACTGATCATACTGCACGGCAACAGCAACGCCGATTTTAAAACCACCTTTTACTTTCATACGGTCTTCACCGCTGGGTTCGCCGTCGGTACTCAAGGCAACATATTTAAGATAATCGCCGGTGGGCGAAAAAAACTTATCGAAATAATCTTTGTATTTTTCCTGGATAGCGGTGGCATCGTTCACAATCGGGTCAACTTTTACCTGTCCGGCAACCCCTTTGAAAATGCAGGCATGTACGGCTGAACGTTTAGCTTTCTGGATCGCATCGTCCACTTTTTTTCCATAGGCATATACCTTAATGAGCTTAACACCATCGACCCCTACGCCAAGTGAATGGCATTCGTAATTATCGGGATCGTTGAAAATGTCTTTTTTACTCTGTGCATCAATGGCTGTAGTAAAAAACACCATTACCACAGCGGTAAATAATAAATTCAGCATTGTTTTCATATATTCTTCAGGTTTTAATATAATATAATAACTTTCAATATTTTATAATTCAATTCGTATTCCAAAATCAATGGTAGGTCCCATACGGTCTTTAAAAATCTGGGTATAGGTAACAATTTCATCGGCATTGGTTTTTATAGGATTACTGTCCTTATCCATAGCGGTAGTTGTCATATTGAGGTTAAAATCGCCAAAAACCTGCAGAAAATGCATCAGGTTCATGGTTACCGTTGCTCCGGCATTTACAAGCAAAGTATTTACCTCGGTATCGGATACATCAGCATAAGTAGCTTTTTCCATTCCTAATCCAACAAAAGGAGCAAATGAAAAATTGCGTAAAAAATACCATCCTTTTGAAATACCAACCTCATAGCGTAAGAAGTTAATATCTTTTCCATCAATGCTTCCCCATGGGCTATAAATCACCTCATTATCTTTATAAGTATTTTTGGTTTCGGTTCCGAGGGCAGCATATAATTTTAATTGGGTTATTGACCAGCCGTCTTTCAGGGCTTTGCCTATAATTTTTGAAACATTATAATCTCCCTTCAGGTAAATTCCGCCAATTTCACCAACACCATACCCAACGCTTATTCCAAGCCCGAAATCGTTTCGTTGCTGCAACAACATACCCGGTTCAATTTTACGGCCTGCCGATTGATAGAAAGAAGTATACAGATCGGTTTTACCTGTTGCCAGCTGCCTGTTATCAACAGTTTTCCGTGCACGGACAACAGCTTTGCGGTTAGCAACTTTATTGCCCTGCCCATCGAGTTCGTATTCAAGTACAAAAAATCGCTTGTCGCAGGTTATCCCTTCTTTTAATCCAACTTTTGCTTTTATTGGCCCGGTTGAATAAACAGGTACTTTCACTCTGAAAGGTTCATATTTCATTTCAATCATTTCGAGTGCATTATCGACAGAAGTTTCGATCAACTGAACAAACAATTGCTCGCGGGTTTTCTGAACCGGAGGTGCCAGCAATGGCACATCGGCATTGTACTGGCTTCCATCACCAAGAGCATCGGTAGCCATAATGAATTTAACAGGGAAAGTAAAATTATCGAATTTTGATTTTCTTTCGTTTTTGGTTTTGGCATCATCGTTGCGGCTGGTCCACATTTCCTGCCAGAAAACAGCAGCTACCGAATCGGTCCAGTCAATCTTGTACAAAGATGCTTTCAGGGTAGCCATCCAACCGTTTTTCCTGATTTCTCCACCTCCAAGATCAACACCTGCCTGGGTACCTAACAGGTTGGTAGCACTTTGCTGCGACATTTTCCAAACCTCATAAGGCATAACTTTGTTATATTCCAGCACCATGATATAGCTGTTGTTGAGCAGTTTTTCGCCGGCATCTTCCAATGCTGCATTTCCACGCTTTGTAGCCTGGGCTTTCAATACATCATCGTCGGTGGCATTGTACAATCCACGTTTCTGCAACATGCCAATATCAAAACTTCCATCATTGGCACGCTCAAACCATTTTGCCACTACCTGGTTTGTCACTTTTGATGATAAAAGGGTCTGGACATCGTTGTAATTGATTTTACGCACTTTAACCATATTATCATCAAATTTATCGGGTACCTTGACACTGTCAATGGCCAGCACCAGGTCATCTCTGTAATCCTGGCTCTTATCAATTAAAACAACAGTAAGGCTGTTGCGGTTGTACCGGCCGGGCAACGATTTATCCGATTTTTGCATTACTCCGGTATTCTGCGCTGTAAGGATGCCTGCAAACAAGGGAATTCCAAAAAGCATTGTAACCAACTTTTTCATAATCATTAAATTAAAGTAATTATTATAAAAATATTTTTCATTTTCGGGAAAATAAATATAAAACATTTTGCTGAAACCAAGCTCATCATGTCAGCATTATTTCAATGATTTTTTTACAAATTATTCGTATTCAATCTATTATTAAATAAAATAGGGTTATACCGATTATAAGGGCTGTCAGGATTTCATTCATACGATTTTTACCCTTGATATACAAAGATTAATTAATTACATTACTGCATGTTATATGTTAAGTATTGCATTTGAAATATGATGAATATCATATTTTCAGTCCTTATGAATCATATAATAATTTTTGGAGATAAATACCTGGATTAATAAATTTGGAAAGAAAGGTTTTTGATCTGCCCATTTTCTCACTAAATCAGTCAAACGCTTTAAATAGGGGGTTATTGCAAGTTGTTTGTGAAGGGCAGTTCAAAAGCCTTCAATTTTTACGAAAAACAAGATCGATCACTACAATTTCCGGACGGTTACCAATCCTGGCAGGTGGCCCCCATGTACCATAACCACACGAAACATAAAAGTGTGAATTTCTGATCTTTTTGTAGCCATAGCTAAGCTCAAATATTGCCGATGTAAGGTAGTTAAAAGGCCAGAGTTGTCCGTCATGGGTATGTCCCGATATCTGCAGGTCGACCCCAAGCCTGGCTGCATCGTTAAGGCTAAATGGCTGGTGATCGAGCAGAATCAGTGGTTTTCCCGAGTCTGCACCGGACAAAAGTTTTTCTGTTGATTTTCGTTTTTTACCGGCAAAACGTTCCATATCACGATCTTCACGCCCTGCAATCTGAATACCTTCAATTTCAATGATTTCATCTCGTAAAAAGCGCAGGTTACAGGTTTCGAGATATTTTACTGCTTTGTCGGCACCACCAATGTATTCATGGTTGCCGGTAATAGCATAGACCCCCAGGCTTGCTTTCAGATTTTTAAAACCATTGGCAGCATTTCTGTCAATCACAGGCTGAATATCTTCATCAACCACATCGCCTGCCAGCAAAACCAGATCGGGATTCTGTGCATTGACCATTGACACCAGTGCATCGGCCATTTTCTTCCCGATAAGGGTACCTAAATGAATATCGCTAACGGCGACAATACGGACAAGTTCTTTTTTATAAGGTTTATCTATTTCAAGTTTTAAATACATGGTAACCGGATTGATCGCATTGAAAGTGCCATAAATCAGTAATGCAGCCGTAACCGATAATGTTACGATAAAAGCCAATGCCTTAACCTGAATATAACCTGAACTGTGTTTGGGAGGTAAAATGGTAACCAACAGATCAATGATGCGGACAAGATCGGTCAAAAAGACAGCAATAAAAAAATACAGCATAGCCCCAAGCCAGAACGAACCGATAAAAGTCATCGAAGTGGAAAAATGCGATGGATATATTCTTTCCAAAATGCGGCCTGCAATAAAAGCGATGGATAATATTAAAAACAATAACCTGAAATAAGGGATAACTGCCGGCCATTTTTCCAGCGCATTTAATCCGTGATGATACAAATAGTAATTGATTGACAAATAAATAGAAATGACAACCAGGAAAAACAGGGCAAATTGCATATATTTAAATTTCATGAATATTTTAACAAGTAACATTATTTGACATAAATTTGTTTAAAAAGCAACAAATTGGCATTATTTTCGTTATATTAATTGCTGCCGTGCATTACAGCGAGGATTATATTTTTCATAGTTGGTTTATTGGTTAATTATAGCAATTCTCACCAAAAGCGTAAGCGCACGGCAGTTTTTTTTAACAAACCATTAACCGGAATTTCGGAGCAGGCATAGGGCAATATACTGCTTTCAGATGCGCTCAAGCCCTTCTTCTTTCATCCAGCCTTTATTTCCATTGGCCAGTTTAATTTCGACCCAAATATCAACCTGGTCGATAATTCTAACTTTAATGCCTTCGTGGATGAGAAATAAATCAGTACCTCCCTGATCAGGAGTGCTTTTCACTGTTACCGAAGGTGTCAGGACGATGGCTTCGGAATTATCGGTAGCATAATTTTTCTGTTCAAAAGAAAAGTAACCCGATAAAATACTAATTATTAAAGATATAACTGCAATAAAAAAAGATAATTTTTTGATTTTGCGGCTTCGGGTAAAGAAAAAACCACCCATAAAAAACAATACCAGTAAAAAGGCAATAACACTATTTTTAGCCCACTTATCGGAAGGATAGTAATTTATTGTGTCTTTCAACCATTTCCGTAAAAAGAATTCGGGTAAAATGTCGATTTTGTCTGTAATAAACCGTTGAGCCATCTGAAGGTTAAAAGCAGCATCTTCGTTTTGTGCATCGAGTCGTAACGCCCGCTCAAAATTAAGAATAGCCCTGGGATATTGTCCCAGTTTATAATAACAATTTCCAAGGTTATAATACATCCCCGATGAGTGATAACCCTGCTCTAATATTTGTTGATATTTAAGAATTGCAGTGTTATAATCGCCACGCGAATAGGCCGAAACTGCAGAATCTGCCAGACTTTTATCAAAAGCAAACGAGTGCGAAGCCAGTAAAACAAAAAATATAAAAATGTATGTTTTGTTCACCCATTGCCTGATAATATTTTCTGAAATTTTCATTTTGATAATTATTTGACTGCTAAATCATTATTTGCGAATAAGTTGATCCATTCTGACAATTATATCAAAAGCCTGTTTTGCCACTTTTTCCATATCGCCTGCTATGGACGAAGGGGCAAAACGTGCAAATTCGGCATTGTTAAGCAAGCTAATCAGTTCATCAATAACAGATTGATCAATGTGATATTCATTTAGTTTTTCAACTATCTTATCCCGTGTAAGTTCGGCAAAGGGAATGGAAAGTTTATCGGAGAAATATCCCCAAAGGGCTTTTTGTATCTCTTCATAGAATTTATCCGGAATATTTTTGCTGAGGAATTCACGCGAACGTTTGAGTCGTTTCTGAGCCATGCGTGCAGCTTTGCGGTTTTTAACCCTGGCAATATCGGCATTTTTCCTGATCTGGTCCCGGCTGATAATCATCAGGATAACGAAAGTAATAAAACTCCCAAGGTAAATCAGCCAGAAATAAGCTGAATCAATGATATAACGACCTTTTCTGAAGAGCATTAAATTGCCTGTCTGGATATAATGTATATCGCTGCCAATAAGTTTTATATCTTCTTTTGAAAATGAAGAAACCACAGTACCAGTCTGGTCATCAGCACCACGGTTGACTTTAATGTTAAACTCCGGAGTGATGAGTGTGAGATATCCTCCCGAGGCAGGATCGAAATAGCTGAAAGTTGATGAAGGAATTTCAAAATCGCCCGGATGTCGGGGTATAATCAGGTAATCAAATGTTTTTGATCCGGAGGTACCTGTAAGGTCGTTTGATACAGCCAGGTCAACTTTTGGATCATATACTTCAAAATCGGCCGGAAAATTAAATTTCAAGGGTTCAATCAGTTTAAGGTTTCCTTTGCCCGATACTTTTACTTTCAGTGAAATGGCTTCGTTAGTGTTTACTTCGTTTTTATCAACCACAGCATGAATTTTAAATTGTCCCACTGCCCCTGAAAAACCTGCAGGTTTATTTGCAGGTAAAGGTTTAATATGAACAGTAACAGGCTGACTGGAAATTTTTTTCTGGATAGTCTGATAAGGTGCGCCGAAAAAATCGTCGAAAATACTGCGCTGCCTGTTGACACGCTGCCTGACAATACAAAGAATTTCGGCCGGATCAATGGTAATATCGCCCGATCGCTGCGGATAAATGATAAGTTGTTTGAGCAGCCCGGTATTATAAATTTTCCCGTTGACATTTTCACGTACCAGCGAAATCTGGTCAGGAGTGTTGACTTCCTGGGTATAAAAACCCTGGAACCCCGGAAATTTAAAATCATTGATGTTGGCAAGGTCAACCCTGCTGTATATTTTTATGGTAGCCACTATGTGCTCTCCCAGAAATACAGTTTTCCGGTCAAGGTTAACACGGATAAACAATTCCTGATCAGCAATTTCACCTTCAGGAATCTGTTCGGCCTGCTGTGAAGTCTGGTTTTGCGGTTTCTGCCTGGTTTGAGATGTACCCTTTACTACCTCAATAGTAAAAGGTTTTGAAGTATATGATTTACCATCGACATTTACGGTAGCCGGGCCAAACTCAAATTTTCCTTCGTTCGGAGCAGAAACAATATATGTTAAAGTAGTATTCATCGACTGGCTGACTTTCCCGTTAATAATCTGAATACTACTGCTGGTCGATTGATTTGGGCCTGTATATATTCTCAGTGCACTCATATCGGGAGCCTGAAATCCAGATATATTGGCATTGACTGAGAACGTCAGCCTGAATTGTTCGTCCACCTCAACAGCCGATGGTGCCGAAACCGTAATTTCGACATTCTGACCTGCGAGTATTTTGAAGCCGGCGATGAGTATTAAAGTAATTATTAACCTGTTAAGAATCATATATTCAGGTGTTAATATCGTTTCAAATGTAATTTTTTTTTACCAATTCTTATCGATTATAATCCGCTGGTTTTGATTTTTTTGTTCTTTCAGTTTCTGCTGCAGTTCTTTTTCATCGGTTTCCATAGCCTGTAATATTCTCATTGCATCTTCTTTCGAAATCTGCTGGCGTTTCTGGTCATCTTTGTTCTGCTGGTTTGCCTGATCCATCTGTTGTTGTTGCTGCTGCTGTTGCTGTTGTTGCTGCTGCTGCTGTTGCTGTTGTTGCTGCTGCTGTTGTTGCTGTTGTTTCTGCTGATCTTTCTGATCTTTATTCTGGTTTTGCTGGTTCTGGTTGTTTTGTTGTTTTTGTTGCTGAAGCTTGCTCTGCGCAAAAGCAAGGTTATATTTGGTTTCCATATCGGTAGGATTTATTTTTAAAGCATTTTTATAGGATTCAATGCTTTTTTCAAGCTGGTTTTGCTGCATATATGCATTGCCCATGTTATGAAATACTTTGGCAGCTTTTTCCTTATCGGCGGTTGCTCCAATAATTCTTTCATACTGCTGGGCTGCAAGGTCGAATTTTCCCTGTCTGTATAAAGTATTGCCAATATTGTATTTTGCCTCAAACGAATTAGGTTCTTCGGCAAGTGCCTTACGGTAAAGAATTTCGGCCTGGCGGTATTTCATTGTATCGCGCCGCGTGCTATCGATAAAAGCTTTTTCGTACAGCCTGTTTCCCTGCCTGATATATTTACGTTCACTTTGAGGAAACGAATACTGAAACAGAAACACAGCCAGCATTAAAACACAATACTTCGTTATCATATTCATTTTCATTTAATTCCTTTACTTAATAAACCTTCACCTTCGGTAAACAGGCTGAAATTACGCAGATACCTGTTACGTCTTTCCATAATAAGCAGGTCAATCAGAATCAATATCAATGATAAAGCAGCAAAATATTGAAATCGTTCATCGTATTCAGCATATACCCGTGCGTCGATTTCAGATTTGGTAAGTTTATTGATTTCGTCAACCAGGTTTTTGATACCGGCATTTGACATACCAGCACGGATATAAACACCATCAGCTGCCGAAGCAATTTGCTGCAGCATCGTTTCATTCAGTTTTGAAACAACGATATTGCCTTGTTTATCTGTTTGATACCCGGCAACGCCATATTTGGTTTTAATAGGCAGAGGAGCACCCTGAGGCGAACCTATTCCGACGGTATAAATATGAACACCGGCCTGGAGAGCTTTCTGGGCTGAACCAATAGCATCGTCTTCATGATTTTCGCCATCGCTGATGATGACTAATGCTTTACCCTGCTCGGCATTTTTAAAATCAAACGATTTGAGTGAAAGATCAATGGCTGATCCAATGGCTGTTCCCTGCCGTGGCATTGCATTCGGGTCAACGGCTTCGAGAAACATCTTGGCAGCTGCAAAATCGATGGTTATAGGAAGCTGAATATATGACTGCCCTGCAAAAACCACCAGTCCTACTTTATCCGATTTCAGATTGTCAATAAGCCTGATAATAATTTGCTTAGCTCTTTCAAGACGGTTTGGTTGAACATCTTCTGCCATCATTGAATTGGATACATCGAGTGCAATCATCAGCTCAATACCTTTCCGCTTGACCTCCTGCAGCTTAGACCCGAATTGTGGCCTTGCAAGGGCAATTATCATGCTGATAAGGGCAAACTGATATAAAATGAATTTAAAAACAAGACGGGCAACCGAATATTCAGGAGTAATTTTCTGAACCAGCCCGGGGTCTCCATACCGGATCATTGCCTTGCGTTTGTAAATCATAAAACCGATGAACAATACCAGGAAAAATGGCACAAGCAATAATCCGTACAGATAATCGGGATTGGCAAACTGAAATAAATCTCTGTTCATAACCTAAGGAATATTGCGTAAAACAATAAAACGTATCAATGCCCATACAACAAACAAAATCAATGCGGCAGTAAGAAAAGGCTCAAATTCCTCATTTTTTCTGCTATATTCTGTCACCTCAATTCTCGATTTTTCAAGTTTATCAATTTCTTTGTAAACTTCTTTAAGCCGCTGGTTATTTGTTGCCCTGAAATACTGTCCCTGCGTCATAGAAGCAATTTTCATCAAAAGAGGTTCATCAATTTTGACTTCAACATTTTGATAATTAATTCCGTAAGGTGTCTGAAAAGGATAAGGAGCCATTCCCATGGTACCCACTCCAATGGTATAAACCCTTACGCCAAAAGAAGAAGCAATTTCGGCAGCTGTAAGCGGGTCAATTTCTCCTTTGTTATTCTCACCATCGGTCAGCAGTATAATGACCCTGCTGCGTGCATCGCTGTCTTTCAATCTGTTAACCGCATTTGCCAGCCCCATACCAATAGCTGTACCATCTTCAATCATACCACATTTTATTTCACCTATAAGATTTGTTAAAACAGTATGATCGGTTGTAATCGGGCATTGGGTAAAACTTTCTCCGCTAAAAACCACCAGCCCGATACGGTCATCGGGGCGTCCTTTAATAAAATCAACTGCATCAGTTTTGGCCGCTTCAAGCCTGTTGGGCCTGAAATCTTCGGCCAGCATACTGCTTGATATATCGAGGGTTATCACAATATCAATACCCTGTGTAGTCATTTTTTCCCACTTATTCGACGATTGCGGACGTGCAATCACAATGACAAGCAGTGCCATTACCAGCACAAGGATACCAAAATTGACATGCCGCAGAATCCTCTTGTACGACCATGGGGTATTTTTAATAAAATCGAAAGATGGAATATTAAGGACCGGTGAATAAGTTCGCTGCCTGAAAACGTACCAGGTTATTACCGGAATAAGTAACAGCAATAAATATAGTAAACCGGGCTTATCAAATACAATATCTGACATACAATTAATAACTAAATTTTAACTTCACCTGTTACAGGTTTTTCAACTTTTTGTTGCTCACTATCTTCGTCAGTCCGGAGGTTGAGGGTCTGCTTGGTTTCAAGTACAAACCTGTATGCATTCCGGAGGCTCATTTCGTTTTCATCGGGCAAAGGCTGGGCTTTTGCAAATTTCACATAATCGGCGAGTTGAAGCATGTTTCTCAAAATCACATACAATTCATTTTCAATAACAATATGATTTACAATTTCACCAAGAGTTTCATCTGTGGTAAGCTCCGGGGCCTGAATACTATACCTGCCATCGATATACTGACGGATAATATCGGTAAGTTCACTGTGAAATTCTTTTACCAGACCCTGCTGCCAGTATTTCTGTCCTGAAAGTATATCAAGCCTCCTGAGTGCAATCTCATGAGGTGGTTCTGTTGGTTTTGGTTTAATTAACAATGGTTTATGCTGTTTGTGACGACGATAAATATAGATAATGGCAAAAATGAGTGCTGCCACAAACAGAAAACTGATACCATATGGCGCAATTTCACGCAAAGTCACTGGTGCACCTAAAGGGAGTTTAATATCGAAAAATTTATCCGATGCCGGATCGACCTTGAAAGATTGCACTACCAGCGGAATGGGATCGGTATATAAAGTATCACTATATCCGCCTGATTTTGTAACAAGAACTGGAATGGAAGGAATATAATGAATTCCACTGTCAAAACTGGTCACCAGCATTTGTTGCCTGTACAGCACCTTTCCTTCAACAACCTGAGTATCGGGACGAAATATCGAAATAATTTCAACTTTTGAGGCAAGGGTGTCGGTAAAAACAGGGACCTGTATCTGATATCCTGGTTTGAAAAATACATCAAATGTGAATTTCAGGTGATCTCCGATTAAAATGCGGTTCGAATCGAGTTTGGCCGAAACTTCAACATCCTGGGCAAATATCCTTAATAAAATTACCAGGTTTAAAAATATGATCAATAAAAAACGCTTCATTTCTATTGCATTTCAATGCTTTTAACGGTGTTTAAACAAATTCAGAAGGGGTTTTACGTAATCACCTCCTGTGTTAATAACGGCATAATCGACGCCTGCCTTTGAAAATATCTGCCCGAGGTTCTGTTGGTTGATATTCCAGTATTGACGATATGATTCACGTACCGCTTTTTTTGAGGTATCAATCCAGGTCATTTCACCTGTTTCGGCATTACGGATATGTAAAAAACCCACATCAGGTAATTCAAGCTCGCGCTGGTCAATTATTTGCAAGGCAACCACATCGTGACGGCTGTTGGCTATCCTGATGGCTGTATCGAACCCATGATCAATAAAATCAGAAATCACAAAGGCAATGCAACGTCTTTTTATGGCGTTGTTAAAATATTCCAGTGCAGCTGCTATATTGGTTTTAGCACTTTCAGGCTTGTAATCAAGCATTTCTGTTATTATGCGTAAAATGTGTTTACGTCCTTTTTTGGGAGGAATAAACTTTTCCACTTTATCGGTAAAAAAAATTGCCCCGATTTTATCATTATTGGTGATAGCTGAAAATGCCAGCACAGCCGAAACTTCGACCATCAGGTCGCGCTTCATTTGTTTTTGCGTGCCAAAATGGCCCGACTGGCTCATGTCAATCAGCAGCATTACCGTAAGTTCGCGTTCTTCTTCGTAGACTTTGATATACGGGTGATTAAAGCGGGCAGTAACATTCCAGTCGACATCCCGTATGGAATCTCCATACTGGTATTCACGTACTTCGCTGAATGTCATTCCTTTTCCTTTGAAAGCACTGTGATACTGACCTGCAAAAATATGATTGGTCAATCCACGGCTTTTTATTTCGATATGCCTGACTTTTTTCAGCAGTTCAACGGTATCCATCATTCAGTGTATTGAAAATTAGAATTGATGCAGTTTTCAAAATACTATGGTACCTCAACCGTATTAAGAATTTCGGTAATAATATCCTCGCTGGTAATATTTTCAGCTTCAGCCTGATAGGTCAATCCGATGCGGTGGCGCAGCACATCATAACATACTGCCCTGATATCTTCAGGAATAACATAACCGCGGCGTTTGATAAATGCATAGGCTTTGGCTGCTTTGGCAAGGTTGATACTTGCCCTTGGTGAACCGCCGTAACTGATCATTTCTTTAAATTTTGCCAGTTTATATTCTTCAGGGAAACGGGTAGCGAAAACAATATCGAGAATATAGCGTTCAATTTTTTCATCCATATACACCTCTTTCACAATATCGCGCACTTTTTCGATATCGTCAGGTTTGATAATACGGGTGGCCTGGGGAAATGATTTCAGCAGGTTTTGCCTGATAATGGTCTTTTCTTCTTCCTTTTTAGGGTAAGTAATTACAACTTTAAGCATAAAGCGGTCCATCTGAGCTTCGGGAAGCGGATAGGTTCCCTCCTGCTCTATCGGGTTTTGGGTAGCAAGCACCATGAAAGGCCTGGGTAAGTCATAAGTAACTTCACCAATGGTTACCTGTTTTTCCTGCATGGCTTCGAGTAATGCACTCTGCACTTTGGCAGGGGCACGGTTTATTTCGTCAGCAAGAATAAAATTGGTAAAGACAGGTCCTTTTTTTACCATAAATTCTTCTTTTTTCTGGCTGTAGATCATGGTACCGATTAAGTCAGCCGGCAGTAAATCGGGGGTAAACTGGATACGACTAAACCCTGCATCAATGGTATCGGAAAGGGTTTTGATTGCCAGGGTTTTTGCCAGGCCTGGCACACCTTCGAGCAAGATATGTCCATCGGACAATAAACCTACCAGAAGACTTTCAGTCAGATGCTTCTGACCAACGATTACTTTGTTAATCTCAATATTCACCAGGTCGATAAATGCACTTTCCTGTTGAATTTTTTCGTTTAATTGCCTGATATCAACTGTTTCGTTCATGATTATATCAATTTATCGTTTTAAATTAACGGCTCAGATACATCAAAATTCGTACCATTGCCAAAAACACCCATTAAACGATGATAAAATACATAAATTATATTCATCATCTTTTTTTTTCTTGCTAATGACAAGCTGAAAAATTGTCAGGTCAGAAAAAAAATGACATATTTGTTTGCTTTTAATTTATTATGAATCGTTATTTCATCATATTATCATTCAAAGGAACATCCTACCACGGGTGGCAGATACAACCAAATGCAATTACTGTGCAGGAAATCCTGAATAATAAACTGGGAATGCTTTTAAGGGAAAAAACCGAAACTACCGGAGCCGGACGTACCGATACCGGTGTACATGCCTCTTTTTATGTGGCTCATTTCGACACCATGCATGATAACCTTGAAAATAATGAGCCATTTTTATTCCGTATCAACCAGGTATTACCTGCTGATATTGCGGTTCATGGGTTCAAAAAAATGCACCCCCTGGCCCATGCCCGTTACGATGCCACTGACCGTACTTATGTTTACCGGATTATTCATGAAAAAAATCCATTTATACAGGAATTTACGTGGCATATTACACACCGTCCGGATACAAACCTGATGAACCAGGCATGTGCCTTATTAAGTCAATATACTGATTTCAGAAGTTTTGCAAAACAACACAGCGATGTAAAAACCTATGACTGCAAAGTAATTCATGCCAGCTGGCAATATTGTGAAAACACATTGATTTTCACCATAACTGCAAACCGTTTTCTCCGCGATATGGTCAGATGCCTGGCATCGACATTGCTTGATGTAGGATTTGGGAAAATTACCATCGATCGGTTTGCTGAGATTATTGAGTCCAAAAACCGTCAGCATGCTTCGGAATCGGCCCCGGCGCAGGGACTAACATTAAATATGATCAACTATCCACCTGAATACCAAATTGCAGCATTATTTTCACGGCAACTGCAAATTAATAAATTATGGTAGTACAAGAAATTTTTATCATTTTTAGACAAAATGTTGATATTTTACCCCTTATCGTTTGAAAAATAGCCTATTCCATTAAAGCAATTATTCGTCAATTTCTCTGACATATTTAAATTCTTTAATCTGAATAATCGTTAATTTTTATTGATCAATATCATTAATTTTTTCCGGAATTTTAAACCTTGAATGTTTAATTATTTTTCAGGTTTTTAAAAGAATAACGCAGGAATCGGGAATAAGCAGCGAGTCAGATATTATTCCATATTTTCCAGGCCAGTTCAGCTTGCTGGTAGAGCATTTCCAGGCCATTGACTATTTTGGCTCCGCTCAGGTGGGCTTTATGGAGGAACCCGGTAACCGGAGGGTTGTAAATCAGATCAAAAACCAGGTGTTCTGGCCCGATTGCTTTATAACAAATGGGCAAAACTTCTTTTACATGAGGATACATACCGACCGGGGTACAGTTAATCAGTAATTTGTGTGAGGCCAGTAAGCCAGGTGATATCTGGTCGTAAGTGATAACAGAACTATTCGTTATGGTGCGCGAAACAAATTTAAATTCAATCTTTAACCTGTTTAAACTATATGCAATAGCCTTGGCACTTCCGCCGGTTCCAAAAATCAATGCTTTTGAATGGTAAGGCTGAAGATATTTTTCAATGCAATATTTAAACCCGGGCGCATCGGTGTTATAGCCTGATAGTTTTGTTTTGCTCTGGTCTCTTTCCACTTTTACCGTATTTACAGCTCCTATTTGCCGGGCATCAGGCTCAATATGATGCAGATATGGAATTATTTCTTCTTTGTAAGGTAAAGTGACATTAAAACCAGCCAGGGTTGGATATTTCTCAAGTAATGTATTAATTTCGTGTATACTGGCAATTTCAAAATGTTTATATCTGAGGTCAGTCAGGTTAAGGGTCTTAAATTTATCGCAAAAGTAATTTTTAGAAAATGAATGCTTAAGTTGCCGCCCTATTAATCCGTAAAATTGCTGCATAATTTTAAAAATTAATTTTTCCCCACAAAATCTGCTGATAATTTTTCCTGTCCGGAGCAAGGCACTGTTCTGCATTATCTACCATTTCGGTAGTGTAGATCATTTCTTCCATAAATTCAGGTGACCTGCGCACCCCTTCACCGATATTGATCATCACCACATCATTTTGCTTAATTAAGCCTGTTTTCAGAGCATTAATAAAACCACCCACCGCAATTGCTGAAGCCGGCCCGATACGGACCTGTGTTTCGTAAGCAATAAGCCTTGCTACATCGACCATTTTATCCTCGTCAAATTCAATGATATCCCCTCCACTATCTTTCACTATTCTTGATAAAATAGGATAAGTAGCAGGATTTCCGGTTGCAAGGGTTGGCACTTTGGTAAACGGGTTTTCATAGACAGGGTATCTGTTTTCAAATCCATCAGGAAAGTTATCTTTTGCTGCCTGTTTGTAGGCATGTGCCATTGGTGCACAACGATGAGGCTGAACAAGAATATGCCTTGGTTTTGATTTCACCACACCTGTTTTTTCCAGATCGGCAATGGCTTTTTCAATGGCTATTGGCCCGGTTCCGCCACTAAGCGATTGGATATAAACTGTTGGCAAGCTACCTAATAACCTGAGCCATTCAAAAACCATGGTTTTCTTTGCCTCAACCCTCATAGGGTCTATGTTTCCTCCCGATATAAGGAATCCGTTTTTTTGGGCAAACTGGGCTGCTATTTTTTTTGCCATGGCATAATCGCCATTCACCCTGAATACCTTTTGCCCATAGCTGCTAACCTCAGCTTCGTTGGCCTTAAGCGCATCCTGGGGTATAAAAACCGACAGGTTAATCCCTGCAAGGCTCAGATAAAAGGCAAATGCATTGGCAATATTTCCGGTGCTGGCCACAACATAATTCTTGATGCCATGTTCTTTCAGCACACTGGCAACGACTGCACCAGCTACATCTTTAAATGTCCCGGTGCCATTATTTAAATCATTACGATAGGCCAGAACACGGCAATTTATTCCAAATTTTTCTTTTGCATAATCTTCAAAAAACTCCCATCGGTCAACAGGAATTATGCCTTCGCCCACCGAAATAATATTTGCTTTGTCGATAAGTGGCAGAAAATCGAAATAATAAAAAACACTGTTACCGGTTCCGTTTTTATTTGAAAGCAGCGGTAAAAGATCAGAAATATCTTTGTTGTATTGTACATCGACCCATTTACTTTGACACACCGGACATTGCTGCTGATTTGCAAACCATTCGGTAAAACCATCGATGATGCGTCCGCATTTTTTACAAACAAAATGATATTTATTGACAGAGGTTTTCATACAAGATTATTTTTATTAAGTCATTTTCCAGCTATACATTGAAATATTTTCCCTTTGTCGTCAATGCCTGCCAGGTCAATCAGCTTATTGATAATACCTTCCTTCTGAAGTAGGTTATTATATTTTTTTAATGTTCTGTACTTTCCGTTTTTTATCAGCGATAGAAGATATAGCATGGTAATTTCTTCGTTGTTTGGATAATGAGCCAGTCCTTTTTTTGTTATTTTTTCAAGCCGTGTAAAGAAACGTTTTGAATATAAAATCCTGGAATATTTGATATATGCATCTTCATTATCTGGATTTGTACGGATATACTGATTGAAATATTTTTCAGAAACCCCTATATTTTCTCCAGCCAGAAAAAATGCCATGGCTTTCAGCACATATGGATTTGAAGGATCTATTTTAAAAGCCTGGTAATAAAAACGACGTGCCAAACCCTTTTTTCCAGTTGCCTCATATATCTGCCCCAATGATAAATAGGGTTCAGCAGTGTAAATGCCCATGCGAATATCTGTCTGAATGGTTTTACGAAAAAATTTTATGGCATTTTTGTTATCACCGGTATTCTGATAACATTGTGCTAAAATATAATAAGAAATAAATGAATTAAATCTGAGGTCAAGAAATTTTTTAAACCATTCAATGGCTTCGTTATATGATGAAAGCCTGTATAAATTGTAAGCCCGCTGAAAGTAGTTTATTTCATACTGATCGTTGACAGCCATACTGAAATCAATGGCTTCAATGGCTTTTAAATATTCACCTTGTTTTGTAAAGCAATTTGACAAAAGAAACCATGCATAAAAATCGTAGGGTTGTTTATCGAGGTACAGGTTATAATAATATTCCGCACTTTTAAAATTAAAACCATATTCACAACTAAGTGCCATATTGAAAATCAGGTCAGGATCGTTGCCATTAAATTTCAGGGCAGACTTAAAACATGCTGAAGCCTCATCAAATAATTCGAACTCCATATAAATTTCGCCGATATCCCATAAAAGGTCATATTGTTCTTCCGGAGGACAGATTTTTATGGCGTGGTTAAAGGAATCTATGGCATTATCAACCAATAATTTATTAAGCAGAATAGTGCCACGGAGCACAAATAAATCGGGCAAATCCGGATCGTTATGTTCAAGATAATCAAGTATTTTTAATGCATCATCGGATTTATTATTCAGGAAGAGTAACCGGGCTTTTGAAAATAAGAGTTCATCCGATCCGGGATGCTGTATAAGTCCTATCTGAATTGCTTTAGCGGCTTTATTCAGGTTATTATCGTCAAGATAAGTCTCGATAATTTGTCCAAACTCTGCAACATCGAAATAGACTGCTTTTTTATGCTTCAACATTTTTTCAAACCTGTTTACCATGCTGTTGGTTTGTCCCGATGTATGAAAAAATTCAGAAGATGCCATATTTTTCAAATAAAGCGCAAAAATACTAAATTTAAATAAATGGACATAAAACAAAGGGATTGAATTTTTAAAAGTTTATCAACCAAACTGACTTCAGCAGTATCAGTCAATTTGAATGATTTGTCTGGTGGCAGGTTAAAAAAAAACCGGAAATGTCAAGTTATTTCATTTCCGGCAGGTATTATTAAGGTAAATCAAATTATATCAGAATATTCGGAGGCAACTCCCTTCCAGATAGTAATTGATATTCATTCAGATGTTCTTTCCGAAGCAGGTCGTGAATGGTTTTTACCGGATTAAAAGTGGTGATGGGAACTTCAACGAAAACGGTATTCCACTTGCTCATAGCACCATTCCATAAACCTGGCAATTCAAGCGCTTTAAGTTCTTTTCCATCTTTTGATTTGCAGGAGATAAAACCGGTTGAATGATCGATAAATTTATCGAGTTTAAATTTTGATTTTCGGTAATTCCTTAAGGAGCACACAATATCAACCGGGTTAAAGTGTGTGGCTTGTTCAACAATTTTTTTCTGTGAAGCACTGCCAGGATTGAACTGCGAGCTTTCAACAATCTGTAAGGATACTGAACCGTCACTGTTTTTTGCCCAGTAAGGTCCACCTCCCGGTTCACCTTCGTTTCTAACCATTCCGCAGACACGTATCGGCCTGTCGAGTTTCTGCAAGAGGTACTCTTTTTTTCCTTTCAGATCCATTTTGGCAAACTCATCCGGAGGCACAACACAAAGTTCTTTTTCAACAAATTCTGCTATATTATCAATTAATGCTTTGTTGGGTTTTGAAGTTTTTTTCAGGTTCCTGATATGTGCAAAAACTTTGTCCTGCAAATCGATAATCATTCCGGCCAGCATTTTTTTATAAAAAATAGTATCGGCCTTTAATCTTTCCTGTACAACATTATCAATGTTTTTAATAAACACAAAATCGGTATCAAGGGTTCCAAGGTTTTCAATTAAAGCACCATGACCGCCGGGACGGAAAACCAGGTTCCCGTCTTTATCGCGGAACAGGTTATTGTCGTTATCTACAGCAATGGTATCGGTTGATGGTGATTGTTCGCTCAAATCCACTGAAATAGAAATTTTAAATTCTTTCTCGTATCTTTTTATTAATACCTCAATGTGTTTTTTAAACATTTTGCGGTGTTCGGGCGATACGGTAAAATGAAGGCGGACAACATTTTTCTGGTTACAGTATTGAATTCCTTCCAGAAAATGTTCCTCAACAGGGGTACGGTGTTCATTTTTACATTGATGGAATTTAATAAGCCCCTTTGGCATATTGGCGTAGTTGAGGCCGTTTTCATTAAGAATAGTTTTAAGCACCGTGATAAAATCGCGCTTTTTTGTAAGCTGCTCTATATCCGTATTATTCTCTTTTAATTTAACCAGCAAGTCGTCATAGAAAGCAAAATCGGCCAGATGCTCGAAAAAATAATATAAAGATGGAAAATTCCGGTCGCTGATGATGGCCAGGTATTCACTTTCCGTTCCTTTGTAATTATTTATAACATCGAAAAGGCTTTTAAACATCCTGGTTGCCGCTCCTGATGCAGGCACAAATTTAACGAATCTGAATTTATCTTTCCGCTGATCATAAAGATCAACGTATTTTTTCTTTTCATCATCGCTGAATTTTTTTATACCATCGCCGGCAATGCCTGGTTTTATAAGTTCAAGATAGGGAAATCCCTCTTTAAACTGCTGAATCTGATGTTCAACCTGTTTAACTGTGAGTCCGTGTTTTTTAATTTGCTGTAAATCCTGTTTTGAAAACATATTTTCATTTTTTAATTAGACTTCAGTGGTCAATTTTGATAAACCTACCAAAGTTAAAACTAAAAAATCAATTTTATATGGATGAAAAGATAAATTTTATAAACCAATGGTTAAAAATTTGGGATAAACATATCATTTTTTTCATTTAATAT
Source organism: uncultured Bacteroidales bacterium (assembly GCA_964559985.1). Classification (GTDB taxonomy): domain Bacteria; phylum Bacteroidota; class Bacteroidia; order Bacteroidales; family CAZLJX01; genus CAZLJX01. Next base: position 60,784 of record CAZLJX010000015.1, read on the forward strand.
ATTATTTTTGACTTCTTTATTGTGTTCACAACCGTAGGCTTAATATTTTTCTTTGTAAACTTTTTAATGATAATAAATCACGTTTTTTGTGTTTTTTTTCCGCTTTCGTAGCATAAAGATTTTATTTAATGACTTTACAGATTTAAAAATTTAAAATAAAGAATATGGCAACCAAAGTAAATTTTAAGGGGAAACCAGTTAGTTTAAAAGGAGATGTTTTGCAACCTGTAATGCATGCCCCTGATTTTACATTTGTCCTGCAGGATTTAAGTGAATCATCGCTCAAAACATTTGCAGGCAAAGTTATTGTAGTCATTGCTGTTCCCAGCCTTGACACCGGCGTTTGTGCACTGGAAACAAAAACTTTCAATAAGAAATTCCTTGAATTTGGTGACAAAGCACAGGGAATTATCATTTCAAAAGACCTGCCATTTGCCATGAAACGTTTTTGCGAAACCGAAAATATTCACAATGTACTCATGACATCCGATTTCAGGTACAATGAATTTGGTGAAAGATACAACGCCCTGATGGCCGAAGGTCCGCTGAAAGGTCTACTTGCCCGTATCGTCTGGGTTGTAGATTCAAAAGGAAATATTGTCTTTACCCATATTGTTGACGAAATCACCTCAGAACCCGATTACCAGGCCGTTCTTGAACAGGTTAAAAAGCTGCTTATTTGATGCTTATGGAGACTTCATGTTGTGTTGCAGTTGTTCCGGATGATACAGCCATCAGTTATTGCGGATTTTTATGCACCGAATGCAATAAGTCAAAAAAAGGTATATGCAAAGGCTGCCGGCAACCTGAAACAAAATCCTGGTGCAGGGTAAAAAATTGCTGCATAGAAAATGATATAAAAAATTGTGCATCATGTAAAAATTTCAGCGATGTTGCCGACTGCAGATTACTCAACAGCTTATCCAACAGAATGTTAAAATACCTACGAAACAGCGATAAAGTGGCAAACATCAAATTATTACAATCACTCGATCTCAATTCCTACGCGTTTATATTATCAAAAATCAGAAAAAGGTCTATCAATCTATATTAACAAATGGTTTCAGAAATTTTGATTGTTCTTGTCATTGCCATAGGTTTGTCATTCGATACCTTTGCCGTATCAGTTTCCATTGGAATATCATTAAAAGAAATTACCTTTTGGAAAGCTTTCAGGACTTCAGTGGTTTTTGCTTTTTTTCAGGCAGCAATGCCATTGATTGGATGGTTCCTTGGCACCCGGCTTAAACCCTTAATAGAGCCCGTTGATCATTGGATTGCTTTTGTGTTGTTTTCCGTGCTGGCATTGAAAATGCTTTTTGAATCACGCAAAACGGATGTCAATGCCCGTAGTTATAACCTCGATAGTATTACTGTTATCAGCCTGGCAGTGGCAACAAGCATTGATGCATTTATCATAGGAATCAGCCTTGCCCTGATTAATATTCCAATCCTTATGTCGTGCGTAATGATAGGAATTGTCACTTTCCTGGTGGCAATGACAGGAATAAAATTTGGAAAAAGCCTTGGCACAAAATTCGGAACAAAGGCCATTTTTGCCGGTGCCTTGATTTTATTCCTTATTGGGGTAAAAATACTGTATGAGCATATTGGCTGATTATTGCTTCATTTTTTTTGAACATTACCTACATTTGGTTGTTTTACCATAGAAACTTTAAAATTTACAATTATGATATGTAATGTAGGAAAAACCGATAAAATAATCAGAATTATTGCAGGTGTTGCTATTATAACGCTTGGTATAGTTTATCAAAGCTGGTGGGGTTTAATTGGAATAATTCCATTTGCCACTGCATTTTTAAACTTTTGCCCCCTTTATTTACCTTTTAAAATATCTACAAAACCAAAAAGCTAAACCTTGTATGAAAAAAGCCGGATTGATCACTCCGGCTTTTATTTTTTTGTTATGGCATATAAACATTGGTCTCCTATGCGACCTTTTTTTACCACTGCTTTCATCATGATGGCTTCGAGCGAGAAACCGGCATTTTCTAATACTTTACATGAAGCTTTATTCCATTCAAAAGGCAAAGCAAAAATCCTGACAATATCAGTGTAAGTGAAAATATAATTCACCAGGGCTTTGACACTTAAAGTGGCAATACCTTTTCCCCAGTACTTTTGTGCAATATAATACCCCATTTCGGCCGACAAACGATTTACATCCTCCTCTTGATGAGCACCGATACTTCCAGCTAAATCTCCATAATATTCAACAGCAAGCAGCATTTTATCGTCTGCATCATGCTGGCTCATCTCAATAAAATGATGAGCATCGTTGAGTGTATATGGGTGGGGAAAAGCATCACGGAGGTTATCGGATATATTACTGTTATTGGCAATCTGAACCAATGCAGGTGCATCTGAAATTTCCCAGTTTCGAAGCATAATGCCATTTCCGGCATCAATAAGAATCCTTTTAGTAGAAAAAATCATAATTAACTTTATAAATCTTTGATTGACCTTTTTTTAATTATTCCCCCTTTAGTATCCTTAATTGGGTGCATCACCACAAAAGCATTCGGGTCTATACGTTCAATTTCGGTTTTTACACGTGCAATTTCAAGCCGGGTAATTACTGTAAAAACAATATCAATCCCTGACAGGTTTTCGCCGGTTTTTCCAAATCCACGTTTGCCGGAATAAATTGTAACTCCGAATTTGAGTTTTTCCTGCAACATTCTTCTTATTTCATCACTGTGGATTGAAATAATGGTAATTCCGGTATATTCTTCCACCCCTTCCAGCAGGAAATCGACCGTTTTTGAAGCTGCCAGGTAAATCAATATGGAATAAAGAGCTGTTTCGATGGATAAAAGGTAAGCTGCAGCAGAAAAAATAAATACATTGACCATCCAGATAATATCCCCGACTGTTGTTCCCCATTTACGGCTCAGATAAATTGCAAGTATCTCAGTACCATCGAGCACTGCCCCTCCCCTTACAGCCAGACCAATGCCTGCACCCAGGAAAAAACCACCAAAAACCGAAACCAGTAATTTATCTTTGGTAATAATAGGATAAGGAATAATTGCAAGGCAGATGGCCAAGCCAATAATGGCTATAATACTTTTGTATGCAAATAATTTATCTATTTGCCTGAAAGCCATAATAATGAATGGAACATTGATGATTAATAGCAACACAGAAATGGAAATTCCGGTAAGAGCAGAAACCAGCAGGCTGACACCTGTAACCCCTCCATCGATAAACATATTTGGGAGCAGAAAACCCTTTAAGCCAAAACCCGCAGACAAAATTCCCAACAAAATCAATATTAAATCTTTTGCCTGGTTTTTAAGCAATACTTTTAAACTATAAATTCTTTTACTATACAGGTAAGTTCCTGTAATTGCATTCAGATCTTTAAACCATCTGAATATCACCAGCAAAATAAACCGGCGAAAAAATTTCTTTGGCATTCCCTGTCTTTTATTACCCAAAAGTAGATAAATGCTGGTTGATTAAAAAAAAAATAGCCGGAAAAATCCGGCTATTAATATCATTTTTCAGGTATTACTTCACTTCTTCAAAATCGACATCGGTGACTTCAGCATCTTTTTTGCCAGAATTTGCCCCTTTGTCTGACGTTGTCTGTTGCTGACCACCCTGGGCTCCGGCACCAGAAGCATTGTACATATCCTGTGCTGCAGCGTGGAAAACATTGTTCAGCTCAGCGGTTGCTTCATCAATGGCAGTAATATTCTGGCTTTTGTGGGCTTCTTTGAGCTTACTTAAAGCTGCTTCAATAGGAGCTTTTTTATCAGCCGGGATTTTATCTCCAAATTCCTTCAGTTGTTTTTCTGTCTGGAAAATAAGGCTATCTGCGGCATTGAGTTTATCAATACGTTCGCGTTCGGCTTTATCTTCGGCAGCATGCATTTCGGCTTCAGCTTTCATACGTTTGATTTCAGCATCGGTAAGCCCTGATGAAGCTTCAATGCGGATACTTTGGGTTTTGCCGGTGGCTTTATCTTTTGCCGAAACGTTTAAAATACCATTGGCATCAATATCGAAAGTTACTTCAATCTGCGGAATTCCGCGCGGAGCCGGAGGAATACCATCAAGATGGAAACGCCCTATGGTTTTATTCTGCGATGCCAGTGGTCTTTCACCCTGCAGCACATGAATTTCAACCGATGGCTGATTATCGCTGGCCGTAGTAAAAACTTCCGACTTTTTGGTGGGAATGGTAGTATTTGATTCGATAAGTCTCGTAAACACACCACCCATGGTTTCAATTCCCAATGACAGAGGAGTAACATCGAGAAGCAATACGTCTTTTATTTCGCCGGTAAGCACAGCGCCTTGAATAGCGGCACCAACAGCTACCACTTCATCGGGGTTTACGCCTTTTGATGGTACCTTGCCGAAAAATTTTTCAACGATATTCTGAATAGCAGGAATACGGGTTGAACCACCTACTAAAATTACTTCGTCAATATCGTTTACTCCCATTCCTGCATCTTTCAGTGCTTTACGGCATGGTTCAATGGTAGCCTGTATCAATTGATCGGTGAGTTGCTCAAATTTAGCACGCGAAAGGGTTTTTACAAGGTGTTTTGGTATCCCGTTTACAGGCATGATATACGGAAGATTAATTTCAGTAGAAGTAGTGCTTGAGAGCTCAATCTTAGCTTTTTCGGCAGCTTCTTTTAAACGTTGCAGCGCCATTGGATCATGCCTGAGATCAATGCCTTCTTCTTTCTTAAATTCTTCTGCCAGCCAGTCAATCACACACTGGTCAAAGTCGTCACCACCAAGATGGGTATCTCCATTGGTCGATTTTACTTCAAAAACACCATCGCCCAGTTCGAGGATTGAAATATCGAAAGTACCACCTCCCAGGTCGAAAACGGCGATTTTAATGTCTTTGTTTTTCTTATCAAGGCCATACGCCAATGAAGCAGCTGTAGGCTCGTTTATTATGCGGCGTACCGTAAGGCCGGCAATTTCACCGGCTTCTTTGGTAGCTTGTCGCTGCGAATCGCTGAAATAAGCCGGAACGGTAATAACTGCTTCGGTAATTTCAGTTCCAAGGTAATCTTCGGCTGTTTTCTTCATTTTCTGAAGAATCATGGCCGAAATTTCCTGCGGTGAATATTTCCGGTCGCCAATAACAACCCTGGGTGTGTTATTTTCGCCTTTGACAACCTGGTATGGTACCCGGTTAATTTCTTTCTGGGTGCGTTCAAAAGTTTCGCCCATAAAACGTTTGATGGAATAAACCGTATTTCTTGGGTTTGTAATGGCCTGACGTTTTGCCGGATCTCCTATTTTCCTTTCTCCTGATTCGGTAAATGCCACTACAGACGGAGTAGTTCTTTTTCCTTCATTATTCGGTATAACCACTACTTCGTTGCCTTCCATGACAGCAACACATGAGTTGGTTGTACCAAGATCGATTCCAATAATTTTTCCCATTTTATATGATTTTTAAGTTATATCTTTTTATTTATGTTCATCACTTATTCAATCATTATGCCATATTCTTTTCCGGACATTTTGCCTTTATAAAATCGCTGTTTTATGACATTTCTAAAAATTAACCACCTGTTTTCTGACAAAACGACAGAAAACTATAGAGTATAAAACAAGCAGGTATTTATTAACGAGTATATGAAATAATCAGCTCAGACAGGCTATAAGTTTGTGAAACCCAGTTTGCGTGTATATTTCCCGTTAGCAATGGAATCGATTGTTCTGAATGTCAATATCCTGTCAGGAATTTCTTTATTGATGCGGCAGGTAAAAATTCCTATGCCATTTTTAATGTTTGTATAAGAGGGTCGATCCTGAACAATATTGGTAGAAGGTTTTGTAACCTGAATATAAATATTAAGTTCCTCATGAGCAATAAAAAACATAAAATCAACGGATAAGGGTCTTCTTACCTCTCCGTGAGCCTCAGGGATCTGGTTAACAAGCATCTGGTAAAAATCAATCACTTTTACTGATTTTAGCATTTTTTCACCTCCGCTAAGTGAAAGTGAATATTCAGGTGTTAAAATCCAGTCGGTATATTTTAAAGTAGTGCCTGAAGTTGTTGTTTCGGAATAATGAAACCTCACCACTACCTGGTATATTCTTCCATTAGCTACTGATTCCCATTCAAAATCGAAATTACGGTTATAGTCTTCAAAAGCAATTTTAGGTGGTATCGTTGAAGTTGGTTTCAGTATTTTAAAATCAGCAGGATTCATCAGTTCAGTTTCACTCCAAACTTCGTTGGGTAACAGATAGCTGTTAATACGAAGTTTATATTTATAACCAGGCGATATCACCTGCCGCGTATAATACAGAATATTATTGTCTGTGGCAAAAATACCGAGTTGTCCATACGGATTATTTTGTTCTTTGGGGATAACCGTATCGGCAAGCTGAATAGTCTGCCGTAAAACGCCATGGTCGTAACGTTCCAGTTTAACATCCAGCACAGGAGGATACTGAATGGAATCGCTCACAGCTGCCATCTGGTACAAATCGCCCACACCCAGGAAAGCTTTATTAACACGGATATAATTTACCGGTTCATTAGGGTCTAAAATACCATAAACAACGGTTATATTTTCCCACTCATCGTTAATATTGAAATCATTGTTACAGGAATATAAAGAAAATATCAATAAAACAAATAATGTAAGAATTAAAGCCTGAAGCTGATTTTTATTCATATTTTAAAAGAAATAATGCTGTTTGAGATCGCGGGGTAAAAGTAATTTTTTTTTGCTAATGCATAAAACATTTACAATCTGACACCAAAAACGAGTATATCATCGACCTGTTCAAGATCGCCTCTCCATTCATCAATGCGCTGGTCAAGAATTTGTTTTTGTTCTTCCATGGGTTTCATGTGTATCTGTGATAACAATTCGCGCATACGGCTCGATTTGAATTTTTCGCCGGTTCCGCCGCCAAACTGGCTGACATATCCGTCGGAGAAAATATAATAAACATCACCATGCTGAATATCCATTTCATTCAGTGTAAACGATTCTTTTTCCTTGATATAAATACCAATAGGCATACGGTCGGCCTTTATTTCGATAAACTCACCATTGCGGAATAAATAACAGGGGTTGTAGGCACCGGAGAACTGTAATCTATTATTTTTCAGATCGAAGACAGATAGTGCAATATCCATACCGTCTTTAGCTTCACCTTCTTTTCCTGTCTGATCAAGCGTACGTTTAACATTGCTTCTGAGGTGATTTAAAATTTCATGTGCATTGGTAATACCATTTTTAACCACAATTTCATTCAGGAATGATACACCCAGCATGCTCATAAAAGCGCCTGGTACTCCATGACCGGTGCAGTCGGCTGCCACAACAATAATTTTATCATCCTTGGCGGTCATCCAGTAAAAATCGCCACTTACAATATCACGTGGACGCCATAAAATGAAATATTCTGATAAGTAGTTATCGATGAAATCTTTATGTGGTAAAATCGCGGTTTGTATGCGGCTGGCATAATGAATACTTGCTTCAATATTTTGCTTCTGAAGTACAATTTCATCCCTTTGTTTTTCGATTTCTGATTTTTGAGCCACAACTTCAGCTGTACGTTCGGCTACGATTTTTTCGAGTTGTATTTTCTCGAGTTCCAGTTTGCGGGTATAGGCTTTTACAATGACAACTATCAGCGACACAAGAAACACAACATATAATATGTATGCTACGATAGTTCTGTAGAAAGGAGGTTTGATATAAAAAGCAAATGTTGCCGGCTGGCTTTCAACACCATAAATATTAATTGCTTTGACTTTAAAAATATAGTCCCCCTCGTTGATATTGGTGATAGGATAATGCGTTTCACTGCTCCATTTCGACCAGGGTTTATCGCTGCCCTTGAGCATCCAGCTGTATTTTAATGACTCTTCATTCTCGAAAAACGCGGCACTCCAGTAAAAAGTCAGGTTATTGTATTTATATTTAATATTATAAACCTGCCCTTCCGGCTGATTAATTATAACAGTACGAATTCCGTTTTCAGCAGCAGGGGCAAAAAAAGTGCCGTTGAATATTACCGAATCTTCACTGATTTTTACTTTCCTTATATGACAGTTATAAGGCAGAAAATAATCTTTGGCAAAGTGGGTATTATAACTGTATATTTTTTTTGACATACCAAACCAGGTAATACCAGCATCGCAAAACACAGCATCGGCCGTATTATTGGGTAAACGCATAAATGGCATTGTATCCCTCATATATCCTTTATTTTCCTTCACCAGATGTTCAACCCATTTTCTTTTTTCATGGATTAAACTTATCCAGATATCCCCATTTTCGGATTGAGCAACCCGGAAAATAGTGCCTTCTTTTTTATAAAATGCTTTCCCAAAAGAGGAATCGGGGATAAAAATATTATGAATGGTATCAAACGTGTAAAAACCATTTATTGTACCAAAAACAACTTTATTATTTAATTGAAACACATTGCAGGAATTGACAGAGGGTAGTCCATCTTTTTCAGTAAATTGTTGATTCCGTCCATTTTTATGGCGGTAAAAACCACTATAATCGGTGCCAAACCATATGGTGCCGTCTGGTTCCTCGGCCAGTGTGCGTATTTCTTCCCTGATTTCAGATCTAAATATTTTCTCCTTTTCAATTTTCCAGGTATTGTTTTTATAACTGATCAATACTTTATTTTTCCCTACTGCATAAAAAGCATCCGGTATGGTTGATGAAGCAATCAGTTTATAGATATAAAGTTTCCTTTCAGGCGGATTGTTACCAACCAGCATAGCATCAATATTCACAGCCTTGTTTCCGGTAATCTGGTAAATACCCTGATTTGTGCCTGCTAAAAGTATTTCCCTGTTTTTGTCATTGCTGTAAAACCGCAATAGCGACCATGACTGATCATCTATACCATTCACTTTTTCGAAATAAGGCATATTGTTTTTATCAAATTTCTGTACATAAACACCAGCACTGGTAGCAACATACAGTTTCCCTTCAAACCTTATAATATCCAGAATAAGCCCGCTCAAACCCGATTCCTCGCCAAAAAAGCGGAAAGGGCTATTAATTTCAAATTTGGTTAAACCCTGGAAATTTGTTACCCATAATGGATCAGAAAGGCCTGATTTATTTGGTGGATAAAAAACATAGGTACACTGATCATCCAGCATGCCAGATCCTTTGTAAAACAAATCTTTAATATTCCCATCGGGTGAAATATGAAATACGCCTTTATTGGTTGTTGCACTGGCAATGCTGCCGTCGGGCAACAAAACCGAATGGTAAAAATAATTTCCGTCTTTCCAGTAGTTATCTTTATCAATAAAAAAATCGTGAGAAATTTCACCTGAAACCGGATTGTACCGGTAGAAACCTTCAGCCCCCGTGATAATTATCATATTTTCTTTATCGGATAAAATGCTAAAGATGTTTTTCCTTGAGAAAAATTCACCGCCTGGGGCAAGTAAGAAAGTGTCATTTTTCATTTGGAATAAACCATCCATATAATTACCTATATAAATGTTATTATTCTGATAAAAAGTTAAAAAGGTATATGACGGGAGAGTGGCAATTTTTTGAACTTTTTGATAGTCAAACTGAAAAATTTCTCTAATGGTACAAAAGAACACTTTCCCCGGAAGGCAGATAATCCGGAAAATATCAGCGAAATCATTTTCTGTGCTATCAAGCTGATTCGAAAGCGATATATAATGCAGTTTGCCTGACTGATCAGGATTGAGGTACCCGAATTCGCCAATAGCACCCACAAAAACTGTAAACCGGTCGTCAACTGCCAGGCTTTTTACAGGTGATTGGTTATCAATGATAATCTGTGTCCAGTTTTTTCCATCGAATTCAAAAATTCCATCATCCTGGTTTCCAATATACATAAAACCACGGCCATCCTGAACCATGCACCAGTTTTGTTCACTGCCACCATATTCTTCGGGAGGGTAATTACGGAAAAACGGATATCCGTTTTCATTGATTTGCGCCTGTGAAGAAAAATTTACAAGACAAAAAAGTAAAACTAAAAATCGTATCTTATTCATTTTAAACAAAATAATTAAGATGAGTGCATGCAAATTTAAAATATTATTCCAATGTTTCAAAAATAATATACCAACAAGAAAAAACCTTGTTCACAGGTACTGCTAAAGTTTGATTTTCTATAATGTTTCTTCTATTTTTTTTCTTCAATATTTCACGGACATTTTTTTTTCCTCATCTTTGCATCATGAAATCAGAACTATGAATAATCAACCGATAGGTATATTCGATTCAGGTTTAGGAGGGCTTTCTGTATGGCGTGAGGTAATTAAGCTTCTGCCTTCGGAAAATATCATCTATCTTGCCGATAGCGGCAACTGCCCATATGGCGGGAAAAGTGACGAACAGATAAAACATCTGGTGTTCCGTTGTGTACGGTTTCTTTTATCGCACCGGTGTAAATTGATTGTAGTGGCCTGTAACACAGCTACTGCAGCAGCAATTGACGATTTACGCCTGACCTTCAAACTTCCTTTTGTAGGTATGGAGCCGGCAGTAAAACCTGCAGCACTTAATTCACAAACAGGGCATGTTGGCATTCTGGCTACTCAAGGAACATTCAATGGTCGCCTGTTTAAGGAAACAAGCCAGAAATTTGCTACCAACATTGAATTACATATACAAGTTGGTTTTGGATTGGTTGAGCTGGTTGAAAAAGCTTTGACACAATCGGAAGAAGCACATCAGCTGCTTGAAGCTTATATTACCCCAATGTTAGAGAAAAATATTGACCATCTTGTTCTTGGCTGTACCCATTATCCTTTTTTAATCAATAGAATTAAAGAAATAACTGGTGATAATATGGTGATTCTCGATCCTTCACCAGCAGTTGCCCGACGCACTGCCGACCTTATCGAGTCATTAAAACTGGATAGTAAAAGATCTGAAAAAAAAGTAGATTACCATTTCTATACAACAGGTAATATTGAGGTAATGAAACAATTTATAAAAAATCAACTTAACCTTGATTCATTTCCCGAAAAAGCCGATTTATCACTATTTTAATCTTTTACAATCAACGGCTCAACTTCAGGAGAGAACCATATTAATGTATTACCCTCAGCATTGGAGTAAATAAAATACACTTTTATAAATGGGGTTCTCCCTGCCAGTTCGCGGCTATTTTCATAACCCATCACCATAAATGCTGTTGCAAAAGCATCGGCAGTCATACAATCGTGTGCAAAAACCGTGGCGCTTAACATATTGCTGTTTGCCGGATAACCGGTAAAAGGATTAATGGTATGGGCATATTTTACACCATTTTTTTCATAAAACTGCCGGTAATTACCCGAAGTTGCCACTGCCATATTGTCAAGAGCAATAATATCCTGGAGTTCATGCACCTGCCCCGTAGCATCATCAATAGGTTTGTCAATGCCTATCTGCCAGGCCAGTCCGTTCGGGTTTTTTCCTTTCGCCCTGACTTCTCCCCCGATTTCGACCATATAGTTGTTAATACCTTTATTTTCAAGAAATTCGGAAACAACATCGACCGAGTAACCTTTGGCTATGGCACTGCAATCGAGCATTGTGTTGACATTTTGTTTGATAATTTTACCATTTTCAAATTTCACCTTTTTGTATCCCACTGTTTTCATTAGGTTTGATATCAGCGAAGAATCAACCTCGTTCATTTTTTTAAAGCCGAATCCCCAGGCATTGACCAAAGGTGCCACTGTAATATCAAAAGCTCCGCCGGTAATTTCTGAGATTTCAGCAGCACGCGAAAAAACCTTCAGAAAATGGGAATCGCTGACTTCTGTTTTTTCATTGCGGTTAATCAGTGAAATAACCGATCCGGAATCAAAGGTTGACAGCGCTTTATCAACATGGTGCATACTGATTTCTATTTCAGCCTTATAATCTTTATCAGCCTTATATTTAATGTGATAAGTTGTTCCATGCATATATCCTTCGTTGAAATAATATTTTTTACAACCTGCTGAAAGGACTAACAGCAATAGAAAATATGATAATAACTTCATGGTGGTAAACAAATTACAATTTTCAACAAAAGAAATATTAACCCCCGAAATCGTCAAAGGCGATATTTTCTTTCGGAACGCCAAGATCGGCCAACATTTTCTGTACGGCGGCGTTCATCTGCGGGGGACCGCAAAGATAATATTCAACTTCTTCAGGTTCAGGATGTTTACTAAGGTATAAATCATAAATAACCTGGTGTATAAAACCTGTAGGGCCTTTCCAGTCATCCTCAGCAAGGGGTTCTGACAATGCAAGGGTAAATTTGAAATTAGGGAAATTGCGCTCTATTTCAAGAAACTCATCCATGTAAAAAACTTCTCGAAGCGAACGGGCACCGTACCAGAAAGTGGTTTTATGCTGGTGTTTTTCGGTCCTGAAAAGATGAAATAAATGTGAACGCATAGGTGCCATTCCTGCACCACCGCCAATAAACATTTTTTCATGCGTGGTAGGTTTCAGGAAAAATTCTCCGAAAGGTCCGCTAATGGTTATCGGGTCGCCTGGTTTTAAAGAATAGATATAGGAGGAGCAAATCCCGGGATTTACCTTCATAAATCCTCCTTTCACCCTATCAACCGGAGGTGAGGCAATGCGTACATTCAACATAATAATATCATCTTCGGCTGGATGGTTTGCCATTGAATAGGCTCTGAAAGTGGGTTCAGGGTTATTCATTACCAGGTCAAACAAATGGAATTTGTCCCAGTCGGCACGATACTTTTCTCCAATTTCAAAATCCTTGTAATGTACTTTGCAGGCAGGAACATCGACCTGAATATATCCTCCTGACCTGAAATGCAACTTTTCTGTTTCCGGAAGCCTGACCACCAGTTCTTTAATAAAAGTAGCTACGTTTCGGTTTGAAACCACTGTACAATCCCATTTTTTTATTCCCAGTATTTCTTCCGGAATTCGCATTTCAATATTTTCGCGTAATTTTACCTGGCAGGCAAGCCTCCAGTTATCGGCTCTTTGTTTTCGTGTAAAAAAACCCGTTTCGGTAGGCAATATCGTTCCTGCACCACTATCGACCTGGCATTTACACATTCCGCACGATCCTTTTCCGCCACAAGCCGAAGGAAGAAAAATTTTATTTTCACCCAATGCAGATAGCAGATTGGTTCCCTGCCTGACGATCAGTTCACGTTCATTATGATTAATACTTACTGTAACATCGCCGGAAGGTATCAGTTTATTTTTGGCAATGATTAAAACCAAAACCAGAGCCATGATAACCAACAAAAAAACCAGGATGCTGGAAAGAATTACTGCAAATTGAGAAATGCTTAGTAACATAAATAAAATTTTTCAGTCATATCAAAGTTTAATACCCATAAAGCCCATAAAAGCAATTGCCATAAGTCCGGTGATAATAAATGTAATACCTAACCCACGAAGGGGAACAGGAACATTGGAATATTTTATTTTTTCACGTATGGCTGCTATGGCAACAATAGCAATAGCCCAACCTACCCCCGAACCTGCAGCATAGGCAGTAGCTTCGCTCAGGCTATGAAACTCACGTTGTTGCATAAATAATGCCCCACCAAGGATAGCACAATTCACAGCAATGAGGGGTAAAAAGATACCCAGCTGGGTGTAAAGAACAGGTGCAAATTTTTCAACAATCATTTCAACCAGCTGAACGATGGAAGCAATAACAGCAATAAACATGATAAAACTTAAAAATCCAAGGTCAAGCTCCGATGCTATGTCTCCAAGCAGCCAACGCAGTGCCCCGCTCTTTAAAACATAAGTTTCAAGCAGGTAGTTGACCGGAACAGTAATTACCATAACAAAAATTACCGCTATTCCAAGACCCTGTGCGGTACTTACCTTTTTCGAGACAGCAAGGTACGAGCACATACCAAGAAAATAGGCAAACACCATATTATCGATGAAAACCGATTTTAAAAATATGTTGAAAAGGTTTTCCATATTGGTAATGAATTAATTTTTTTCAATAAGCTGATGATGGATGGAACGATGTATCCAGATGATAATTCCCAGTAAAATCAATGCCATTGGTGGAAGAATCATCATGCCATTGTTTTCATAAAAACCTCCGGCTTTTAAATACCATGAATGAGGAATAACCTGCATTCCAAGAAAAGTACCCGATCCAAAAATTTCGCGTATTGTGGCCACAACAATAAGAATCAAACCATAACCTGCACCATTTCCTACCCCATCCAGGAAAGAAGGCCAGGGTTTATTACCCAGTGCAAATGCTTCGAGCCTTCCCATTATAATGCAGTTGGTAATTATTAACCCTACAAATACCGAAAGTTGTTTGCTAACATCATATACGAAGGCTTTAAGTAATTCATTTACCAGTATTACCAAACCTGCTACCACCACCAATTGAACAATAATCCTGATCCGTGATGGAATGGTATTTCTTAATAATGAGATAATTACATTCGAAAATGCAGTTACAGCTATCACTGATAAAGCCATTACAATGGCGGGTTTAAGTTTTACAGTCACTGCCAGCGCCGAACAGATTCCCAACACCTGTACAGTTATAGGGTTGCTCATATCGAGGGGGTTGAACAAAAGTTCACGTTCCTTTTTTGAAAATACAGCCATATATTATTTATTTTTTCTGTGTAAAAAAAAAGGTTGATACATTGCAAGGCAATGGTGAAGCATAGCGTCAAGGCCTTTTGAAGTAATGGTTCCTCCCGATATGCCGTCAACAGCATGAATATTACCTTCTGACTGCCCAGGTTTTAATACTTTAACCGAGGTAAAATCTCCATTTTCGTTAAATATTTTTTTTCCATTAAACTGTTGCTGAAATACGGGTAAGGCAATTTCGGCTCCCAATCCGGGGGTTTCACCTTCATGATCGAAAAAGGCTCCGTAAATGGTTTTAAAATCATCTTTCAATGATACATATCCCCAAATTGGGCCCCATAAACCGGTTCCTCTGACAGGGAGGGCATATACATGGCTGCTGTCGGAAAGGACACATTCAAAAACAGCCAGTTTTCTCTCTGAAGGCTTTTTGGCCAGCTCCTCTTTCATATTTAGGTTAAAAGCTGTTCCTTCTGCAATATTACCGGCCGAATCGATTAAAAAAGCATTCCTCATATATTTTTTCCACAATATTTCAACACTATCGGTTTTACAAACAATATGAACCGAAGCCAGGATATTCTGCTTTTTTTCCAGATCGCGGTTTTTCTGCTGCAGTGGTTGTAATTTTAAAGCAGCAACCGACAACACTGTAGCAAAAACAACAACAAGGATGGCCGAATACAAAAATGTATAATTATTACTTTGTGTATCTATTTTCATGTTAACTCACTTTTTTGTGTTACCGTTTTTACCCTACCCAATCTTCGCCTGATATGAGCTTCAATAACATAATGATCAATCATTGGCGCAAAAACGTTCATCAACAATATGGCAAGCATCATTCCTTCGGGATAGGCCGGGTTTAATACCCTGATAATAATTGCAAAAACACCAATAAAAAACCCGTAAATTATTTTTCCTGCAGGTGTTTGAGAAGCAGTCACCGGATCTGTTGCCATAAAAACAGCTCCAAAGGCGAAGCCACCCATAATGAGATGTTGCCACGCTGGTATGGCCATATAGGGATTTACAGCAAATATATTGATCAGCAATCCTGAAAATAAACCACCCGCTACTACTGACAGCATTATACGTAAACTGCCTATACCCGTCACCACCAGAATTATTGCACCTAGCAAAATGGCAAGTGCCGAAGTTTCTCCCACCGAGCCAGGAATAAAACCCAGAAACATATCCCATGAGGAAGGAATTTTATCTATTTCATATGCAGCGGCATGCGCCAGCGGTGTTGCCCCTGAAAATGCATCCGCTTTCTGAGCTATCCATACACTTTCTCCTGTCATATGCGACGGATAGGCGAAAAATAAAAATGCCCTTGCGGTTAATGCAGGATTTAAAATATTCATTCCGGTACCGCCAAAAACCTCTTTCCCGATGATGACAGCAAAAACCACGGATACGGCAACCATCCATAACGGCACATTTACAGGCATGATAAGCGGGATAAGCATACCAGATACCAGGTAACCTTCATTGACCTGATGATTCCTGACCTGGGCAAAGGCAAACTCAATTCCAAGTCCGACCACATAAGATACCACAATGATGGGGAAAACCTTCAAGAATCCATACCAGAACACAGAAAAGAAACCTATTTGGTCAAGATTTCCGGTTGATAAAAAATGCTGATAACCTGTATTATAAATACCAAATAGCAAAGCCGGCATCATGGCCAGAATTACAACACTCATGGTACGTTTCAGGTCAATGGCATCGCGAATATGGACTCCATGCCTGGTAACATGCCCCGGTACAAAAAGAAAAGTTTCAAATGCTTCGTAAGTTGACCTGAACATGGAAAAACGATGTCCAGGCTGCACAAAGGGTTTTACACGACGAAGAAAACGATGTAATGCTTTCAATGTTAAAAATTTTATTTTGTAATCAATTCATTTCCTGTATCATCAATTCAATACCTTTTTTCAGAATCTGCTGTACTTCAATTTTCGAGGTGCAGGCAAATTCGCATAATGCCATATCTTCTTCTATCACTTCGTAGATTCCAAGTTGTTCCATTTTTTCAATATCTTCAGCCAATATAGCTTTCAGAAGGAAAACAGGGTAAATATCCATGGGTAATACTTCTTCATATTGCCCCGTCATGACAAAGGCTCGCTCTTCGCCATGCATATTGGTATTGAGTTTATATTTTTTTTGAGGTGTTAACCATGAAAGAAAAGTACGCGAAAGGCTAAGTTTTTTCAATCCGGGTAAGGCCCAACCTAAAAATTCCGGAAGGTTTCCTTCAGGGATCACGGTAATCTGGTTATCGTAAAAACCTGTAAATCCAAATATTTCAATGCGATTACCTGTAAGTACATTTCCGCTGATATAACGATTGTTTTCGCCAGCTATATTATTTTCAACCAGCGATTTCACATGCATGCCAGTAATAATTTCATAATATGCAGGTTTAATTACCTGGGAGCCTGTCAGGGCAACGACGCGTGTATAATCTGTTTTGCCGGTCAGAAAAAAACGGCCGATCATCGCTACATCCTGAGGATTGATCACCCAAACCACCTCGCCTTTATTGACCGGGTCGGTGTGATGAATCTGTACACCCACATTTCCGGCTGGATGAGGACCCTTAAAATAATGAATTTCAACACCCTGAACGGCACTATAAACATCAGATAACAAACGCGAACCATTGACACCCAAATGAATTTTCCCGTGGGTCAGCAATTTTAGGATGTCAATGCCTTTCTGAAATTCAGGTAATTTGCCGCGGAGTATAAAATCATAATCAGGAGCAAGTGGTGCTGTGTCGAAGCCGCTGATAAAAATTGCTTTTGGAGTTTCATCTGGTTTTGCAATGATATTGAACGGTCTCTGCCTGATTAAAGGCCATAAACCGCTCCTGAGTAACAACGCTGTGACCTTTTGCTTTGTATCAATGTCATTTACATCAAATTGCTGGTAATTAATAATTTCATCCGATTTGATAACAATTTCTTGAATCACCCTTCTGTCGCCCCTTACAATGTCATGAATCATACCACTTACCGGTGAAGTAACAAGCAATTCAGGCTTAGTTTTGTCGCAAAATAATGGCGATCCGGCAAGAACAACATCTCCTTGATTGATAAGCAATTTGGGTTTAATGCTGCGAAAATCGGAAGGTTTTACCGCATAATAAACCGATGGAATAGCCTTTTGAAGTTGAATGGCCGCTTCGCCAAGAAGGCGAATATCAAATCCTTTTTTGATTGAAATTACTTCTGGCATTAAAAAAATGAATTTATTTGTTATTGACAAATATAATTATTTTTGGTTTTTAAATTATTACAAAAGCAATTTTCAGATAAAACATACAGTTCATTCAATATGATTAATAAAATCCTCCATTTTAACACATATTTTATCCAATTGTTTATCATGGTAACGCCTTGTTTTTCACAAACCACCCCTCGATTGCCAGAAATGATTCAAAATCAGGGTTATATCTATGACGATTATATTTTCAGCGACCAGATAACATCAGTTAGGCTCTTTAAAAGTGGAAATGAGATGAGTTATCCGTTCATTAACCTTAACGGCACTGATATGCTTGAACTGCAGTTTGACCACATTGCCACTTCAGCTGAAAATTTTACTGCCACTTTTGTTCATTGCAAGGCTGACTGGACTGCTGCCGGTACTTTTTCGGGTGATTATATCGATGGTATCAATGAATGTATGGTTACCGATTATTCATTTTCATCCAATACAACAATACCCTATGTTCACTACCGGTTTGCTTTCCCCGATATACATTTTAGTTTTTTATTATCAGGCAACTACGCAGTGATGGTTTATAAAGATCATAACCGCGACAGTTTACAATTTACCCTGCGATTTTTCGTCAGCGAGCCACTGGTTGGTATTACACCTGTTATTAAAGCAGCCACCCTGGCAGATTTACAACGGTCGTGCCACGAAATTGACTTTACCATTCAGCTCAACGGCCTTACAGTAAATGATGTTTTCAGCGATTTAAAAGTTGTATTACAGCAAAACTGGCGGTCAGACAACCTGATTACCAATTTAAAACCACGTTACCTCAAGGGCGACGAACTGGTTTACGATTTTGAAGAAGAAAACATTTTCGCCGCTGGTAATGAATTCAGGAGTTTCGATACCCGGAGTTTTTCGACCGGAGGCGATGGTATTGATAAAATGATTTTCCTTGATTCGGCCTGGCATGTACGTCTGATAACGGCCGATTCACGATCACATAAGAGATATTCTTTTGAAAAAGATTTTAACGGAAAATATATTATTAACGCATCCAATGCCTTTGACAGCAATACCGATGCCGATTACTGCCATGTCTATTTTACTTTAAATGCCTCAATTCCTTATTTAAACAGCGATGTATATGTTTTCGGGGGATTGAGTAACTGGAACTTTTCGAACCGTAATAAAATGGTATATAATTACGAAAAAAAAATGTATGAATTAAGGATGCTGCTTAAACAAGGCTATTATAATTACCAGCTTATGGCATTAAATAAGGAAACCCTGAAAGCAAGTTTTTTCACCATTGAAGGCAGCCATGCCGGAACTGAAAACGACTATTTTATTATGGTTTATCAGCGAAACCGTTTTCCGGAATACGACCGCCTGGTTGGTGTGGCACAAATTAATTCAATGTACAGGTAATTTTTTTTTCGCTTTGTGTGGATTAAACACATAATGTTTCTGAGGCGTTATCTGCGGGTTATTTTAGCAGGGTGTTCAACAGTTCCTCCAATTTCCCGGGGTCAGGATTATCATATACGATGATTCCATCTTTTCCGATGAGAAAAGAATGTGGAATCGACATAACGCCCCAATCCCTGGCAGCTTGATTTTCCCATCCGTTGAGTTGAGAAACATGGTCCCATGCCAGTTTATCGTCGCGGATGGCTTTCAACCAGGCATCTTTATTTTTATCAAGAGAAACTCCTAACACCGTAAAGCCTTTCTTATTGTATTTTCTGAAAATCCTGACTACCTCAGGGTTTGCCCTTCTGCATGGCCCGCACCACGATGCCCAGAAATCAACCAATACAACCTGCCCTTTATACTGTGAAAGACTTAATTTACCTCCATTGAGTGCAGGTTGTGTAATATCAGGTGCTGGTTTCCCGACAGCCACATTTTCCAATATTTCAATCCTGCTGATCATTTTCTGCAGGTAAACCGACTTTAACATGGTTGAATCAAACATGGCAACTGTTTTTTTCAGATTTTCAAGGTCAAGATTATAAATCAACCTGCTGTAAACAAGATAAGGGGCTACAGGAGAACTCCGGTGTTGTGAAACAAAATCAAATATAAATTCATTCCATTCATGCTCGAGTGAATCATAACGAAGGTCGGTCTGTTTAAACAGTTTAGCATTGTTATAATTGGCCGCATCATTGTATTGCCGCATCAATTCCTCCTTTATGCTTTCGAAATGGCGGTTCAGGGTTTTAAACTGTCTGAAGAGGCTATCGGCCTGTGATCCATCAATATTGACATTGTCGGGATTTTCAGCATCAATAGTAACGCATATATTGCCATTCTCAACAAAAACCTGCTGTTTCAGCTTTAGGGTATCGATACGAAGCTGATACATTTCGGGAAAATCAACATGACCTTTCAATGTGAAAGCACCCTTTATAATGTTTGTGCTATCAACAATCACTGTAGTGCCATCCGATTTCTTTTCGAGGTAAACTTTTCCACGCTCTAAACCCTGTATTTTGCCTGTAATTTTAAATGCAGCCGGTTCATTTTTTGGCTGGCACGAAAAAATCACCAGCAAAGAAAAAACACAAATTTTCCAAATATTATTCATAATATATTGATTTATAAATTATTAATATTTATTTTATTCCTATATAAAGATAAATATTTTTTTTACATTGCTAAACATTCGTTTTTTAATAATTAATCTAAGTTGCTAGTTATGTGTTATGATTAAATTATTCATTGTATTA
>CAZLJX010000016.1:0-77829 GCA_964559985.1 uncultured Bacteroidales bacterium
TTTACGTTAATTTTTTAACTTATGTTGCTGTCCTAATTTTTTAGACCACCATATTGTAATGTTAAATACAAATATTTACTTTTTCATTATGGGGAAAATATTTACGGTGTTGATATTGCTTATGGGGCAAACCAGGATTAGTGATGGTTGATACTTCATAAAAATAACATCAGGCCGGTCAGAGATAACAAAAAAAATTATCCTGCTGAAAAACCATTAAATTTTATTGAAATATATGTCGAGCAATTTATTGGCTGCTTCGAACGAACTGATTTTGTCGGCCAGCACCTGATCGATATATTTCTGCAGGTTTTCTTTCACGCCCTGGTGATGATAAAATTTCTGATGCAGTGTTTCGTGAATGGTTTCAAACATCCAGTAACGTGCCTGTTCGCTACGGCGGGAATAAAAATAATGGTTTGAAACCGTCAGTTTTTTATATTCCATTATTTGATCCCATATCTGGTTTATTCCTGTTTTGGTAACCGATGAGCATGTAGTAACCGAAGGAATCCAACCCGATGGAGCAGGAGGAAACAGATGCAAGGCATTTTTATATTCCACCCTGGCCATTTCAGCTTTCTGAATATTGGACCCATCGGCTTTGGTAATGGCTATCAGATCGGCCATTTCCATAATTCCCCGCTTGATACCTTGTAATTCATCACCGGCACCTGCCAGCATGAGCAAAAGAAAAAAATCGACCATAGAATGCACCGCCGTTTCGGATTGCCCTACACCAACGGTTTCTACAAAAATGACATTAAATCCTGCTGCTTCGCATAAAATGATGGTTTCGCGGGTTTTACGTGCCACACCGCCCAACGAGCCGGCTGAGGGCGATGGCCGGATATATGCATCGCGATCGGTGCTGAGTTCTTCCATACGCGTTTTATCGCCAAGAATGCTGCCTTTTGATCGTTCGCTGCTCGGATCGATAGCAAGTACGGCAAGTTTATTGCCCATACCAGTGACATATTTTCCCAAAGCCTCAATAAAAGTACTTTTTCCCACGCCAGGTACGCCGGTTATTCCTATCCGGAAGGAATTCCCTGCATACGGGAGGCATTTTTCGATGAGCCTGCGTGCCATTTCGCGATGCTGGTGCAGCGAACTTTCAATAATGGTAATAGCCTGGCTCAGCACAACACGGTTGCCCTCCCTGATCCCTGTAAAAAGAGTATCTACATCCGGTTTGCGTTTTTTGTGCTGGATAAAACGGCTGGCTGCTTCATGGTTGACCGGTTCGGGTTGTTCAACTCCCTTATTGACACTCAGGGCACTGTTAAATTCCTCGTTTGTACTCATGCCATTTTTACTTTTTTAGGGAATACCATGGAAAGGACAATGCTCATAACAATAACAGAAAGAATGAAATACAATGAATATACCGTTTTGAATCCGATATCGTCGAGAAAGGTGTGAAACAATAGCTTAAACCCGACAAATGCAAGCAGAATGGCGATCCCGACCTTAAGATAATGAAACAAATGAACTACTTTGATCAGCAGGAAGAAAAGTGATCTTAAGCCGATGATGGCAAAAATATTGGAAAAAAATACAATATACGGATCGAGCGTGATGGCAAAGATGGCAGGAATGCTGTCGAGGGCAAAAATCAGATCGGTAAACTCAATCAGCATCAGAACAATAAATAAAGGTGTGATATACAATTTATTATTTTGCCTCACAAAAAAGTTTCCGGCTACATATCGCTTGTAAATAGGAAAATGTTTCGAAAGCCATTTCACCAGCCAGTGTTTCTGAGGTTCAATTTTTTCGGTTTTGTTCCGTTTCAGGAACATATCAATTCCGGAGTATATCAGAAATGCACCAAATACAAGCAGTATCCACGAAAATTTCTGGATCAGTGCCGAGCCGATAAAAATAAAAATGAATCGTAAAATAATTGCACCCAGTATGCCCCAGAACAAAATATGCTTGTAGTATTCTTCCTTCACTGAAAAAGCTGCAAGGATCATCATGATTACAAAAACATTATCGATAGAAAGGGTATATTCGATAAGATAACCTGTAATATATTCGGTGGCAAGATTTTGCCTGTAAAGTTTCAATGCACTTTCGAAATCAAGGTTTTCGATGCTTTTAAGCAACATAGGAGCATAACGGCTGACTTTGTCTTTAAGTTGTTCCATCGATGTAATGCCATGGAGCGAGTCACCATAAAATCTGAGAAACAGATAAAACAGCAATGCAAAACTTACCCAAACGCCAGTCCATGACAAGGCTTCCCGAAGTGAAATAACATGGCTGTTGCGACCTACTACCAGCAGATCGATCATCAGCATGGAAAGAATAAAAACTAAAAAAGCACTAAAAATTATAAATTCGGAGGTAAACATAACCGGCATCAATTAAAATAAAATACAATTATTCATCTGAGAACATCTGCAAATCATGTAAACGTTTATAATAACCATTGAGTTTAAGCAATGACTCATGGTTTCCTCTTTCAACAATTTCGCCTTCGTGTAAAACGCATATTTCGTCGGCATGGATTACTGTTGAGAGCCTGTGTGCAATAACAATGGTAGTCCTGTTTTGCATCAGGTGGTTCAAGGCATCCTGCACCAGTCGTTCCGACTCGGTATCGAGCGAAGAAGTTGCCTCATCGAGAATCAGTATGGGTGGGTTTTTAAGCACAGCCCGCGCAATGCTGATACGTTGCCGTTGTCCTCCTGATAATTTTCCACCCCTGTCTCCAATAGAGGTCTGATATCCTTCGGGCGATTCCAGAATAAACTGATGGGCATTGGCCACTTTTGCTGCTTCCATAACTTCTTCCATGGCCGCTGATTCAACACCAAAGGCTATATTATTGAAAATGGTATCGTTGAAAAGAATCGGATCCTGGTTGACATACCCGATCAGGTGCCTGAGGTCGGCGATATGCAGATCCTGTATTTTTATTCCATCCACAAAGATATCGCCCTGACTGATATCGTAAAAACGGGGAATGAGCTCAACCATGCTCGATTTTCCCGATCCTGACTGGCCCACCAGGGCTACTGTTTTTCCCTTCGGGACAACAAGATTAATATTTTTAAGCACATTGTCGGTCTGATATTTAAACCAGACATTTCTGAATTCAATCTGACTTTTAAAATTATTTAACCGGATAGCATTGTCACTTTGCAGAATCAGATCATCGGCATTAAAAATGGCCTCAATACGTTCCCACGAAGCAAAACCTTTCTGCAGGTTATACCAGGAGGTTGAAAGTGATTTTGCCGGATTGATAATCTGTGAGAAAATAATCAGGTAAGCCATAAATTCCTGAGGGGTGAGATCACCATTACTTTTCAATACATAAGTTGCTCCGTACCACATCACAAAAACCATTACAATGGTACCCAGAAATTCGCTGAGCGGTGAAGCAAGGTTTTGACGGCGGTACAATTTGGTCTGAATCCAGGCATAAGCATTATTCTCGTCGGTGAATTTTTTACGGGTTTTATTTTCAGCATTAAAAGCCTTAATAACCTTTAACCCACTAATGCTTTCCTCGAGTATAGATATGAGCGAACCGAAACGTTTCTGACCCAGTACCGATTTTTTTCTGAGCGTACGGCCCACACGACCAATTACACCTCCGGAAATCGGCAGCATCAGAAAAACAAAAATGGTTAAGGTTGGGCTCATATAAATCAATGTCCCAAGATAAATAAGAATTGTAACCGGTTCTTTGATAAAATTTTTAAATGGAAGTACAATATTAAAATCAATTTCCTGCACATCTCCGGTAATACGGCTTATCAGGTCACCTTTTCTTTCGCCGCTGTAATATGAAAGCGGAAGGTATAGAATTTTTCTGAACAGGTCGTTGCGGATGTCACGGACTACATTATTCCTTACCGGAGACATAAAAAAATCGGAAAGGAAAAGAAATCCTGTTTTCAAAAAGACCATAATTACAATGATGAGGCTTACCACAAGCAGGGCTCTGCCTGGGCCATAAACGGTTATGATATGTGATATGTAATAATTAAAATTATGTTCGATGGCATCGATTTTAAAACTGAAAGGAACAGGATCGGTAATAAGTGGCTGGTTTCCAAACAGAATACCCAGAAAAGGGATGGCCATGGTAAAAGAAAAAAGTGAAAAAAATACCGAGAGGGCAATGCAGATAAAATACAGGGCCATATTTTTTTTATACGGAAATAAATACCGGATTATTTTGTAGTATCGTTTCATATTCAATGGTCTTTCGGGTTCATCAGATTCCTGTATAGTTAAAAGGAGTAAGATTACGCAACTCAGTTTTTACCTTTTCGTCAATATCGAGGTTGTCAATAAATTTGCGTATTGTTTGTTTGTCGGCAGGTTTGTTGGTACGCACAAGGTCTTTGAGTACTTCATAGGGATTTGGGTACCCCTCGCGGCGCAAAATAGTTTGTATGGCTTCGGCAAGGACTATCCAGTTATTTTCCAGGTCATCGTGTATTTTCTGTTCATTTAACATCAATTTATCGAGGCCCCTGAGCAAAGATTTCAGGGCGATGACGGTATGTGCAAAGGGTACGCCAATATTTCTCAAAACTGTTGAATCAGTCAGGTCGCGTTGGAGCCTTGAAACCGGCAATTTTGATGCCATATGTTCAAATATGGCATTGGCAAGACCAAGATTACCTTCGCAATTTTCAAAATCGATAGGGTTCACTTTATGTGGCATGGCAGAAGATCCGACTTCACCCGGTTTGATTTTTTGCTTAAAATACTCGAGCATGATATAAGTCCACATATCCCTGGAAAAATCAATCAGGATAATGTTGATGCGCTTCATATTATCGAAAATCGAAGCAAGGTCGTCGTAATGAGCTATTTGTGTAGTGGTTTGAAGACGTTCGAGTTTCAGTACGTCATTCACAAACTGGTCAGCAAATTCAACCCAGTCAATATCGGGATATGCTGCCACATGAGCATTGAAATTGCCGGTAGCTCCGCCAAATTTAGCCGAGCAGGGAATTTCCTTCAGCATATCAAACTGTTTTTCCAATCTTTCAGAAAAAACGGCTATTTCTTTTCCCAGACGGGTTGGCGAAGCAGGTTGACCATGGGTTCGGGCCAGCATCGGAATTTCATTCCATTCTTCTGCAAGGGCTGAAAGACGGTTTATAACTTCTTCCATCAGGGGATAGTAAATTTCGTTCACTGCATCACGCAATAAGCATGGAATTGCAGTATTATTGATATCCTGGCTTGTAAGTCCGAAATGAATGAATTCCTTAAACATCCCGATTCCGTTTTCTTCATATTTCTGTTTCAGAAAATACTCCACGGATTTCACATCATGGTTTGTTGTCTTTTCAATATTTTTAACTGCCAGTGCATCTTCGACTGTAAAATCAGTATAAAATGAACGCAGCAAACCGAATTGTTCATGATCAAAATGGCTGAGTTGGGGCAATGGTAATTTACACAGGGCAATAAAATATTCCACCTCAATCATCAACCTGTAACGGATGAGTGACAGTTCGCTGAAATATTTCCCCAGTATTTCCACTTGCCGGCGGTATCGGCCATCAATGGGCGATATCGCTGAAAGTTGTGCCTTTTCCATTTTTACCAGAATTATATGGCAAACCTACATGAAATATGAATAATTCACAAGACACCATTTGAAATATATTGATGTTTCGATCATCGTTTCATTGGTTGCTTAATCAGTATGTAACGCCATACCTGAAAACGATATTTTATACGAATCGTAATTTTCAGATTATTTTGCATTCTAAATTTACCAGTTAAACAAATTTTTATTATATTGAAACCCAAATCAGCACTATTAAATCTATGAAAACAATTCTTGTTCCCATCGATTTTTCCGAACAATCGGTACAGGCACTTGAACATGCCATTGGCCTGTCAAATTACATGCAATCTGATATTAAACTGGTACATGTAATAAAAACCTACCTGCATTATCACCAGATATTCGGGTTAAAAGTTGAAGCCCCTGATATTGATTTTATATCGGATAAAATGAAAGTGCTGGTTGAAAAATACAGCCCGCTCACTGACCGGCAGATTGAATATTCAATCCGTGTGGGCAAAGTTTATTCCGAAATCTGCAATGAAGCCACTGGCAGTGATGCCACGCTGATTTCAATGGGATCGCACGGCTTGTCGGGTTTCGATGACCGCTGGGTTGGCAGCAACACCCTCAGGGTGGTAAGCCTTTCGCCCTGCCCTGTTCTGACCATTCGGAAAGATTGCCCGTTAAGTAAATACAAACGCATATTATTGCCAATCGATAGTTCAGGCGAATCGAGACAAAAGGTACCATTTGTTGCCCAGCTGGCTTCCGACCTGGGTTGCGAAGTTTTTTTGCTGATGGTTGCCGAAAAATCTGAATCCTTTACCTCCTCACAATTTGAAGAAATATCAGAACAGGTACTCGATTATTTTGTAAAAAGAGGAATCGCCTGCTCAAAGGAAGTTAAAAGTGGCATGGATCTGGCAGCCAATACGATTGAGTATGCACGTAAAAATAAAATCGATCTGATCACCATCATGACCGAACGGTTCGAAAACCAGATGAACAGCTGGATTGGACCTTATGCATCTCAGATTATCAATCACTCTCCGATTCCGGTTTTAAATTTCAATCCGTTATAACCTATCAGTTTGGTTTTATCTTATTTATTAACTCTTAAGAAGAGCTGTCAACAAAATCTATTTATCAGGAAAAAATCGTATTTGCCAATCCGGCATTTTTTTTACCTTTGAGCCCTGAATCCAATTCAAAAAAATGCACTTGTTATTGAAGCTTTGGTTGATTTTATTGCTGATGTTTTCGCTGGCTGTGAAATCGTCGTTATGCCAGTCGCAGTACACTTCAAAAAGTATTTTCGACTACCTTCAGACTCCGGTTGACGACAAGCAAATCATTCATATCCAACAGGATTCGTCTGTCATCAGACTTATCGACAAGCATATGCGGATTAAACAGCAAATGCCTGTCTATGATGGGTACCGTATCCAGATTTTTAGTGGATCGGGCAAAGAGGCACGTGAAAAAATAAGCCAGGTAAGGGGTGATTTTCTGACAGCCATGCCCGGTTTTGACGCCTCACGCATATATCCTGTTTATCAGCCCCCGTTTTTTAAAATCAGGGTTGGCGATTACCGCACCAAAGCCGAAGCATTTCCGGTTTATAAACAGATAATCAGGAAATTTCCGACTGCATATATCGTTAAGGAAAAAATCAATCCACCACGTCTCGAATAGAATTGTTATGAATACCGGCACAACCATCCCAATGCTGAAAGCAAAAGCAGGAAATATCAGGATATCTGTTATTGAAAGCCTTGCACAGGCAGGTTCAGGTCACCTTGGGGGTTCACTCGGGTTAGCCGATATTTTTGCAACTTTATATTTTTACGTTTTAAACCACCAACCTTCTTTACCCGAATGGGACGAGCGCGACAGGCTAATACTTTCCATTGGGCATGTAGCACCGGTGCTTTACGCCACCCTGGCTCATGCCGGATATTTTGAAACATCAGAACTTCTGACTTTAAGAAAATTAGGTTCACGCCTGCAGGGACATCCCGGTCGCGAACATGGATTACCCGGTATTGAACTTTCGGCTGGTTCACTCGGGCAGGGATTATCGGTATCGGTCGGGCTTGCCCTGGCTGGTAAAACGGATCATAAAAAATGGAGGGTTTTCTGTATTCTTGGTGATGGAGAACTCAACGAAGGATCGGTGTGGGAGGCAGCCATGAGCGCATCGCATCATCAACTGACCAACCTCGTGGCCATTGTCGATCGTAACCGTTGCCAGATTGACGGTTTTACCAGCGATGTAATGGAATTGGAACCCCTGGCTTTGAAATGGCAAAGCTTTGGATGGGATGTATATGAATGTAACGGCAACAACATTGAAGAACTGGTTGATACCTTCGATAAAATAAAGAAACAAAACCATAAACCCATCGTTATTCTTGCCCATACAAAAATGGGGAAAGGTGTTGCCAGTATAGAGAATGACTACCAATGGCATGGCAAAGCACCCAATGACAAGGAAGCCAAACTATTTATCGAAAATCTTGATCTATGAGCGGAACATCGGAATATGAACTGAAACCTGTAAGGTTTGGATTTGGCGAAGGTGTCCGCGATCTGGGCGAAAAATACGACAATATTGTAGTCCTGGGAGCCGATATTACCAAATCAGTAAGCCTTAATTTCTTTGCCGAACGTTTTCCTGAGCGGTTTTTCTCATTTGGAATTGCAGAACAAAATATTGCAGCAGTTGCTGCCGGGCTTGCCCTTGGAGGGAAAATTCCTTTTTTTTCGACGTATGGCGTTTTTGCAGCTTTCAGATCGGCCGATCAGATAAGGGTTTCGGTTTGCTATAATAACCTTCCTGTAAAAATCGGGGGTGCTCACGCCGGTATTTCTGTTGGCCCCGACGGAGCTACACATCAGGCTCTTGAAGATATTGCAGTAATGCGTACATTGCCAAACATGACCTTGCTGTCACCTGCCGATGCAAACCAGGCAAGGCTTGCTACCATGGCTGCCGTTGAACAGGTTCATGGTCCCGTTTATATCAGGTTTGGAAGGGAACCGGTTCCGAATTTTACCCCATATAATCATGAGTTTATTGTCGGAAAAGCACAGGTATTGTGCGAAGGAACTGATATCGGTATTATTGCCACCGGCAATATGGTTTATCATGCTTTAAAAGCTGCAGAATTACTTAGCCAGATGAATATCAAAGCCAGGGTTGTGAACCTGCACACCATAAAACCCATCGATATTAAAACCATTATTGAAACAGCACACCAAACACAAGCAATTGTTACCGTTGAAGAACACCAGGTAGCAGGAGGAATGGGCAGCGCAGTTTGTGAAGTCCTATCACAGCATTGCCCGGTTGCCGTAAAAATGATGGGAATAAACGACCGTTTCGGCGAATCGGGACAGCCCAATGAATTGTTAGCCAAATTCCAGCTTACACCGGAACATATTGCTGAAAAAGCCAAAGAACTTTATCACCAGAAACAAAAATGACACCATGAGCGAGCCTTTAAAACATGAATGCGGGATTGTTTTGATCAGATTACTAAAACCTCTTGAATATTACCAGGTAAAATATAGTACATGGATGTATGGTATTCAGAAACTTTACCTGATGATGGAAAAGCAACGCAATCGTGGCCAGGATGGAGCAGGTGTTGCCATTCTGAAACTGGACCCGGCTCCGGGAAACCGTTACATTTCAAGGGTACGTAGTAATGCTTCAACACCCATTATCAATGTTTTTTCAGAAATAAAAAAACCGGTCAGCGAACTGGAACTTCATCACCCCGACCTGCTGAATGATGTTACCTATGTGCGCGACCATTTATCGTGTGCCGGTGAAATTCTTTTCGGGCATCTCCGGTATGGAACTTTTGGACGGAACAACATCGAAAATGTACACCCGGTTATGCGCGACAGCAACTGGAAAACCCGCACCCTGGTAATGGCAGGAAATTTTAATCTTACCAATGTTGATGAGTTGTTTCGTAAGCTGGTTGAACTGGGGCAACACCCTAAAGAATTCAGCGATACAGTTACCATACTGGAAAAAACCGGTCATTTTCTCGATCATGAAGTTGAACAGCTTTTCAGAATGTACAAAAATGAAGGAATTCCCAATTATGAAATTACACAGTTGATAGCCGAGCATATCGACATCAGGAAAATACTGGAAGAAACCTCGAGAAACTGGGATGGCGGATACGTCATTGGAGGGTTTCTCGGGCATGGCGATGCATTTGTAATGCGCGACCCATGGGGAATAAGGCCCGGATTTTATTACCATGATGATGAAATAGCGATTGCAGCTTCAGAAAGGGCATCGATTCAAACCGTTTTTAATGTTCCGTTTGAAACTATTCATGAAATTGAACCAGGCAATGCCATGATTATCAAAAGAAACGGACAGGTATTACACCAACCGGTCAGACCAGCACAAAAAAGGCAAAGCTGTTCCTTTGAACGTATCTATTTTTCAAGAGGCTCTGACAAAGAAATTTACCGTGAACGCAAAAAACTGGGTGAATTACTTACACCACAAGTACTTAATGCTATAGATAACGACATCAACAATACCGTATTCTCTTTTATCCCAAACACTGCCGAATCGGCATTCTACGGTTTGCTCGAAGGAATTGAAAAATATCTGATTGAATACAAAACTGAAATTCTTACCCGGGAAAAACATCTTACCGACGAAGAAATAAGGAAACTGGTTTCAATCAAACCAAGGGTTGAAAAAATTGCGATTAAAGACGTAAAACTCAGGACTTTTATTACCCAGGACAAAGACCGTGACGACCTGGTGGGGCATGTGTATGATGTTACTTACGGCACGGTGAATCAGGGCAAAGACAATCTTGTTGTCATTGACGATTCAATTGTTAGGGGGACAACCTTAAAACACAGTATTCTGAAAATTTTGGACCGCCTGCATCCCAAAAAAATCATCATCGTTTCATCCTCACCACAAATCAGGTATCCCGACTGTTATGGGATTGATATGGCGAAATTGTCAGATTTTGTTGCTTTTTTGGCTGCCATTGAATTACTGAAAGAAACCGGACGTGAGGAAATTATCAACCAGGTTTACCGGAAAGCCAAAGCACAACAAAACCTTCCGAAAGAAGAAATGATCAATTTTGTAAAAGACATTTACCGTCCCTTTACAGCCGAAGAGATATCGGCAAAAATTGCAGCCATGATTAAACCTGTAAAAATTGGTGCCGAAGTGAAGATTGTTTACCAGACCATTGAAAATCTGCACGCTGCGTGTCCAAACGATCTGGGCGACTGGTATTTCACCGGCAATTATCCAACCCCCGGAGGCAATAAAGTAGTTAATAATGCATTTATTAATTTTATTGAAGGACGTAACCAGCGGGCTTACTGAAACTATAAATAAAAGAAAACGGCAAAATAATGGCAGAAACTCCCGCCCATCACCATCAGGTGCCAGAAGGTGTGGCCAAAAGGTATTTTTTTGTAGATGTAGAATATTACTCCAAGGCTATAAACCAACCCTCCGCCAAAAACAAGGTACAAGGCACCGGCAGGTAATCTTTCAACCAACGGACGTGTGGCAATAACAACAATCCATCCCATTAAAATATACAGTATGGCGGATACCACCCTCCATTTATGTTTATAAAAAAACAACTTAAAAATGATGCCGGCAATGGCTAAGCCCCAGATAACCCCAAAAATGCTCCATCCCCATGCTCCCCTAAGGGTAACCAGAGTAAAAGGGGTATAGGTTCCTGCTATAAGCACATAAATGGCAGAATGGTCGAGTTTGTTGAAAAAAACCCGGGCCCTCTTTGACACACTATGATAGAGTGCCGAACTGGTATACAAAAAAATGAGGCTGGCACCAAAAATGCTAAAACTGACAATTTTCCATGCATCGCCGGAATAAGATGAAAAAACCACTAACAAAACCAATCCGGCAATGCTGAGCAATGCCCCCGTGATATGGGTTATGCTGTTTAAAACTTCCTCAACAAAGCGGATACGGACATTTGCAGTTTTGTTATTTGTCATACTGAATGGTAAAAATGATTGATAATAATGCTGTAAAGGTAAAAAAAATATTAAGGTTTGCCTTGCATTTTTTCTTGCCGGTACGAATCGACATGCCTGTGGGCTTTTGAAGGATAAATATCGGCAATGGTCACCAGTATGGCTGTTTCTTCAACATCTCCAAAATGAGGATTCAGCGATGTTCCAAACATTTTCATGGTCGACGAAAGATTAATATATGCATTGATCAGGGGCGGAATATTTGTACCTAATTGCCTGATAGCATGATTTAATATCTTATAATCCTCTTTCACGTCATCCGATTTAAATAACTCTTCCAGCTTTTGCCGGTCAAAATTAATCTGCATTGGGTTGATGAGTGAAACCAGGCCATGATGATCGGCAAAATGTTTCTGCATAAAATATAAAATCATATTGCGTGCTTCCTGGTTATAATGCGGATACATGGTCACTTTTCCAAAAAAATATTTCATATCCGGATTATTGACCACCAGGGCTCCCAGCCCATCCCAAAGGTTATCGAGGGCAAAAATGCCTTTGCGTGATTCATTGCTGATCTGAAATTCAGGAGCTACAAATGAGCGGCCAAGTTCAATCATATAAGGCATGTAATTGTCAATAAAATTGCTGCTGAAATTGAAAAGTTTTGATGTGGCCAGAATATAATTACCATTTTCATCGCGGCCGGCATTTTTACAGGCAAGATAGCGATACCCACCGATAATCTGTTTTGAGTCAGGATTCCAGACTATTAGCTGAATATACGGCTTATCACATTTATCATATTCATCAATATCGACCTCCCGCCCTGTTCCACCTCCCGCCAGGCGAAAGGTTATTTCGCGCAAACGTCCAATTTCGAGCATGGTATAAGGTGAATCCTGATAAGTGATGCAGTATATGATATTATCTCCGTTGTTGGTATGCCTGAGCATTTTCTCTGGGGTAAGTTCAGCAAGTATTTTCTCGCGCTGAACAGGTGGAATAATTGGTTTCATAGATATTTTCTACTTCAAAAAAAATTGACTCATTAAAATAAACACTTTATCATAAAACTTGTTTCAGCCCGTAAACTTTTTCGCGTACATATTCTGCCCATTGCTGATGCAACTTCTCACTTGTAAAACTGGTATAAGGCAAAGGTTTACCAATGACAAGTTTCAGGGTAGTATTCTGTTGTCTGAACATTTCATCCGGCAGGTAAATCATTTCAAAATTGGTTTTAATACCCATCATTTTTCTTAAATTTGATAACCGGTAAAAAAAACCTGAATTCTGCCCGCTAAAGAATACCGGGATAACATCGCGTTGATATTCAATAGCTTTTGAAATAAAAGATTTTTTCCACTCCAGATCCTGTACCTGGCCTTTTATTCTGCGTGAAGCCAGACCTGCAGGAAAAACAAGGATCTGCATCTCCGAACGCATCACTTCATCAATAATGCGTGCGGCATCACGCGCCAGGGCACCATGTTTATTAATAGGTATAAAAAGCGATCTGAATGGTGTAATATTCATTAATAAATCATTGACCAAAAAACGCACTTCGCCAAAATGTCTGTGCATGGCCTGAATCAGCACCATTCCGTCGAGACCGCCTAAAGGATGGTTGGATGCGATGATATAACGCCCTTTTTCCGGAAGATTTTCCTGTTGCAGGATATGATAATTGATATGATACATACCCAGCACCTGATCGAGAAATTCATAACCCTCTTTGTTGCCTGCGACTTCAAGCACATGGTTTATTTCATCCTGGTGTATGATTTTCTTGATGTAATTCAGCACAAAACGGGGAAGTTTTTTAAGCAACTTCGGATTTTTTCGTGCTATTACTTCTTCCAGATCAACTTTGTTTAATACAGGTTTTTCCATTTCAACCTCATTTTCAACGAATAAAAAAACCAACAATAATAATAAATTTTTATGAAATTATAATAAGAGGCATTAACATCTTAATAATCAATCATTACGGCAATTGACAGTAAAAATATACCTGGCTGTTTTTGGTTTGTTAATCTCTTTGTAAAAATCTTCGATATATTTTATAGCCTTGGTTTTTGAACGTTCATCGAGATATGGACATTCTGCAAACAGCGAAACAATCTCCTTTTTATGCTGATTATAAAATTCAATGACAGGTGCAATTTCTTCCATCGTGCGGCAATGGCCATTATAATACCTGACCCTTACCGACGGAATTTTCAATTCCGGGGCAGGTTCAGCATAAGGAGCATTGATAAGTCCGCAATAATCAAAATCATAAGGCACTGCAACCGGTTTGTTTCCTCTGACATTAAAAACCCTGATATTGTGCAGCGCATGTATTGACCAGTCGGTGTTGCCGATCAGATATTGAAACATAGCCATCGTTGTAGTGTTTTCACGCTGCAATGAATCGTCGGCAAGGTTATGTGTGTTTTTTTCAGTAATTCCCGTTCTCTGACAGAATTCCTGAACCGATTCGACCATTAAAGCATATCGGGTAAACGAATTACCGGGGTTTTCGCTGTCATACCATGTTATGCTTAATAGCCGGCTCCGGAAGCTATAAGGGCTTAAAATATTATAAATCCTGTAAATCAAATATTCCTCAACGACATATTGCTCATAGCTTTTCAAATTTCGCTGACAGGATGAAAAAATTTTATACCTGTTTCCTGGCATAAATAGTGAATCCTGTTCACTACCCTGGGAAAAACGCAATGTAACCGGCGGAAAATTACAAACCGAATGATCGCGCCTCATTTTGCCTGAGGTGCGTGCCAAAGCCTCAAGAGAAACAGTATCAGAGCCACGAAGGTAGGTTACGGTAACCGGATGATAATAGCGTTTCTGTCCTACATCGCGGCATAAATTATGTAACTGACACGTAATCCTGATCTGAAACAAAGCTGTATCAGTAAAGATTTTTGAGACTTTTGCTATATGAGGAGTTTCAGAATCATTATATGGTGTAACCGGTGCAATATCAGACGTATCTATCTGTCCCACAGCTAATTTAATATTACCAAGTGCGCTGCAGCATAAAACAATGCCAACCATTGTCCGTAACTTCATTATCAGCCTTTTATTTAATATTTTTCAACGAACATATTTTTAATCAAACCCGATTTGCGGAAATATTTTCCCAAACAGATACAATAATTCAATATTATAACATGAAACACATCAAAAAAAGTCTTTGCCCGGCATTGGGGATCATGATTACTTTATTTTAAAATCCATAGCCATCCTGTCACCGATAAAAGCCTGAAGATGGTCGCCAATATTTACCGGGCCTACGCCTGAAGGAGTCCCGGTATAAATCAGATCGCCCATTTTCAATGTAAAAAAACGTGAAATATAAACGATGAGCTCATCGAATGAAAAAATCAGGTCGCTGCTGTTTCCGTTCTGAACTGTTTTCCCGTTGATATCGAGATGAAACCGTATATCCGCTGTATCGGCGAAATCTGTTTTAGGAAAAAATTTCCCGATGGCTGCTGCCTGATCAAAAGCTTTTGAAATTTCCCACGGGAGGCCTTTTTCTTTAAGCGATGCTTGTAAATCGCGTGCAGTAAAATCAATACCTATGCCAATCTCATTGTAATAACGGCAGGCATATTTTCCGGCAATATTTTTTCCGACACGGCATATTTTAAGAACAAGTTCAGTTTCGTAATGTACCTGTGTCGAAAATGATGGATAAAAGAAAGGATGATTATTTCTGAGTATTGCGCTGTCGGGTTTCATAAACACGACGGGTTCAGCCGGGAGCGGATTATTCATTTCACGGCAATGCTCCCTGTAATTCATGCCAATACAAAAAATCTTCATCTGCCTGTAATTATTTCATCAGATATTTAATTTTTAAAGCAGTAAGTACTTTTTTGGTGTTTTGCGGGAAATCTCCTTTCATCATCCAATCATAAAACGAAGGGTCTTTTTTCAAAACATCAGCCAGTAATTTGCCTTTATATTTACCAAAATTGACAGTTTCGGCATTATTTTCATCATAAACAAAACGTCCGGCAAAATCAACATTGCGTGTATGCGATGAAAACTGTGCCAGATCATCGACATTTCCGGTAACAGGTACAGAAATATTGCCTTCATTATCTTCATAGGGCTGTCCCTCATATTTTTTGATTTGTGAAACCAAAACTTCATAAGTGGCCCTGGCATCAGCAATTGAAGTATGAGCCTCATCAAGGTCTTTGTTACAATAAAACTGGTAGGCTGCTTTAAGGGTTCGTTTTTCCATTTTATGGAAAATAGTTTGCACATCAATAAATTTACGGCGCAAAAAATCAAATTCTATGTCAGCCCTTAAAAATTCTTCAGCCAGCAAAGGGATATCAAATTTATTGGAATTAAAACCAGCCAGGTCGCAACCTTCCATAAATGCTGCAATATCATGGGCAATTTCTTTAAATGCAGGAAGTCCAACTACATCTGAGTCGGTAATATGATGAAAAAGCGTTGATTTTGCCGGTATCGGAATTCCCGGATTGACCCTGAATGATTTCATTTCTTCCCGTCCGTCGGGAAAAATTTTTACCAATGATACTTCAATAATCCTGTCTTTGATAACATCTACCCCTGTCGATTCAATATCGAAAAAAATAAGCGGTCGTTTGAGTTTTAGCATATAAGAGCATTTTCGATGTACGGGTCAGGGTTTTTTTACCAGGTAAATGGTTTTCTTTTCGGGAACAACCAATTCATCAGGGATAGAGAGATTTTCGGAATAAGGTTCAAAGCCATCAGTTTCTATTGTTAGTCTGAAATTACCTGGCTTAATTGCCACAATAAAGCCCAGCTTTTTATCAGGGATGAATTGGCCGACTAACTCATTTTTTGTACTATATAAATTGATTTTAAACACCCTGTTACTGTCCTGAAAAGGTTCAGGGTTTTCAGAATTCCCGCTCATAAGGTTATACCGGCAGATATAAGTGGGAGGTTCAGAAGTATTAAAAATAATTTTATAGATATCAAGCCCTCCACTTCCTTCGTTCCGGACATCAGCCACATAAGCATACCGTTGGTCGGCTGAAAAAGAAATAATAAAGTTGTCATAGGTGCTGTTAACAGGATAACCCAGGTTATGAGGCATTGACCATTGGCCGTCAGCCATGCGGTTGATCATATAAATATCAAAACCACCCATTCCATCTGCCCGGTTTGACGCAAAATATAATTTAGAATCATCGGCCGAAATATTGGGATAATCCTCGTGAAACATGGTATTAACCTGAGGTCCCATGTTGATGGCTGGCCCCCAGGTACCATCAGGCAACCGGATAGAAAAATAAAGGTCAAATCCTCCCATTCCGCCAGGCCTGTTACTGGCAAAAAATAATGTATCTTCATTAATACTAAGACAGGCGCCGTTTTCAATATCTGTCGTATTAATAAGCCCTATCGGAGCTACAGGCGCACCGAACGATTGTTTTTTGCGAGGCACAAAATAAATGTCATCATAGGCGTCGTAATGTTTCAATTGGGTAATTAACCAGTTTTCGTGCAATCCAACGGCAAACTCATCTTCAGAAGTACTAAGTCCCTGCATGCCTTTAGCTTTTTGCCAACCTTTTTTCCCTTTTACAGAGAAATATACATCGCTGACATAAACATTGAATTCACGGTCGTATTTCCGGTTTGAATTAAATATCAACATATCTTCTGTTTCGTTGATAAAAGGGTTATAATCATCTACAGCGCTGTTTACAGCCGGTCCAAGATTAATAAAGGTAATATCGGCAGCATTTTCGACAAACGACCTGGCATTTTCGGTTATCTGGATGAAATAATCTGCCTCTTTCATCCTGTAAGTATCTTTCAGTTTTGTAAATTGTTCCATCGCCTCGTCAAAACGATGCAGGTGATGCAGTATTCTGCCATAACCCAAGATTAAATTCTTATCGTTGGGTTTTTGAATTAGAGCCTTTTCAAAAAAAGGAAGTGCTTCTTCCGGATTGCTGTTTGTATTTACATAACACTGGGCAATACGGCTTATTACTGAAAAATTATTTGTATCGGTTTTATAAATTTTAAGGTATTGTGAAAGAGCCAGCTGGTAGTTTTCATTTTTAAAATTCATGTTGGCATCTTTGAGGTTGTCCTGTGCCGATAAGCCCATTGAGCATAAGCTTACAATGAGCATCGTATAAACAAAATATCTCATAATTACTGATTTGACTGGAGATAAACTTCCTTAATAATCGTTTCACCGGCTTCAGAAGGGCTTATTGAAATCATCTCTTCATACTGGTCTTTTGCCCCTTCAAATTTCACAACCATTTTATAAGTGCCTGGCACAAGGGTAACAAAGAATGTTCCATCTTCTTCAACACTCGCCCTGATATATACGTTACCGAATTTATCATAAACAGAAACCAGAACCTTCAGAAAATCATCGGAATACGGAACAGCAGACCCCGGTTTGCCAACGAAAACCGTACCAGAAATAATGGCTCCCTGTATCTTTTCATCTCCGAAAGTAATTTTATAAATATCCAGATTACCAAACCCTTCTACCCTGTTGGCTGCAATGTAGGCTGTTTTTTTATCCGGTGAAAAAGATATCGTGGTATTGTCAAAAGGCGTATTGATGGGCGAACCTAAATTTCGGGGCGCTCCCCAGCTGGTTTTTTCATCACTATATACCGTGCTGAATAAATCATATCCACCTATACCCTGGTGACCTTTTGAGGCAAAATATAATGTTTTTCCATCAGGGGCAATGTTCGGAAAATTTTCATCATATGGCGTATTGATTTCCATACCAAGGTTTTCGGGTTCGCCCCATGTTCCGTCAATATTTCGTTTCACCATGTACAGATCGAGTCCTCCCCTGCCTCCTTTACGGTCACTCGAAAAATACAAGGTTGATCCATCGGCAGAAAGGCAGGCTCCATATTCCATATCGGGAGTGTTGAGCGAGCGGGGTAATTTATCTTTTGATTCCCTGATATATTTTGTGCCTTTTTTCCATCCCATCACAATATCATGCGAAGTGTAATCGCCGTTTGAATGCATAAGAAATGTATTGCCATCAGGGGTAAGGCTGACAATTTCTTCGTTGTCATAATTGTTAAGCTCCAGTTCGATACTTTTCTCCCAAACACCCTTCTTGTCTTTCGACATATAAACGTTTGAAATATAGGTTTCAAGGTCTTTTACATATTTTCTGTTTGAGGTATATAAAAGGGTTGTACCATCGGCCGATACAAACGGGAAATAATCATCATAAGGGCTGTTGATGGTTGAATCGAGACGTTCAAAAGTAATATTCTGCGGGAAGTTCATATTTTCCTGCGCATAATAGGCCATATCAATCAGGCGGTTCACTTCTTCCATAATCTGGTCGTTGATCCCCGATATTTTATATTCATAAAAGGCCTCAACGGCTTCGGTAAAACGGTAGGCATACATATAAGCACGTCCAAGATAATAATAGGCCAGTTTCTGAAAATTTGCCCTGCTGATCACTGTTTCAAGATAAGGGATGGCAGCAGCTTTATTGATGTTGGTCTCCACATAGCATATTCCTACCCTTAGGTTAAATTCAAGGTTGGTTTTATCAGATTCGTAAAGTTTCAGATAATTTTCAAGGGCAAATTCATAATCTTTATCCCGAAAACTATTTTCGGCATATCGTTTTACCAGCGATAAATCATTTTCGTCCTGTGCATGCAGGTAAAAACAACCCAAAACAAACCAGGCCACCAGGCAGGTAATATATCGGAAAACACACAATATTGTATTCATTTACAACAACTTGAAAAATTTCTTATTTGCTATTTTTTACCTGTTAAAAATATGCTAATTGGCATTTTATTGCAAATGACTAAGTTAATAATATTTTATAATGACAAATCCAACCAGGCAGAAAAATTTTAACAGTGCTTCGTTTATAACTTTGCAAGGATTTGATTTGATTTTTTTAAAACAGTAAAAAAAAGCCCTGAAATATTATTAACAGGGCTTATAAAATTTTAATTATTAATATATTATCCGACCATCATCGGCATAATGAGCATTAAAATGTCTTCCTCTTCGTTTTCGTTGTCGGTTGGAACAATAATTCCTGCCCTTGAGGGATCTGACATCTGCATGGTTATCTGCGTTGATGAAAGGTTCGAAAGTATTTCAATAAGGAATAACGATTTAAAACCCATTTCCATAGCATCGCCTTCGTAAATGCAACTTACATGTTCAACTGCCGAAATTGAAAAATCAATATCCTGTCCTGAAACGATGGTTTCGTTTGGGAAATATTCAATTTTAATCAGACTGCTTGCAGGGTTAGTATATACCGAAACACGGCGCAATGCATTGAGAAAATCGAGACGGTCTACAATCATCCGGTTCGGATTATTTTGCGGAATAACAGCATCATAGCTTGGATAGCGGCCTTCAACCAAACGGCAAACCAGTTTATAATCGTTAAATACGAAATATGCATTTTTATCGTCAAATTCAAGCATTATTTCAGTTTCAGGATCGTTTTTGGGCAAAATGTTTTTTAACATCATTGCGGGTTTCTGGGGAAGAATAAACGAAGAATTTACCTCACTTTTTACATTTTTGTATATGTACCGCACCAGTTTATGTGAGTCGGAAGCCACCATGGTCATTTCACCATCAACAACCTGAATATAAATTCCGTTCATTACAGGGCGTAAATCGTCGTTTGCTGTGGCAAAAAGGGTTTTATTTATGCCGTTAGCAAGGTATTCCGTTTTAATACGCAAGGAAACGGTTTTTTCTTCTTTCAATCCTGGCAGTGCGGGAAAATCAATTCCGTTCATCCCCATCATGTTGAACCGTGCACGTTCGGTGGTTATTTCAACAGCAAGGGTGTCGTTATTAATATTGAAAGTAAGAGGCTGTTCTGGGGTTTCGCGCAGGGTACTCATCAATCTTTTTGCATCGATGGCAATCTGTCCGCTCCCTGTAACATTTTCAAGGCTTATTTTCGATATAATGGTTGTTTCAAGGTCAGAAGCTGTCAGTACCAGTTCATTTTTCTGAATATGAAACAATACATTATCGAGTATGGGTAAGGTATTTTTCGAATTGATCACTTTACTCACCGATTGCAGGTGATTTAACAGTAAAGTACTGGATATTACAAAATTCATATTTTGCGGTTTTTAAATTAAAGTTTCCAAAATTATCAAATTTACAGGTAAAAACAAAAATTACTTCAATTTTGATTTTTTTTTACGTACAATAAATCCATCAACGCACCAGAAAAGTCCCTTTCAAAAAAAAAATGTATGATCAGTTATTTCCTGTGAGGTTTAAAATCATTCAGCTCTTTAAGCAGCGGGTCAAAAACATAATACTGCACATACACAAAACTGGAATCGGATAAAAAGCCAAAAAGATTTTCAAGGTCATAAGGATTACCTTCCGGATTTTTTTCAGGATGTTCGGCAAGCCGCAGGTACAGTTTTATTTGTTTTTCCTGAGCTTTGGCATTTTTGAGGGTTATAATTGCCAGAGGACTGCGCATCAATAAACTATCGCGCAAAAGGGTATCGGTATTGTTAACAAAACGATTGAAATTAATTTTCCTGAAACCCGACAGGTATGTTTTAACCGAAAGTGTATCAATCAATTTCAAAGGACTATTGTTGTTCAGATCAATGACCTTGATGTTCCAATGATTATCATTAACAATACAAAACGATTTGTCTGGTTTTTGTGGATATTCAACCTTTACTTCGCTGATGTTTCTCAAAGTTTCGTTAAAAACATGCGGTGATCGCCATTCATACGGATTGGTAAAATATTTTGCTGCAACATATCCCCTGAAACCATATATGCCTACAATAAATGGCACCGACGAGCCTTCAAGAATCATAAAAGTACCCATATTATCCTGGGTTGGGCCCCCGACATAATAGGTTTTTATCAGCTGATGGTTGCTGTAGATTTCAACTTTTACTGATTTAACAGCTAGTCTCTTAATGACCTCTGAGGTAGCAGTATTTGACACCGGCGAAAGAACCGTTAACCGGTTCATGGTTTTCAGTAAAAGATCAATGGCATCTTTGCGGGCCAAATATTTCCTGTTCACTGTCCAGTGATCATCAGTACGTTCGAGCAATACCGATGTTCCTTCCTTGTTTACCATGAAAATACGCGTTACAGCCGAGGTATCTTCGATGGCAAAATCGCGCAACTCCCTTTTTATAGTAGAATTATCGTTTCTAATGGTAAGAAAAATGGCGACTGCGATCAATATAATTATAACAACCAGATAGATAATGTTTTTCTTCAACATCGCTGAAAATTATTTTTTTTAAATTGAATTATTAAAAATCAAATACTTTTTTTTACGATATACTTCTTCCAATATTTCAGACGGCTGTTCTGCTCCGCTTATATTTTTTATTACGGAAAAACACATATAGCAATCCGCCCAAAGCAACAATCAGTAAGGGTGCAACAACATTAATAACCTGAATCTCTGTTCTGTACTTTAAAATCAAGGCTTTATCAAGCAACCTTATTTTCAGTTCACGGGCCCTAAGCTCCATAATACCGGTATCATCAACCAGATAATTGATACAATTTGTGATAAACTCCTTATTACCATAGGTTTGATTGGTAAATTTATCGTAACCCAATGGATAAGGGTACACTTTTTTTCCAACCTTTTTAACCTGGTTCCTTATAACCGCACCATCGGCAACAACAATCATTTTTGCCCCTTTCCCTTTCGGAATAAATCTGATATAAGGGTTTGCTGCAAACGAATTTTCAAGTCTGTTTTCGAAAAGCGAGGTAAAAGGGCCTTCAAGCAGTACGGCAACCGGTACATTTTTACGAACA
Source organism: uncultured Bacteroidales bacterium (assembly GCA_964559985.1). Taxonomy (GTDB): domain Bacteria; phylum Bacteroidota; class Bacteroidia; order Bacteroidales; family CAZLJX01; genus CAZLJX01. The sequence goes on from CAZLJX010000016.1 coordinate 22,439, forward strand.
AATTGCCTGAGATCAGGTTCTTTACCAATCATGTCGAGACTAACCCTGACCGGGGCAGGCATCACCTTGGTATAATCGGAAGTTGCTAATAAAAAAGTCTTTTTAACCCTTTGATCTTCCCCAACGGTATCGATGCTGCTTACAAATTCTCCCTTAATAAAGTTTAAATTTCTTGTAACCGGGTGATTGGATGAGGGAAGCAACAACGGAAAATAAGGCCACGGAGCAGGAACATACTGTGGCTCCTGACCAGGCAGAGCCGTGTTAACGGGAACCGTAGTGCATTGTAAATCCTGAATAATATATGGATTAACCCTTGCACCATATTTAAACAACTGATCATGAATATTTATGTTGTTAAACATGCCCATGGTTGCATTTGAAAATGCCAGGCTATCCATGTTGACCTTTATAAAATCAACAAGCCAGAAAGAGTTCCCTCCATTCATAATGAACTGATCAATAATGAATTTGTCGCGTTCAGAAAAAGTTGAATCTGGGCCTGCAATAACAATACAGTCAAATCGGTTGTTTCCTGCCGAATCGCGAAGAGCCCATAAATACTCATTCAGTCTTACCCTCGAAAGCTCATAAAACGATGACAGATGCTGGGCAATGTCACCCACCTCAAGTTTGTCATATTCGCCATGCCCTTCAATAAACGCAATATGCCTGCGATGACTGCCTGTGATTAATTTTATGGTATTTATCAGATTATACTCAAGCAGTTGTTCCGATATATTGAGATTTGCTTCGTGTGCAAGCCCGGGGATATTGGCAAGCAGGTTTAAAGGCAATTCCCTTCCTTTATAATTCATAGTCATACAAGGCCAGATGATTTGCTGCGAAGATGCACCCGATTTTTCCTTCACCTGTAAATTAACAGGATCTAATCCTTTTTGATATAGCTGCCTGAAAAATTCATTTCTTGATTTCTGATCGGGAATAGCGGTTGGGTCAACAATCTCATATTCAATATATCCTGGAGCATAGGCCCGGAACTCATCCATCATTTCGATTACCGATTTCTTAAGTTTCAAAAAGCCAACCGGAATTTCACCATCGAGATACAATTTAATGTATACCACATCATCAAGCTGGCGTAATATTTCTTTTGATTTGGGCGATAGTGTGTATCGCTTTTCCGATGTCAGGTCAAGCCTGAAAAAGAAAAAAGAAGACAGGTACCCGGTTAATATAATGATAATAAGCCACCAAACCAGTTGTAATAGCTGTTGTTTCTTTAAGATAGAGCGGTTGTCGCCTGATTTTTTTTCATTTACCATTTTCGGCTCAGTAAGACAATTCGTGTAAACATTAAAAATGTTAAAATAACCCCGCCAAAATAAAAAACATCGCGCGAGTCAATTACTCCCCTGCTCAGTGAACGGTAATGAACGCTAATGCCGGCATTTATGGCAAGGCTTTTGAGGTTTCCATAATACAAAAGCGGGCTGATATAGTCAAAACCCAGGTAAAAAAAGAAAATAATGACCAGACTGATCAGAAAAGCAAAAATCTGGCTATCGGTAACCGATGATGCGAACAGCCCGATAGCCATATAAAGCAATGCAAGCAACAACAGGCCGATATATGAGCCCCAGGTACCACCCGTATCAATATTTCCCATGAGCGCTCCAAGATAATACACGCTGATAAATGAAAACAAAGTTGGCAGAAGCGCAAAAATAATGATGGTAATACCTGCCAGGTACTTGGCTGCTATTACTGTAGATTCTGTAATGGGGCGGGTAAAAAGCAATTCAATGGTGCCGTTTTTCTTTTCTTCGGCAAACATACGCATTGATACTGCAGGAATAAGAAACATAAAAATAAATGGACCAACCACAAATAAGGTATCAATATTGGCATATCCACCATCGAGAATATTCATTTCGCCCGGAAAAACCCACATAAACAGATTAGTGGCCAGCAAAAACAACATAATCACAATGTACCCTGTGATGTTTGAAAAATATGCGTTTATCTCTTTTTTAAATAATGCAAACATAAAAAAACCTATTTTGAACCTGCAAAAATAACAGATTTTTTCATCCCGGATGGTTTAAACCTGGATTTTGAATTTTTTAATTAGTAACAATCCCTCTAACCATATATTAAGTCACAAGGTTTTATTAAAAAAATGTAAACCCTACAATAATTTCCCAACTCAATCCATCCCGATAAAAAAAGGCTGAATATAATTTTTATCGGCACAAATCGTTTTAACCTTAAAAAATGCATTTTTTTTTGCCTTGAAAGAAACGATTATTCCAGGAAATAAATTATACTTATTAAAAAATAATACGATAATATATTATCTTTCAATACTTTAGTTTTGTGAAAAAAAAAATTCAATATTTTGAATAACATATTCAAACGTGAATTAGATTTGTGCCAAAATTAAAACGGAATTAAATAACTTAAAAACAACAAACTATGAAATCAAAACTTTTTTTTAGTGTTTTAGCGATAGCAATGGTTGCACTTTTTTCAAGCTGCGACAAAATACCACAGGACAAAATTGATGCAGCAAAAGTTGCTATTGATTCTGCAAAATTAGTTGAAGCTGACATTTATGTAGCTGCCGAATATGCTGCTGTTCAGGATTCAATGAAAGCTGTTCAGGCCGAAGTTGAAGTAGTGAACTCAAAATTCTTCAAGAATTTTGATGCATGCCGCGAAAGACTTGATCGCGTTATGGCTCAGGCTAAAACAGTTGCTGCCAATGCAGTTACCAAAAAAGCCGAAGTAAAAGCTGAAGTTGAAACCATGATGACTGATGTCAACAATCTTCTGGCCGACAACAAAAAACTGATGGGTAAAGCTCCACGTGGCAAAGAAGGTGCTGCTGTTCTTGCACAGATTAAAACCGAAATGGCTGCTATTGAAACTTCAGTTGCCGATGCAAAAGCTATGTACGATACCGGAAAATATATGGATGCTTTAAACAAACTCAAAGCAGCAAAAGATAGCGCAACAGGTATCAATACTGAACTTAACGATGCCATTGCCAAAGCAAAAGGGAAAAAGAAATAATTAAAAAATTGAACTTAGAATCCCCGGGGTAATTCAACTTCGGGGATTTTTTTAATAGATTACACTTAAATATGACCCGCCAGACCATTCGCATTATTATTGCATCGAGCATTTTCGCATTTGTTACAGGACTTGCCATCTATTTGTATTTATCTATCCCCAAACCACCTGCTGACGATATCACCTACGCCCGTATATGTATTTCGCAGGCTTCAAAAAACAAAGCCCGGCTGTATTCAAAAAGAATGTACCGTCAATCTGTAGAATGCTATGATTCGGCCATGAAACTTTGGAAAAAAGAAAATGAAAAATTCATTCTTATGCGCAATTATTCCAAAGTTGCCGAATTAGCCCGGAAATCGGCCAACCTGGCAAATAAAGCAGCAAACAATTCAAAATCTTCATCCAAGGAATTGGTAATTGGTATAAAAAATAAAATTGACTCCCTGAATTCTTTAATCAGCAACACCCGTGATTTCTTTAACCGGGTGCCGCTGAACGATGAATTAAGGAACAAAATCTCAAAAGGTAAACTCCTGTTTCATGAATCGTTGGTCGATTTTAATAATGGAGATTATTTAAGTGCAGGAAAAAAAATTAATCAGTCTGCAGGATTATTGGAATTCTGCTACCAATCAACCTATGACCAGGTAAAAGAATATTTCCGGTCACAGCCTTACTGGAAAACACTTGTCGAAAATACCATAGAAAATACCGCAAAAAATAACAGTAAAGCTATTATTGTTGATAAATTCGCACGAAAACTGTATGTTTATGATTCCGGAATCAAAAAATATGAATTCGATGCTGAATTCGGACATAACTGGATGAGACGAAAAATTGTGAAAAACGATAAAGCCACACCCGAAGGTATATATTATATCACCAGCAAGCTTCCCCAGAATAAAACCAAATATTTCAGGGCGTTGTTACTTAATTATCCGAACGAAGAAGACATTGAACGATTTAATTATGAAAAAAAAGCCGGAAAACTTGATCCTGATTCACGAATCGGAGGGTTGATAGAAATTCATGGCAACGGAGGAAAAGGCATTGACTGGACGGATGGGTGTATTGCTTTAAGTGATTCGGATATGATAAAGGTATTTAATTTCATTGAAACCGGAACTCCGGTAGTTATTGTCGGATCAATTGCCGGATTTAAAACCATTGCTGAAGTATTTTCGGGTATCCATTTTCAAAGCAGTTAATTATACTGAAATATTAAAATCTGACCGGTGACTGATATAAACTATTAAAAATAAACTGTTTGAAGAAACAACTTTCCATATTTACTTTGACCACCGGATTTTTTATTGCATCCATCCTTTTTCTTTTATATGGTGTTGAAAAAACCGGTCTTTTTTATCTTTCATACAATCATTTTGAAAATAGCGACACTTCAAGAATTACAAACGGTGTGACGAACCGTAAAATACTGTCGCAAATTGAATTAAAAAATGAAAAACTGGCTCAGAAGCTCCGTTCACTTACCCCGCGTGACCCATTTATTATTATTAATACCACTTATAACCGTTTCAGGCTTTTCCGCAACCAGAAACTTGTAAGGCAGGGATTTTGCAGTACAGGGAGTTTTATACTGCTGAAAGGGCACGATAAAAGGGAATGGATTTTTCAGACGCCTAAAGGTTGCTATTCCATCCAGGGCAAAGTAACATCACCTGTATGGTGGCGTCCCGACTGGTCGTTTGTTGAAGAAGGGCTGCCAGTTCCACCACGTAACGATCATTCACGTTGGGAATCAGGAGTATTGGGCGATTATGCCCTGAGCATTGGCAATGGCTATCTGATTCACGGAACGTTATATAAACGTTTTCTGGGTATGCCCGTTACCCACGGATGCATCAGAATGAATGATGATGACCTTGAAGCGGTTTACAAAATACTTGATATAGGTTCAAAAGTTTATATTTATTAAGCCGGATGAAAAACCTTACCAGAATCATATTTGCCCTTAGCAGCCTGCTTGTATTGTTAGCGGCATTTTTAATTTTTCTGGAAATTAAAGCCATTAAGAATACCATTACTCTTTTCAACGCTGCCCATGACTCACGGAAAACTGATTTAAAACCGGTGAAATGGATAACTACGGAAGATTCCCTGATCATGAACGCACAATTCAGACAAGCTTATCTTCTGGCTCAGATTGAAGCTTCACACGCCGATTCGATAATCCTGGTAATTAATTTGCCCGATAGTTCTGCTTTTCTGTCTTTGAAAGGAGTCACCATTCATACTGCCAAAATAATTCACTTCAAAACCGACCCTATCTTTATGGATATCAATCCATCAGCCTTACTCTATCTGCTATCGGCACCGATGACGGTAATGCATCATGAAAGTTCAATCAAGAAAGTACCATTGATGGTAAAAATTGCACCGAAAGATACCTCAGAATATATTCCGGATATACAGGTAGATACATCAGATTCTGAGCCGGTTGACTATTTCCTTGAAACCCGGATGGGCATCAGGTTTTGTTTTTTTGATATTAACAAGGGTGATTTCTCCAACCGGTTCACTCGTATTAAAAATGACCTTAAAGAAACTATTAATCATCATACCAGCCAGGTACTACTTTTTGCATCTCAAAAAGAGCCCAGGTATATTCCCTCCATACAATTATCATTAACCCGTAAAGATGCAAAAATTATATACCGGGCAATTCCTTCAAACGCAAACATAATTCTTAAAATCAAATAATTAGAATTGGCGGTCTACATCCCCTGAAGTAAATTTGCCAGTCATTTTAAACAGGCAGACAAAGCATTATTTAAAAAAACCCATTCAAATAATGCTTCTTTGAAAGTAATCAGCATAAAAATATAAAGCATTACAAATATCCAATAGAATCATTTACCTATTAAATAGCCTGGCTTTTGTTCACCACACCTGAGATTAACATATTTTAAATGGTGAGAGTTTATAAGTGAGCAAACTGGGCAGAATGAAACTGAAACTTATCCACAACCCATTTCAACAATTTTAAAATGAATTTTATTGGGAAAAAGGTTTATTTAAAATAATTACAAATTATAACAAGGTAAATGGCTGGCTCGTCATGGGCTAACAAACTATAGAAAACGGCTGGCATACCACATAAAAAAAGGGCAGTTTTACAACTGCCCTCCTTTAAAGTTATTCAACGGTTATTCTACAACAATCTTTCTGCTAACCTTGGCTTTACCCTTGGTGATAATAAGGTTGTAGATACCTTTTGCTGCATTTTCCATATCTAATTCGTTGCGGAACGAAGCAGTATTGAGCCATTCGCGTTTCAGTACCAGTTGTCCCTGTGCATTGTACAGTTCAATCATGGTATAGCCGCTTACCCGGGTCGAAAGGTCAATAATTAACCTGTCACTGGTCGGGTTGGGATATATACTGAGCTTGTCTATAGCCATAAGCGCAGGTAACCCTGTGATAGTAATACTGATGGAATCTGTTCCATGACATCCGTTGGCATCGGTTACAACAACCCAGTATGTACCGGTCTGGAATACTGTAATGGTTTGAGTAGTATCACCATTACTCCAGAGGTACTCTTCAAACCCTGCACCGGCATCGATGGTTGCAGAATCAGCCTGGGTAAAATCGTCACCAAGGTTAACAACAGGAAGGTCATGAACAATAACCTGAACAGCATCTGAGGTCTGACACTGATGAGCATCGGTAACAGTAACAGAATAGGTACCTGATATTCCTGTGGTTATTGATGAGTTAACATTTGAATTATTCCAGAGGTATGATGCAAAACCTTCACCCGGAGTGAGTGTGACGGTTTCACCCTGACAGAGATGACGTGTATCGCCCAGTTCAATGACAGGCAACGGGTAAACTTCAAGGGTTATGGCATCGTCGCTATGGCAGCCAAACTCATTGGTAACCGTTACACTATAGGTTCCGGCATTGCTTACTACCAGGTTCTGTGTTGTATCGCTGGTCGACCACAAGTACTGGCTCATTCCGGTTCCTGCATTTAATGTAAAGGTATTACCGCTGCAGAATCCTGAATCATTGCCAAGGTTTACTACCGGTTTTTCATGTACAGTCACCATGACAGAATCGATACTTTGTGTTCCGTTATTGGTAACAGTTACAAAATATAATCCTGATTGCGTTACAGTGATAGCAGTATCGGTTGAACCGCCAGTCCATAAGTATGAATCGTAAACATTTGGCAGTGATAGCAAGACTGACTCACCCTGGCAAATTTCACGGTCAGGTCCAAGCTGGATTGTAAAGCCTTGTCCCACACCTACGGCAGCTCCGGTGCTCTGAATACCACCTAATGTAGTAACCGTAAAGGTAGTTTGCGAACCATCGAAACCTGGTAGTAACGGGAATGTAATTTCAGCAATATCGCCCGAACCGGTGACATTCACATGATCGGTACGTGCCATCCCGATATAAATGGTTTGCTGAACACTGTTTACATTTACAACCGTAATAAGGTTAACCCCCGGTGTTCCCATCCAGCAGTTGGCAAAGTTTACTGAAATTCCGTTAAAATTAACACCCTGTGCATTGATCAGTTTGATTTCATAACCAATAGCATAGATATATCCGGCAGGTTTTCCGCCCGGAGGTGTCAGTTTAGCGGCAGCTTTACGGCTAGTGGCTTTTGGAGTGAGTGGTTTCCATATACAGTTGATTACCCAATCGTTATCTTTTAATACATCGGGCTGATAGTAATGGCTGTAAGCAAAGTTCTGGTTAATGGCAAGGGTATCATCCAGGTTGATAACACCATCTCCATTACAGTCGCCGTGCTTGTTGTTCACACCATTGATCTGGTAAGTTGACCAGTTGGGTGCAAATTGTCCCCACCACGAGTTAGATGCATTTTCACGATAAGGGCCAGTCATTCCGAAGTTCAGACCAAGGGTCATTATATCATAATGGTTGGCTTCAAGATCGTTATTGGCATCACCAGGCCATACGCATGAGAAAAGACATGGATTGGCAAGGGCATTACCGATACGTACATCCTGGCAGTAACTGCGCACCTGTCCGGAAACACCTGTAACAGTAAGACAAACAGCATAGTAACCGGTATCCTGATAGGTATGCGAAGGATTCTTTTGCTGTGAAGTATAACCATCGCCGAAGTTCCACAAGTATGAAGCAATATTTCCGAGCGACATGTTCTTGAAGTGTCCGGTGCTGGTTACTGAATCGGCAAAGTAAGTAAAGTAGGCTGTTACACTGTTCGAAACATCACCAACAGCAATGTAATCACATTTCATATTCTGGCTGATGTTATTCTGAACAGTAAGGCAAACCCTGTAATAATCGTTCACCGCATAATAATGTACAGGATGCTGATCGAACGAAGCAGGTGTATTATCACCAAAGTCCCAGTACCACATGGTTGGATTACCGTATGACAGGTCGTTGAATTTCACTTTCAGCGAATCGGAAGCAGGCAGGTAACTGAAATTGGCTTTAACCACAGTTGACTGACCCTGTACAAACACAACCTGGCAACGGGTATCGAAACAACCTGTAGTGGTATCAATTACAGTAAGGCAGACATTATAATACCCTGGGTTACTAAAGGTATGTACCGGGTTTGGTGCATTACTGTTGTAACCATCATCGAAATCCCAGAACAATTTTGCATAAGCACCTACTGCTGCATTCTGGAAGCTGATGGAGCTACCCTGTGGATAATAAGTAAACCTTGCATTACATAATCCTGTAGCCGTAGGTGTAGTAACTACTATTACTTCGCTGTAGTCGTCCATACATCCGTTGGCTGAATTATATATGCTGAAGTAAACGTTATAATATCCGGGCTCGGTATAAGTACAACTTGCGTTTGCTGTATAGGCATAAGAACCATTGCCAAAGTTCCAGAAATAGAAATCGGGCGAGCCTGTTGATTTATTGGTAAATACAACATTCAGGTTTTGTGTACTATAAGAGAATTTGGCATTACACAGAAACGCAGTACTATCAACCACAACTACGTATTTGTCTTTATAATTCATACAACCCGAATTATTATCGTAAACCGTAAGGAATACATCATAAATACCCGGGTAATTATAAGTATGAACCGGATTGGCAATATAAGCATACGATCCGTCGCCAAAGTCCCAGAAGTAGTTGGTGATATTACCCATTGCGGTTGAAGTGAAGTTGGCTACCTTGTTATTTACATAATAATCAAAATCACTCTTGCAAAGGAATGCAGTGCTGTCGATAATGACAATATACTGATACTGGTCGTCCATACACTGGCTTACATTATCATAAACCGAATGTTTCACATAATAGTAATTAGGCGTCTGATAGGTATGGTTTGGATTAGCTATGTACGCATATTGTCCGTCGCCAAAGTCCCAGAAATAGTTAGTGATATTACCGGTAGCAGTACTTGTGAAATAAGCATTGCGGTTTTCAGTGAATGAGTTAAATGATGCATTGCACATATAAGCAGTGCTGTCGATAATTACAACATACTGACATGAAGTATTCATACAACCCGAAACATTATCGAATACCTTGAGACATACATTATAGAAATCAGGGTTACTGTATGTGTGCGTTGGATTGGCAGTATATGCATAGCTACCATCGCCAAAGTCCCAGAAATAGTTGGTGATATTACCCTGTGCCTGCGAACTGAATGTAACAGTAGTGCCAGTATTGATATATGCAAACTGGGAACGACAAGCAGTTCCGGTGGTATCAATGATCAGCAGTACTTCACATTTTTTACTCAGTTTTCCGGTTCCGTTATTGTAAACAGTAAGGCAAACATTGTAGTAATTTGAATTAGTAAAAGTATGCGTCGGACTGGCATTAAATGCATAGGATCCATCACCGAAGTCCCAGAAATAATTGGTGATATTACCTGTAGAAGTATTACTGAACACAACCGTTTTATTATTAACAAAATAATTGAAGTTAGCGTTCACCGGAATCAGGCTGGAACTATCGAATACCATTACAAGCGAGCAGTAATTGCTGAGCAGGCTGTGAACGGCATCATAAACAGTAAGGCACACATTATAGAAACCTGTTTGCGGGAATGCGTGTACCGGGTTAGCCAAGCTGGAGTATGCACCATCGCCGAAATTCCAGAGGTAATTGGTAGGCGTACCTGTAACCTGATTGGTGAAAGTAACATTCAGGCTGTTGGCAAAATAACTGAAATTGGAATTCAGCACATAGGTATTGGTATCGATAGCCATTACCATTTTGCATTTCTGATCCATGCAGCCACTTACTGAGTTGTAAACCGTGAGGCAAACATTGTAGAAATTGGGAGCTGCATAAACATGCGACGGATTCGCCTGCGTTGAATATGTACCATCGCCAAAGTTCCAGAGGGTGTTGGTAATCTGCCCCAGTGAAGTGCTGGTGTAATAAACCGTATTCCCGACCACAAAGTAGGTAAAGTTGGCTTTGCACGGAACAACACTGTCTTTCTGAACATAAACCGTAGCACAATACTGGTTGTTGCAACTGGTTGCTGCATTGAAAATAGTAAGGCAAACATTATAATATCCGGTAGCTGCGTATACCTGCATGGGGTTAGCAGCACTTGAGAATTTACCATTACCGAAGTCCCAGTAATAGGATAGGTTCTGGCCAACTGACTGGTTAATAAAATCAACCGAATCGTGACGTACCACAAAAGCAAACTGGGCATTACATAACACAACGTTTGTATCGGCAATATACAGTTGCTTGCAGATATTGGATTGACATCCGGTCAGATTATCATAAATATTGAGGCAGACATTAAAGTAACCTCCTGTTGCATAAGTATAAACAGGATTACGAACGCTTGAAGTGGCGCCGTTGCCAAAGGTCCATGAATAATTGCTGACATTGGTTGACAGGTTGGTAAAGGTTACTGTTTTATTTGATACTGAATAAGTAAAATCAGCAATACACTGTGATTCACCTACAACCTGTACCTGGGCACAATACGTACTGAAGCAGCTTGGATTGGTTGCTCCTCCTTTTACAATCAGGCAAACCTGGTAAACTCCTGGGTATGCATAGGCATGTGATGGACTAAACTGATTCGAACCTGTTCCATCGCCAAAATTCCACTGATAGATAAGCGATCCCTGGCCGGTTGATTTATTGTTAAATACTACATTCAGATTAGTATTGACAAAGGTAAAGTAAGAGTTACACTGTGCCGATTCGTTAATAATCTGAATGGTCTGGCATTTCTGATCGTAACAGTTATTGACATTGTCAAATACCGTGAGGCAGACATTATAATAACCTGGTGCAGTATATGCATGAGACGGGTTGATTTCGGCCGAAGTGAAGTTATCGCCGAAACTCCAGCTGTAACTTGTGATGTTGCCCGTAGTCTGTGCCATGAAAGAAACATTCATGGTGCCAGGGTCAATGTAATAGTTAAAGTTGGAACTACAGGTATATACTACTGCAGGTTTTATCCAGTAGTTTCGTGTTTCCACGCTCTGGCCACAACCATTCTGGGCGACAAGGTTAACAAGATGATTTCCGGAAGTCTGGAAAGCATAACTGACATCGCTGCCGGTTAATACTGTGCCATCGTCAAAATACCAGGTATACGTAATTGACCATGTGTCATGATCATTTTCCGTATGGAACCAATATACTTCATTAACATACATGTTACCATCGTTTTCAGTATAGAAATTGGCTTCGGGCAGGGCATTTTCATCAACCGTTACTTTGGTATAAAGGGTATCGGTCTGTCCGCAACCATTGGTAACAATAACATTGGCCATATAAGTACCCGGCTCATTATATGGATGATAAACAACAGAGCTGGTGGTTGATACAGCGGCTGATTCGTCACCAAAATTCCAGACATATGACAGCCCGCCAAAGAAAGCAAACTGAACATCGTCGCCGGGACAAGCCGGTGGCGGACCTTCATTATCATCAGGACCCTGTACATGTTGCATTACAGTGTTATTCAACGCATCTAACCTTGCCTGGCAACCGTCGGCAATAGCTATAAAACCAAGTGTAGAATCGGTAAATGCCATCTGATATGATCCACCTGCACTGCAACCTTTACCACCAGGCAGGAAGGTAAGAATATAAGTATTGGAATCGCATGTAAAATTACCTTCAGCAATCACTGTCGGGCTATGATCATTAGGTCCTTCAGCAATACCTAACTGGTAAGTACCTTCCCATGAAGGATCGGTAGCAAGGTAATAAAACTCGTTACCAAATGGGGCAATATATACATTCCGCCCTGCAAACTGATTATCTGATGCAGTGGAATTGCTAATATAATAGAAAGGCTCGTGATTTCCTGTAGGATCAACCACAATGGTATCGGTTTTTGAAATGCTGTTTCCACAATTGTTATAGGCAGTGAATGTATAAATATACTGTCCTGCATTCATGTATGAATGATTAGCTATCACATCAAAGGGCTGAATAGTCCCAGTGACTCCGGTAATTGATTGTCCGTCTCCAAAATCGATATCATAGCTATATGATTCAATATTATTATACATGTGTTCATCCCAGAAAAGAACATTCTCTGCCGGGCAGATCGTATCAGGCATGACAGTGAACTTAACATTGGGTAATGCGGCAGGATCAATATTTACATATTTAACTGCATCGCGGAAAAATCCGGCACAGGCTGATGAAATACGTAAGGTTATGGTATAAAATCCCGGCTGATTAAAGGTATAAATGAAATTGTTTTCACTTCCCATTTCAGTGCCGTTGATGAGCCAATGCACTGCATTGCCATCTCCCCACATATCGCTACGGTTTTGCAATTTAAGTTGCAGGCCAGGGCATGCTGTCAGGCTGTCAACATCTTCATTTTCATCGCTATTTCCGAAGCTAAATCTTGGATATGGCACATCACCGCCAAGTTGCATTACAGAAACGTAATGAACGGTTTCGCTTTGTTTTCCGCAGCCATTAGTGACTTTAAGTATGACCGGGTAATACCCTAAATTGGTATAATAATGAACCGGGTTACGGTCGAGTGAAATAGTTCCATCGCCAAACTGCCAGAAGTAGTTTCCTGAGCCATGTGCATGAAATTCAACCGGAGTATTAGGACATACATCAAATGGGCTGTTAAACTCTGAATTAGGCTGAAGGTTCGGATTGATATACATGGTAGTTGAGGTGCTGGCCTGGTTTCCGCATTTATTTTTAACCGAAAGCGTTACAGTGTACTGTCCGTAATTGGCATATTGATGAACAGGTTCCCTGTCGTAGGAAACATCTCCATCTCCAAACTGCCAGTAATACCAGGTGAAACCTTCATAAGCATGGAATTGCACCTTATCACCCGGACATGCCTGACCATCGTTCATCATGATTCTTGGTTCAGGTATTGCCGTGTTGGTAACCGTAATTGAAAGTGAATCGTGAACCATTCCGCAATTAGTCCATAATGTCAAGTAAGCTGTATAAACACCGGGAGTATTGAACTGGTAGGAAAATCCATTATAATTTCCGGTTTGTCCATTGACATTATATTGAATATCATAAAAATCATCCCATGTATAGAATGAAACATTCTGGCCAACACAAACCTGTGTGCCTACATTGGTATGTAAAGAATGACTATATCCCTGAACATTAAAATTCACTGATTTGCGGCCAAATTCCATTCCCGTGGTATCGTATGCTACCAGGGTTACATTGTGGTTTCCTCCAAAGAAATAATCCTGTAGATTCTGACCGGAATAAGATACTCCGTCAATGGTCCATATATAGTTAACCACTCCATTATAGTTGTAAATTGTACTGGTATTATAAAATTCAATATATGCTGGCGCACAATTACCGGGTTCATTATAAGTAAAGTCAATCAGGTTGCCGTTACCACCAGGAGTGTAATAATACATAATACAATTATTACACCCAAAGGCATCGTATACACAAATGTTATACAATTCGGGCGGGAGGTTATTGATATAAATGACATCCTGCCATTGATCATAATAACTGCGGTATGTACCATGGTTTCCGTAAAGATAAACATCATACCCTTTCATCCCACCGGCAAGATGCAGCTCAATTCCCCCGGTTCCTAAATTAAAGGCATTGATCTGGATATTGCATGGGATATCAGTTACATTAATAGTCTGGCAAATATGGTAATGACAAGCAGTATCGTATAATGCAAATATGTTCAGACAGACATTATATTGTCCTTCGTTTTCAAAGTAATAATTAAATTTGGGATTCTGGCTTACCAAACCGCCATCAATGTACCATTCAATCCATGATTCAGGATTAAGCAGATTAGCAATATCAAACATTCCTGTCATGTTTGGTCCCATGGTAAATTGTATAGAGGCAGAATTAAGATCACAAGGCCCAATGCTGTCAATCACAATATCATAATCGTAAATATTATAGCAGGTGGAATTGTCATTTAATCCATAGGTAAGGCTGATATGATACGTTCCGGTACTTGAATAATAATGAACAGGATCTTTGCTGTAGCTATAATTTCCATCTCCATAATACCATGTAAAATAGTAATCCTGCTGGTTTGGAATATTTGCAGTGAAACTTACACGGTTCGCATTTATGGTGGTATTCACCGCTACAGGATCGATATATCTGATCAATATTTGTTCATTGGCAGAAGCGGTGCATGTGCCACTGGTATCGGTAATATTAAGTGTTATATTATGCTGTCCCGGGTATGTGAATTTATAATTGAAATTATTTCCGGTTTCGCCAATTACCATGCCATCAACAGTCCATTGCCTGAATACCGGTCCTGCATATCTGCCCCAGATATCAGCTCCGATACTAACACTGTCACAGCTGTAATAGTTGTAGTAAATATCAGCAGTAAGACATGGATCCTGTTCACCAACATAAACATTGGTATGTATCTGGCAATTGCTGGCATCTTTTATCCAAACCTGGTACCAACCCGATTGCAGGTTCATAATGGTATTTCCTGAGGCTCCATTATCCCACCAGACATTGAATGGTCCGTTGCCGCCTGTAATATTAACAGTAACCTGTCCATCAGACATGCCTCTTGTAGCAGGAGTTACATTGAAATTGTAGACGATGCCACAAACATTCTGCTCAACCAGGGTATAGGTCTTAGTTGTAGGACAACCGGTTTGATCTGTAATGCTGACTGTATAGGTGCCCGGGGCAAGATTGTAACGTGTTTCACTTCCCCATCCCCAGTCATCCCAATAAAAGTTATAAGGTGGCTGTCCTCCGGTGACCATAAGTGATATCTGGCCATTATTCTGGTTGATCATCGGATTTTGAAGGTATTCAGATACAGAATAACTACAATTACCTTGTTTAAGAATGGCTCGTGCATATTTTCCCGAATTGTTATTCCAGAAAATTGTAATATCGTAAATACCTGCTTTATTGGGTGAAATAATATAATTATCACCTCCCGGGCTTAAGTCAGGATAACCATCATTAAACCAACCTCCAAAATTGGTATGGAAGAAGAAAAGGTTATTGGCATGAGCCCCAAGGAAAGATGCATCCGGCCATACTGTCCACATGTGCCCATGGCGGAATTTAAATTCGCCGGGATTGAGTGTAACATTATAAATGGAAAACTGCATTTCGTTCAATGAGAAATTGCCCTCCGGCAATAATTCAGTATCGACCGACCAGCTCCCGGTAGGAGTTGCTGAACCAACAATTCCGAAGCTGCTGATGGGTAAAATATAATAGGTCATGCTTTGCAAATCGGCTACTACTTCGAAGAAACCATCTGCCGGAACACTAAATTTATTGGTATTAAAACCTAATTGACCCCTGAAAGCGTTGACCTGGTTGCCTCCATCTCCAAATAGCGCGTATGGTTCAACAGAAACCGGGCCAATATTCAGTGTGGTACCGTAATATTCAGTAATAATCTGGAATCCTTGTCCATACCCACTTACCGGCAGATACTTGACAAACATTCCTTCCCTCTCAAAACATTCCATACTTGCAGCAGACTCAATACTGTTATAGGCAGTTGAATTACCCATGATATAAGCATTAACCCCCCACCATGAACCGGAAACCTGATAGTTTTTAACAAGGCTGCAGGTACCATCTGAAACTGTTACAGTATAGATTCCGGAAGCAAGATTATAACGGTCTTTATCTGTAATGCCATCATTCCATAAATAGCTATAAATACCCTCACCGTTTATATCAAGAACAATGTTGCCATCAGCATTATTCGGATCTGAATTATTTACATAGCCTGAAACGCTGAACTCACAAGGATTATAAGGCGCTATTTGTCCTGAAATCCATTCCGGAGTCCAGAGGAATTTCAAGGTATAAGGACCAACATCCATAGGGCCTACGTTATATGAATTACCGCCTCTCACAAGGCTTAGCATATCATACATGAAATTCCCTCCGAAATTGGTAAAGAATACAAATGGATCGGCAAGGGCGGTGCCCATCACGGTATTGACAATCACTTTCCATCCATTGTTATAGCGCAGTTTAAACTGTCCAAGGTTAAGCTGCAGGTTATCAATCTGGAATAATACTGAATCGCCGTTAGATACTAACATAGGAAGTGGAACTTCTGAAGACCAGTTTCCTACCGGTGTTGCATTTCCTATAATTCCGAATGAATTGACAGGAACAAGAAAGAACGTATTTGTGTTGAAATCAATAACAACATGATGCAATCCGGTTTGGGTTACAATAAAAGGATTGGAATTTTCGCCAATCACTCCCTGAAGGATAGTTCCGATCATCTGTCCGCTGCTTCCGTCAATTCCTTTAAGTTCTGAGGCAACCGGGCCAATAGGAATGGTATCTCCATTGTAAATTTTAATAATATAAAAATTTTCAGCTGCATCGAGATGTACCATCTTTTCGAACATACCCTGACGTAAAACAGGTTGCTGATTTGCATCTTCAACAAATCCATTTTCTAACTGGCCACGCCATTCGACATAATTATAAGGGGTAGCATCACCCATAATATAAACATCTGCATTTTGAATTTCACTCAGCCACCATTCACCCATTTCAATACAACTGTCAGCATCCATCACAGTTACATAATATGAACCTGAATAGAGATTATAACGATTCTGTTGGGTTGACCCATCATTCCATATAAAATTATAAGGTGGAGTACCACCGCTTACGGATAAGGTTATAGCACCATCATTCATGCCGGGATGCGGGTAAGTAAAGGCAGGTACAAGGTTAATGCTGCATCCGCCACCTTCCATAGTAACAGTCTGCTCTGCTGTCATAACACAGCCGGGATTTGTTTTTGGTGAAACACTCACTGAAATGGTATAAGTGCCTGGCATTGAATAATGATGGCTTACAGTATTTGCATTAGACCAGATTTGGCCATCGCCCATATTCCATTCAATATTATATCCCCACTGATCAATTCCTGATTCAAGAGATGCAGCAATATCCTGCCCCTGCTGGTAAGAAATTGTAATTACAGGAGTGTGGCCAAGCAAAGGAATAAATTCGAAATAACGTACTGTGTTTGATGCATCATCACTCACAACAAGTTCAGCAAGGTGATTTTTATTCAGCGGTGATACAAAATCAACAAAAGGACTATAAAAGTTATAATTTTCAATCCACCAGTTATAGGAATAATTTCCTGAACCTCCTGTAACTATAGCTTGTGCATGGAGATGGTTACAACCCATAATGATGTCATTATAAGATATATATAATGGTCCATCTTTCACTTCGAGATAAGTTGAACCTGTACAACCGGTATTGTTATCGGTAACTGTTATCCCATATGCACGAGCTCCGAGGTTTTCGCGATGGTTGGGATAATATCCGTCGTCCCAATGAAATGTATAATTGTTCCCTCCGTTGTCGGGCCAGATATCAATTTTGCCATCCCATGCATTGGGAGCACTGTAATCGGATACATGAGTAAATAAACCAAATGAACAACCACCACTGCTTAAAGTTACCGGCAGTGTTTGCAGACACCAATTAATCATGTCATAAACCAAAAAATTATATTCGCCGGCTCCGAGATTATAATAAGTTGCTGTTGTCCCGGAAACCAGGGTATCACCATTTAAAATATACATATATGATGCAGCCATTCCGCCATTGATATAAATGGTAATCGCTCCGTTAGAATTTCCTGCTGTAGGCTGCACAAGATCATGTGTTAAGGTATAATCACACGTTCCTACACCTTGTTCCGTCAAAGTTACCGGATAACTAACCATGCAACCCATAAAATTTCTCACCTGAATACCATAGTTCCCCGGTGGAAGATTGAAGAAAGTATGATCGGTGGTATCAGAAGAAAAAGTAATCCCACCATCGAGGCTATAATAATAAGTACCCGGACTACCAACAACATGAACTGAGATTGATCCGTTGGTAAATCCAACATCCGGATTTGAAGTGGTTACAGAAAGACTGAACGGGCATCCACCTCCTGTTTCACTAAGCATCACTGGTGTTGATTGAGTGCAATTATTTAAATCTTTGACCTCAACCATATAACTGCCTTGGGCTAAACCATTAAAAGTAAATACATACACTGTATCAAAAGTATAATATTTCCCATTGAGGTAGAAAGAATGCGGGCCACTCCCGGTTACGCTTACTGTAATGCTTCCATTGCTCAAACCAGCATCTGGATTCACAAAAGTAGTTGAAATGCTGAATGGGCATCCACCTGCCAATTCAGTAACTTCATATTGTTTGACTGTGGTACAGCTATAACTATCGGTTATGGTAACCGTATAAGTTCCTATTGACAGGTTATATACTGTATCAGTACCAGATACTGCAGGATTCCAGTTAAAGGTATATGGCGGCATACCATTGCTTACAGAAAGGAAAATAAAACCATCATTTCCTCCTGGTGCGGTTACCGGGCCAATATTTTCAGTAACAACGAGGTTGCAAGGCATGGCTTCATTTACAGTAACCGTTTGATAAACAGCACAGTTATCGAAATCCCTCACAGCAATGTTATAATCACCCCCAAACAGATTATAAAAAGTATAAACCCTGGCAGTGTCAAACCCTGTCCATGTCAGACCACTATCTATACTATAGGCATATAAAAATGGATTTCCCATTACCTGCACCATGATTGAACCATTACTCATTTCCATGGTTGCATCAGAAGGAGTTGCAGCTATGGTATATGAGCAGGTAACAGGAGCATTGACTGGTACAAACCAGCTTCCACCGCTATAACATCCGCTGTTATCGCTAAGGGTCAGGGAATAATTACCTGATTGAATTCCGGTATTATCTTCATTAAAATAATTATTGCTCCACATAAAATTATAGGGAAGCGTACCACCCATAACCGTAATATAAATGGCTCCATCACTGGTAATTTCATCCGATGCATTCACAATGCTGTCAAGCATTACCATGAAAGCACTGCAATGATTAATTTCCACCATGTAAAAAGCTGTATCCATGCAGGAACCGTTGTTTGCATCATTTACAACAACATAAGCGTTATAGATTCCGTCACCAGGATAGGTATGTGTTTTAAACGGACTGGAGCTGTAATCGTGCATCGATGCATCACCAAAATCCATCATCATAATGTTATACTGCCCTGATCCACCCGTGGCAGAAATGTTAAAATTAACCGTTGTCCCGATTATACTTGCTTCTATAACACCGATAACCGGAGCAATATTAATATTCTGAGACAAATGAACCTGGCAACCAGTAAGTGTATCCGACACCCAAACGGTATATTCATAATTACCCTCAGCATAATGATGTGATACAGGATTGCCAAGCATATAATTTCCATCTCCGAATTCCCAGTCAAAACCGGTTTGTCCACTGTAATTTGCAGCAGTGACTGTCAAGATTACATCAGAACAGCCAGAAAACGAAGGCTGATTCAGATTGGCATAAAGCTGGCAGGTATCAACAGTTTCAATTAATATACTGTCAACAATATTTGAGGAGCACATCGCGTTATCAACATCGACAGCATACATGCTGAAATATTGCATTCCTGTGTTTGCATATACATAATTTACCACCTGGCTATTGAATGGCATACCATTGATATACCAGTTATAGTAGAATTTTCCAGAACCTCCCGTAGCAGAAGCTTCAAAACGGCAACGGCTGTCGTTAATCAATGTAACATTCACGGATGCCTCAACAGGATTATTAATTACAACATTATACGACACCTGCTGTGAACAACCTGGCAGGGTAAGATCGCTCACCGTAAGGCTGGCGGAATAATTACCCGGAAACATATATTCATGCATCGCATTCGGATAGATAGTACTGGCTGTTGACCATAATGTATCCATAAGAATATCACTGTCATCCCCAAAATCCCATTCCAGCGCCACCGGCCGGCATGCAACAGTAACATCCGCAATGAAGTTTCTTGCGTTGCACATTTCAAAATTGTTTACATTGTGGTAATCAATATAAATATTGCACGAGTCCGGATTGGGAGACGCAATAGTGTATGTTTCCACTGTTAGGCAATCTTCAGCGTCCATTACACTTACATGATATACTCCTGCACCAAGTCCATACTGATACCAATCCTGGTTTGGCGTATTGCTCCATGAAATGGTATAGGGTGGCGTTCCCATGGTGGGTTCTATAGATATTGACCCATCATTTGCCCCTAAGCAGGTTTCATTATTAACACTGGACATTAAAACAACACAGTTGGTTTGTGCGTTTACCGTAACAGCCACAGATGTAAACATCATAATGGCTATCCATGACTTAAACAGGTGTTTTGTAAAGTTTTTCATAACTTATTTATTTGGGTGGATATTGAATACATAATTTCCAAAAAAATACAATAACTACAAAAATAATAAAAGCATTCGTCCTTTTCAACTATTTTTTCATATAGATATCATTTTCTGAAGGATTGAAAAACAACATTATTTTATTATATTACAGTATATTAATAAATTATACTTGTTCTCTTACTGAAAACTGTTTTGATGAAACGGCATAATTTACAGACCAATGGATTATTTTTGAAAGTAAAAATAAAAAATCATCGAAATGAACAGGAAAATAATTGATTTATATCATATTAGTTTTAACGTTTGTAAATATGAATTATCAGGTTGATGCATTTGCATCGACAATCGGTTAAATTTTACCCGCTTCATGAATGGAAACCATTATTTAAAATATTTATAATCAATAATTTAATGGTTCATTATTATACCGTTCTGATTATAACATGCATTTCGGCTTATAAACAAAGTGATGAGATTATCAGGATAAGTTCCGGAAATTATTATTTTTACCCTGAGAAAAATGCCATTCATGAAAAAATCGACCCTCTGGGCCAGAAAACCGGTTGACCTGTACGACCAGGAAATGAAAAAAAGCGGTTTACGAAGATGCCTTGGCAAATGGCAGCTTACAGCCATGGGGATCGGTTCGGTGATCGGCGCCGGAATATTTGTCATGACAGGCCTGGCAGCGCGCGAATATGCAGGGCCGGCCTTATGGATTTCATTTATTCTGTCAGGTACCGGATGTGCTTTTGCAGCCCTTTGTTATGCCGAATTTGCTTCACTGATCCCGGTTGAAGGTTCGGCCTATGCTTATTCTTATGCTACCATTGGCGAACTGTTTGCATGGATTATAGGCTGGGACCTGATATTGGAATATGCCATGTCATCGGCATCGGTCGCTGTGGGATGGTCGGCCTATTTTACTGAATTAATGGCATCGTTTAATCTGAAACTACCACTTTGGTTAATGCACGATCATGTTACGGCTACACGTATTATTACAGAAGCAACAGGGCAGAATACCTTTGCTGATCTGGCTTTAAGGTACAGTTCCACCGGTTTTCCGACCATTGCCGGCTTTGAACTATGTTTTAACATGCCGGCTTTTCTTATTACCCTGATAACCACCCTCATCCTGGTCTGGGGAATTAAGGAAACAGCTAATAGTAATCTCATCATGGTTTTGATAAAGCTTGCCATTATTTTGTTTATCATTATTGTTGGTGCCACCATGATACAACTGTCCAATTTCGACCCGATGATTCCACCGCGTGAAACAGCACCCGAGGGGCATGGACGATACGGTTGGATGGGAGTTTTATCCGGAGCAGCCTATGTTTTCTTTGCTTACATCGGGTTCGATGCAGTTTCAACACAGGCAGGCGAAGCCAGAAGGCCGCAGAAAGACGTACCGTTTGGAATTATTGTTTCGCTGATTATTTCTACCATTTTATATATTGGTGTAGCCATTGTACTTACCGGAATGGTTAACTACCGGAATATCAACATCAATGCCCCGCTTACTGTTGCTTTTTCGTCCAACCATATGAACTGGGCCGGTATCATCATTTCTATTGCAGCCATTGCCGGGTTAACTTCTGTTTTACTGGTCACGCTGCTTGGGCAAACCCGTATTTTTTATGCCATGGCCAAAGACGGGCTGCTGCCCAACAAAACATTTGCTTCGCTGCATTCACGCTTCCGTACTCCGTACCGCGGAACCATGATGACCGGTTTTCTGGTAGCTATGGTTGCTGCGCTGACACCTATTGATGATATTGCACTGCTTGTTAATATAGGCACATTGCTGGCTTTTATTCTGGTTTGCATAGCCGTTTGGGTAATGAGGGTTAAAGAACCACATCTGAAACGGCCTTTCCGCACACCTTATCTCCCTTTTGTTGCCACCATGGGCATTCTAATCAACCTGGGCATGATGACCGGGCTTGGCTGGATAAACTGGCTACGGCTAATGGTATGGCTGTTGGCCGGATTAATTATTTATTTCCTGTATAGCCGCCATCACAGCAAACTGAAAGAAATTCAATAAAATATCCGGCTTATTCTTCATTATTTGCTCCCGATAGTAATCAATGATTTTTTTAACAGAACAATTTTATCTCCCTTTTGTTGTTATATTTGTGCAATTAAAATTAAAATACAATTATGAAAAGAATGATAATCACCACGGCCTTGTTGATGGCCATCGTACTTGTTTTTAACGGTTTACAGGTTTTTGCCGATAATAACCCGAAAGAAGTTAAAATAAAAACATCCATGCATTGCGAAAGCTGCAAAAATAAAATTGAGAAGGAACTGACCGGTATGCAAGGTATTGAAAGTGTAAAAGCTGATTTAGATACAAAAATCGTCACGGTAAAATTCGAACCTTCTAAAACCGATCAGGAAAAAATTATGGAATCGCTTCGGAAAATGGGTTACACAGCAACCATTGATAATGATGTAAAAACTGCTGATCCTGCTGTAAAAACAGATTGTAAAACCAAATGTGCATCAAAAACCAAAGGATGCTGCAATAAAAATTGATGTCATGTTAAGCACTTCCGGACCGGTTGTTTAGCCAAATGAGGGGTTTTTTGGCTATTTTTTATCAGCCACCGGAAGTTTTTAGGGGGAGCCATCCCCCTTTTTTTTCCCCCATTGCTGAATAAAGGCACTGCAGCCTGGTTACATTGAAAAACAATCCAAAACTTTTTGGCTAATACGATTGAAATATTTCCCTCTCTTTTCTTTCTGGGACATATTTTCATTATCTGTTGCTTTCTGCCCATCCGGAGCACTATTTACGCTTATAATACTATTTAACAAGGGCCAGAAAACCTGATGAATTTGTGCAGTAAACGCTTTTTAATTCTAAAATTTCTCCTTAAAAAGTGACTTTACAGGATTAAAAAACCTGACAAACAAGCTCATATCTTCGGTGATGATTTCGGCCTGGCCATATAAACCCTGGCAATAATTAATTTCTTTTCCATAATTCGTTATCAAACCATCTGTTAGAGTAATATCGGCCATAAATAAACTATCAGATGCAGTTTCGGAGAGAAATTCAACCCGGCCGCGCAAAATGCCAAACTCTTGGTAGGGATAACTGTACAATTTAATATTGACCTGCTGCATGGGTTTTATCTTCCCCGAACCAGAAACTGGAATCCTCGCTTTGGCAATTAATTTTGCTTCTTCCGCCGGAACAATCGTTAGTAAAATCTCGCCCGAATGGATATTCTGGTTTGCCGACCATAACCTGTTGAATACAATCCTTCCCCTTTTCGGACTGATAAAAACATAATTATGTTCCCATGTTTCGAGCGAATTTTTAAGATTTGAAAGAGCTGAAGATAACTGCAGTTGCAGCAAATTCAGGGTTTTATACTGTTCCGACTGTAAATCAATGATTTGTTGCTCCAACTGCCGCAGCTGAATTTCAGCATTGATTACTGATGTTTTTGCTGTTTCAACCCTGTAGCCCGATTCGAGTACACTGACTTTACTTTTTTCAAATTCACTTTCTGAAAGGGCACCACCACTGAAAAGCATCGAATCGCGGCTGAACTGCTTCCGGTTGAGTTTATGCTGTTTTAAAATGATTCTGTTTTGCTTTGAAAGATTGACGATATATTCGTTTTGTTTGATTTTTTGTTTTTCGAGGCTTTCCAGTTTCCTTTGCAACGTGTTGAGATTCTTAAAAGTTACAAATTCATTCAGGGCTTTTATAAAGGTTTCGTAGTAATTTTGTGTTTCGCCCAATTGAGAAAACTTTGGAACGGCATTTTTTATCGAATCTAAGCAGTGGATTAAAGAATCAGATTCTTGAACAAAAGAATCCACCCTTTTTAAAAAATTAATGAGTTGGTACATTTGTGACGACAATGCCGGATTCTTTATGATGGCCAGAACTATTCCCGAATCAACGGTTTGATGATTGGAGCAGGCAATCAGGTCAAGTTTGCCTGAATACCTGACTTGTAACTGAATAGGCGGGTTGTTGCTGGTTATTTCAACAGGGGCGGTAATGATATCGGGATACTTAATAAACCACGAACCGGTTAATACCAGTATCAAAAACAAAAATATGGCTGTTATCCCCGAACGCAGCATCCAATGGGGCGTACGTCCTAAAATTTCCTGAACCTCAGGGCTGCGTATTTCTATTTGAGGTTTAATTTCTTCCATTTTTTTCCCGCAAAGGCGCAAAGACGCAAAGTCCATTCTTAATACAAATTATTTACTACACGATGTATCCCATTTTTTATCAAAGCCTCATTAAAATTTATCAGCAGACCAAGTTTCAAACCGGTAATTTTCAAATAAGTCAATAGTTGCTTAAAAAATACATTATTCAATTGATCAACTGATTTTAATTCAATAATAACTTTCTTTTCTACAATTAAATCGGCCATGAAACCAATTTCCAGTTTTTTTGAATCCCAATATACAGGAATAGCTTTTTGTCTTTCTATATTCAAACCTAATTTTGTAAGTTCATAATAAAGAATTTCTTCATATACCGATTCTAATAGTCCCGGGCCAAGTTGTTTATGTATTTGAAAGCATGTGTCAACAATAATTTTTGAAATTTCGTTTTCGTTTTGCTTTTCCATAATTCTCATTTCATTTGTATTCCCGTTGTTTTTAGGGCTCTGCGTCTTTGCGTCTCTGCGAGACATTTAATTCCCCAATTCCAACTGGTTTCGTACCAAATCGAAATATAAGCCTTTTTTTTCTATCAATGCTGCATGTGTTCCGGTTTCTACTATTTCGCCCTTATCGAGAACAATAATTGTATCGGCATTTTTCACGGTGCTCAGCCTGTGAGCAACTATTACAACAGTCCTTCCCTCGTAAAAACGGTATAGTTTTTCCATTATCTGCCGCTCGTTTTGCGCATCCAGCGAATTGGTAGCCTCGTCTAATAACAGGTAATGCGGGCTTTTGTAAATGGCGCGCGCTATCAGCAACCTTTGTTTTTGTCCCTGGCTCAGGCCGTGCCCTTCCTGCCCTATTTTGGTGTTGTAGCCCAATGGCAAACTTTCGATAAACTCTTTCATATTGGCGGTTTCAACTGCCGTTAAAAGTTTTTGGGTATCGGGAATTTCTTCGTTTACTGCAATATTGCGGGCTATGGTATCGGAAAAAATAAAACCATCCTGCATCACAACTCCACAATATTCCCTCCAGAGGTGGTGGTTAAAATATTTTAAATCGGTCACGTTGCCAATTTTGATGGCGCCTTCTACCGGTGGATAAAAACCGAGCATCAGTTTCAACAAGGTGGTTTTTCCGCTCCCGCTGGCCCCCACGATAGCCGTTACCTTGTTTTCAGGAATTTGGAGTGTGATATTTTTTAAAACCTGCGGCGAACGCGGTCCTTCGTACTGAAACATCAGGTTCTGAATAAAAATGCTGCCATCGGCTGGGAGTTGGGTGAGTTTTTGTTCCGAATTTTCCTCCTCGTCTTCGCGGTTATGGACTTCCGACAATCGCTCAAGGCTTATTTTAGCATCCTGCGCCGTTTGGATAAAACCTATCAGTTGTTCTATGGGACTGTTGAGCTGACCAATTATGTATTGCACAGCCAGCATGGCGCCCAGGGTAATTTGCCCGGAATAAGCAAGGTAGGCAGCAAAAAAAGTGATGAGTATATTCTTGGTTTCGTTTATAAAAACAGCCCCGGCCTGTTGGTACTGACTCAGAGCCAAACCTTTTACGCTTACTTTAAACAAACGTGCTTGTATGCGTTCCCATTCCCAACGCTTCTGTTTTTCGCAGTTGTTGAGTTTTATTTCCTGCATCCCGGTAATGAGCTGAATAAGGTTGCTTTGCTCGCCCGACATCAGGGCAAAGCGTTTATGGTCGAGCTCACGCCGTTTGCGAAGGAAAAGAATTACCCACAAGGCATACAGGGTGCTGCCTGCCACGAAAACAAAAAATATTTTAGGGCTGTAAAAAAGCAAAACACCGGCAAACACCAGTAGGTTTACCATGCTGAACAACACGTTGAGCGAGGAGTTGGTAAGAAACCGTTCGATGCGCTGGTGGTCGTTGATGCGCTGCATCATGTCGCCTATCATTTTGCTGTCGAAAAAGCCCATGGGCAGTTTCATGAGTTTGATCAGAAAATCGCTGATGAGCGACACGTTAATGCGGGTGCTGATATGAAGCAATATCCAGCCCCTTATAAACTCCACCACGGTGCGGCCTGCCATTAAAGCCAACTGCGCGGCCAGCGCCAGGTAAATAAAATTGAGGTTATGGGTATTGATACCCACATCGACCACGCTTTGGGTAATAAAGGGGAAAATAAGCTGAATAAGGCTGCCTGCCAAAAAAGCCACGAACAACTGTATTATAAGTTTGCGGTGGGGCGTGAGGTAGGCAAACAAAAACCGGAAATTAGCCCTGCTGGTTTTTTCCGGTTCGCTGTTGTGAAACTCCGGCGTGGGCTCGAGCAACAGGCATACGCCCATTTCTTCGCCCTGCCGGGCATGGCTGAGCCAGCCTTTTTTAAACTCTTCGGCAGTGTAGGTTACCAGCCCTCCACCAGGATCGGCTAAGTAAATTTTGGTTTTATCGGGATTTTTATACTTTGTCACTTTGTACACCACCACAAAATGGTTTTGCTGCCAGTGGGCTATGCAGGGCAGTACGGCCTCTGAAACCAACTGTTCAAAACTTATCCGCACCCCGAGCGTACGGAAACCGATTTTCTCGGCTGCATCGCTGATGCTGAGCAACGAAACGCCCTCGCGACCGGTAAAGGTAAGGCTGCGTAAATACTCCGGGCTGTATTTCCTGCCGTGCCATGCTGCTACCATACGCAGGCAGGCCTGGCCGCAGTCCATGGCATCGTGCTGGGGGGTAAAAAATGACCTGGTAAAAACCTTTGATGAAAAACCTACCCCCATATTTCTTTGTTCAACTCACTAATTTTCTCTGCAAATAGCACAAATTTTCCT
Organism: uncultured Bacteroidales bacterium; assembly: GCA_964559985.1. GTDB lineage: Bacteria > Bacteroidota > Bacteroidia > Bacteroidales > CAZLJX01 > CAZLJX01. The sequence goes on from CAZLJX010000016.1 coordinate 50,232, forward strand.
TCTATGTATCTGCCACATTCCTCTATCGGTACATATCCTTCTTCTCCTTTCCATTTGGCTATGTACGGATTATATTCACATTTTGCCGGTTGGGAATAAATATTGCCGGGGTCTTTTAAAAATGCACGGCAATCGGGGCATAAGTACCTGAATTCGCAATCTTTGCACACTTCGATCTGGTCTTTTGAAATATTCCATAATTTTTTGAATGATCTGTTTTTATATACATTTTCAAGTGTATGCTTATTTATATTAAAAGTATTGTTGTTGTTTGCAATGCAATTATTTATGTTTCCGTCCTGATCAATACAAATTTTTTTATATAAACAAGAATTGAATGTTCTGGCTTCAAAAAAGAATTCATGATTAATTGTAAAAAACTTCCTATTAAAGAGACAACCTTTTGAAAAATCAAAACTGTCATTTGTGAAAATAATTTCAGCATATTTATTTGAATGAAATGGATAATTTTTTATAAACTTACTATTATAAATTACTACTCTATTTATTCGCAGATGTTTCTTGCATAAATTCATGATGGCATCAAAATCAAGGCAGTTGTTATAGTTAATAACCAATTCAATATGTTTTAACCTTGAGTAATAAAAATGATTGAGAAATGTTTCAATAACTGCAATAGTAACCTCATCCTCAAACGTAAGTAACAATGCAGGTATTCCAACGTTTTCTATTTCGTAAATTAATTTAGAATAATCAATTTCGGCATTGAATCGGATAATAATATTTGTATAAAGATATGGAATATTAATCTTTAAGGATAATTCTGGAAAACTTTCAGGGGAAGAGGTTTCAAAAGCAAATTCATTTTTAATTAAGAAATCAATGTATTCATTCACTGTTACATAATGTTCAACGTATTTGTTAATGATTTCTTCTTTACCGAGCTTTTTAAATTCCTGTAAAATATTAAATAAATCATTTGGAATTAATTTATATGTATTGCGGGATATATCGTAAATTATAGAACGTCTAAAACCTTTTACCGGAATACAAGTACTAAACAAATTCAAATATTTTATTTTGGACATGTATAAAAAATTAAAATTGGTTTATAAAAACCAGTAACAGGATATGAAGTAGTTCGATGAAAAGTACAATCAACAATTTTATGATTTGGAACGTCCTCTCCCTCAAACACAGTAATGGTTGGTTTTAAAATATAATGTGATAGTGGTATTTTATCATACACAGAATTTTTAATGTAGCCTAAAAATGAATGTTTTATAAAGTCTTGCTGTGGCATAAATGTTTTGCAATTTTTTTCTCCAAAAAATAATTACATGGTTTCGAGACCATTCCAAATTGTCCTACTGGATTTATTTCTAAAAAGTAAAAGTTTCCATCCTTGCTATAAATTATATCAATTGAACCACAATTCATGTTCATGTTTTTCATTAAAGCTATAATTTTTTTATGTACGACTTTAGGTAAAATAAATGGAACACACCTGTTTGGTTTAAAGAAATTGTATATTCTAAAATCAATATTTGTACGGGGGTCGGATTGAGAAAAAATAGCCATACTATATAATTTGTCAAAAAACACAAATGTCCTGACCTCAAACTCTTTTTCGATCATTTCTTGTAATAAGGAAGGAAAAAATTCATCTGGTATTTTATTTATTATTAGTTCATTGATTATTCCGGTATAACCAATATATTTCATGTTAGGTTGGCTTATAAAATAAAAAGGTATATTTTGTATACTTTTTGTTATTAACTTTCTCTTTTTAAAAATCGTTAGCAGGTCAGTTTTTTTTGTTATCAAATATGTTTTAGGGACTTTAAGACCACATTTTATTGCTTTTTCAAGTACCAAGAGCTTGTTAACATCTCTGTGTTCAAAAGAAGTTATTGTTTTTCTTGTAAGAAAATCCAAAAAGAATTGTTTAATCGTTTGTACTTCATTTTGTAAATGTTTTGATACCTGATTTTCAAGTCCATTGGTCAGAAAATCAATTTTCTCAATATTAATATACTCAAGTATAGGTTCACCTCTTCTGTACCAGACTGATGTTATTTGTGAGATGGATATATGTAGATTACAAATTTCCATTTCTCCAAAAATACCATTATTGCAAATTGAAATTGAATTGATTTTTATTTTATCAAATTCACAAAACCGAATAAAAGGGATATTATAAAAAGAAAACCAATCGCATACTTCATTTGTAGATACGTCATTCTGCTCAGAAAACACAAGAATCATAATTCGGATGCTTCAGAAGTCTTTGTGTAAAAAATTGCATTATAAGGATAACTATTCCCTTCTAAAATTTCAAAAAACCAGTTTTTGTCCTTTATTGGGTGATAATTAAAATGATCAATTGCAGAATCTAAAACCAAATTATTAGTCGAATCTCTTACATAGACTGCACCCTTTTGGAAATAATGCACTATACTAAAAATCGGAACATTATCTGGTAACATATTTTTCAATATACACAGCATAGGTCTTTTAGCCCAAAATACTCCATCGTCTTTCAATTTTGAATATGGAGATATCAGGGTATGATAATTTCCTGAAATTATCACAAAAATATAATCAGGATTACTTTCAATATCCATTTTTAATTTTAAAGCCATTAAACTATCTCTTTCATTTGCAATACCATACAGTGGTGGATTAAAACATTTTATTAAATTTATTTTATTGCTTTTAGTTTTTAAAATAAGTTCAGCCATTGCTTTTGATGATCTTCCATCTAATTTAAACATAAATGTTTCACTTTTCATTAACTCTTTTTCAGAAATAGCAGTATTAAAAATTTTTTGGTCACTTATGGTACACTCCAGAGCTAAAATTACCTTTTTCCCATTGTCATTTAAATACTTAATTATCTGATCTGCAAGATATGGCACTTCTTTAGTACCATGAACTTCACCTATAGCAATAATTTTTTGGTTTAAAAGTAATTCATAAAACGAAGAATCGAAATACTTCATTTTGTTACTACTTTTATTACAACTACATAAAAAAATTACAATAACAAATACGACAAATGTTTTCAAAAGTATAGTTTTGATTTTATTCATGTAACTTTCCTATTTATTTATGATTTATGTTAAAATTAATTATATTGTAGAAGAAATTCCTTTCTTCTACAACATATAACTATAAATCAATCAATTAATGAGAGGTGCTGGGTGCCCAATCTCCTTGATAAAATAAATCGTTAGGACTATTCCCATTAGGATTACATGTTGCGCAATAGGTTGGCGTCCAATATAATACTGTATTCTGCCCACCACAAATTGAATCTAATTCAATACTTTGTAATACTTTTGAATCAAGTTTTTCCATTTTTATATTTATTATTCCTACTCATTGGACTCTTCCGGCTTTTCGGTTTCCGCCAGGTAAAATATTGGCGCCTTGTATTTTTCCCGTTGCAAACTAAAAAAAAAAAAAAAACGGTTTTCAAAATATTTTTATATGTTTAAGAACATGTTTTTAGTTTTTTTGATAAAAAGCAGGTTGTTTAAAGTACGCAAAGTTCAATTTTTTTCTCGTAAAGGCGCAATGAACGCAAAGGTTTTGATGTAAATATTTAGGGCTGTATTTCCTGCCGTGCCACGCCGCCACCATATGAGATGTTCTAATCAAAAAGGACAATTTTTTCATAAAGATAGTTTTTTTTTGTAAACGAGGGGGTCTGTGGGGAGGCTTAAAACATTTTGTAATGTCCGCTTTAAATAATTCTCAATACGAAGTGAAGCAAGTATATCTTCATCGTTCTCAACAAGTATGGTATCCTGAATTAACTGTTCTTTCCATTCAGACGAAACAAGCCATTCAACATCTTTATTCTCAATGGCTGAATATAATCCGGTTGTTATTTCATAGAATGCCCCGGAATATATGTTAAACAAAAAATATTCGTTTTTTTCGTGGTAAAGAAAATTGTATTTTGATACTTGCATATATTACCAGCTTCAGAATTTATAAAGAAAATAAGATACCATTCCTTGGCACTTTATACCAAAGAAGTTGATTACAGTAAAAAAGTTACCGAATAAAAAAAAAGAATTATTTGCTGAAATACCTTGTTATTAATTCTTTTGTTTTAATTTTTCCTTCAGCTTTAAAATTTCAATCTCTTGCTGTTTTATAACATTGTTGAGAGAGTCAACTATCTTTTTCTGAACTTCAACTTCCTTTTCCCGAGATATCAATACTGCTTTATTTTTCAAATTTTCAAGCATTTCTTTTTCATAGTACCTTAAATTAAAACTAAAAACTCAAATTTCTAGTCCCGTTATTTAGGGGGCTAATGAGAAACCTCTTCTAAATCCTTTTGCAGGAATACAACAGGCAAATAATTTAAAATATTTGCTCTTATTTCTTATCACAATTTAATACATTAATTCAATTGCAAAAAAAACTTTACCAGTGGTATCGGAGGTCGAAACCTGGTTGTAATCTAATATAATGTTAAAATCATTGATAACATATTTTTTAAGCTCCTCCAAAATCTTTTTTAAGTTAGATTCAATCATTTTTTCAGGCAATTGTTTTGTGGCTATAAGTTTAACACGGAAATAATTCCTATTGATTACTGTTGATAGAACCATAATCTGTAATAAAGAATTTTCTATGTTGAGTTCGAAGTCCGAATTAAGGGAAAAATATCTCAGTTCAGCCACTTTATTGTTTTTTAAATCTCTTTCAAGATAATAAATCAAAAGATTTTCAAGTTCATGCCAGTCTTCATTATAACACTGGCAAGCCTTAATTATCATGTCAATATATTTTTGATTTTCGGGACTATCTATTATACGCAAATTGGAAAATAATACTTTCGAAAGTAAAACACCTTCACAACGTATTGTTTGATGACCTGTCTGGTTTATTCCTGGCCAGCCTTGATTGGTAATTATACTATCAATAATCGAAATTTTATTAATGTGTTCCTGATTGATACAATTATCCAAAATTAAAGACCTTATTGAAGTATCGAGTTTTGATAAATAATTTTTTTTTGCCTGTTCAATTTCAAAAGAGCTAAGTGAAATCTTTTCTGTAGAGAAAATTTTTAATTCTATTAAATTTAACCCTTCTTCTATTGCCTTGATTAAATTCTCTTTTGATTCAGATTGCTTATTTAATCCCAGGTATGACAGAGCCATTAAGTAGTGTTTATCTCTACATGAAATTCCATAGCATTTAATAGAATCACATTCATCCAAAGCTTTTTGATATTGCTTATCTTTTAAAAGACGATTTATTTTTTGTATGCGGTTTAAATTACCGATATAATCATAAAACGAAAAATTACAGTCAGGTTGTCCAAAGACATTGCAAATAACTAAAAAGGTCATTAAAATTGTTAAATATTTCATCTTTCAAATTTTTTATTCATCATATTTTTTAAATCGGATAGTAGGCTTATAAAAAGGATATATTACTTTAGTTATTTAAGATGGTCTAATCAAAAAGGACAATTTTTTCATAAAGATAGTTTTTTTTTGTAAACGAGGGGGTCTGTGGGGAGGCTTAAAACATTTTGTAATGTCCGGATACTAGGCTGCTTTTTAAGACAGATTAAAAATAGAATTTTTAATTTTAACACGAAAAAAAAGCAGCCTGGTACCCTGCATACTGAACAGGAATTCCACAAGCAAGGCCCTGGTCAGCATCAGGATTGTACCCTTTCATCTGGTTATAGTCATCGCCAATCTTGCTATACCCGGTATCGCCACAGCAGTCAGTTTTTCCGCAGCAACCTGTTTTTTCACCCAATACAATTTTCTTATATTTTCCCTGTACAATTAATTTCAATTCTTCCGGTTTCGTAAATTCATTTTAAATGTTCATGATAGAATTTGTTAAATTCGTTTTTTATCAGGTCACGTACACGGCGAAATTCACTCAGTATTATTTCATCGTTACCTGATGCAAGCGACGGGTCTTCAAACCCGATATGCAGGCGGTGTTTCACTTTACCTGAAAACATAGGGCAGGTTTCGTTGGCATGGTCACAAACGGTTATTACAAAATCCCATTCTTCTTCAAGAAATTGATCAACATGGCAGGGAATATGCCCGCTGATATCAATTCCCGCTTCTTTCATCACCTGAATTGCAATAGGATTAACTATTTCAGCCGGCTGAGTACCGGCCGAACGCACACATAGTTTTCTATTATAAGATTGCAAAAATCCATGTGCCATCTGGCTTCGGCAACTATTACCCGTACATAAAATCAGAATTTTCATATTTTATCTGTTTCGATATTTTAACTGGCAGACACAAGACCCTGATAATTGTTCACTGTTGTTTACTATCAGCGGAAATCCGTCCCTCTCCCACTCCAGAATTCCTCCGGCAAGATTGGCAACCTTTTTAAATCCTTTTGAAACAGCCAGATGTGCAATTTCTATACTGTGCAGGCCCACAGAATCGGCAAAAATGTAAGGAAAATCTCTATTTAACCTGTCACATTCCTTTTCAAAACGGCTTGCCGGGAGGTAAATTACCTTTTCAACATCAAAGTGCTTAAAACCTGACAGGATTTCTTCCCTGACATCCATCAGAACGGCTCCTTTGCTGCATAATTCAATGGCTTCGCGTGCAGAAACATGAAGCATCCCTTTTGAAATAAATCCGTATGTTTTAAAATTTGACATGGTTAATACATAATTTCAGCCTTTTCGTAAATGGTCAGTATATTTTCTTCGGAGACCGGAGTATTTCCTTTTTTATAACCAAGGTCGGTGAGCCTCATGTACAGGTATTTATCCAACCCTGCTTTATCGAAAATTTTTTTTTCGCAATCAACGGCACAGCCGTCAATGAGCAAAACACCGGCCTTTTTAAAAGCTTCAATGGTTGGCTCAATTCCTGCACCTACGGCAGCAAGGCAGTTCATTTTCCGGACTTTATTATCACGTAACCTTCGGGCAACGATATCGGATATCTGCCCCAGGTCGCAGGCCCCGGAACAAGCTACTACTATATATTCGCCTGAACCGCATAAACAGGCTTTGTCTTTTATTTCCATCTTTATAAATTTTAAATTGAACCAAATATAATTCCGGTTATAGTCGCCATAACAATAACCAGGGAAACATAAACAATGGTTTTTTGCGTACCTAAAACTTCCCTGATTACCAGCATATTGGGTAATGAAAGTGATGGTCCGGCAAGTAGTAATGCCAGCGCCGGGCCTTTGCCCATCCCCGAAGCAATTAATCCCTGTAAAATGGGGACTTCGGTAAGTGTGGCAAAATACATAAATGCCCCGGTAACAGAGGCAAAGAAATTGGCAAACACAGAGTTCCCACCCACCAGGTACTGAATCCATTCATCAGGAATAATTCCAGGGATGGTTTTTCCGTCGTGGGTCGAGCCAAGCAGAAAGCCAGCAGTTAGCACTCCGACAGCGAGTAACGGAAGTATTTGTTTGGCAAAACCCCACGAAGCAATAGCCCATTCACGGTTATCACCGTCTTGTTTATCTCTGAAAGATATAATACCAAGCGCAGCAATGCCAATTAGCATTGGAAGAACCGGAGCCAGTTTTGGATCAGGAATAAAGCCAGCTGCATAAGCCGAAATCCCCGTAATGACCGCTGATATCAATACCCATTGCCATTTTATTTTCAAAATATAAACCAGCGAATAACACAACAATATGCTTAACAAACCTGTAATATACCATTTGTAAGCCCATATATAAAACCATGCGCTGGCATTATCGCCCGGTGACGGTTTTCCCCAGTTGACAAAAACCAGAATCAGAACCAACGTGAAAAAATGAAAAGAGGTCTGCCACAAAGGCCTTTTCTCCTCCATTAAATCCATGTTCATCTGTTCTTCGCGTTTTTTTCTTTCTTCTTTCCGGTAAATAAAGGACATGAGCAACCCGATGACAACACTGAAAATAACAGCTCCGACAGTTCTGGCAAGTCCCATTTCAAATCCCAGGATACGTGCAGTAAGAATGATAGCCAGAATATTGATAGCTGGTCCCGAGTACAGGAAAGCAATGGCAGGGCCTAATCCGGCTCCTCTTTTATGAATGCCCGAAAACAGGGGTAAAATTGTACAACTGCATACTGCAAGTATAGTACCCGAAACCGATGCAATGGTATAAGCCATCCATTTTTTTGCGTTGGCTCCAAAATACCGCAGTATCGAGCCCTGGCTTATAAATACAGAAATTACACCCGCTATAAAAAATGCCGGTAGCAGGCAAAGCACCACATGTTCGCGGGCATACCATTTTACCAGGTCAAATGTGGCATCGATGGCTGTAGAAAACCTGGCACTTTCTACAGGTAAAAAAAATGCAAATGCAAATACAACAATTATCCAGGATAGAATTTTTATTTCTTTTTTAGGTTCCATCAATTTTATTAATTCAAAATCAATACATTAATTCCAAAATACACCTTTAATATGTAATAAACACCTGTCAGGACAAATAAAAATGCAATAAAACGCCTGAACCACAACTCAAAAGTTTTAATTTTATGATACAGTTTTCCAAGCCACGAAATGGCATAAGCAAGCAACCATGCAAAAACAATCACCGGCACCCCGGTAGACAATGCATATAAGGCCGGCAGGAATAATCCACCCTCAGCAGACAAAGTAAGGGGGATTAGCATTCCGAAATACAGCACACCACTGTAAGGACAAAATGCCAGGGCAAAAATCAATCCCAAAAGAAAGGGATCAAAATAACCCCAACTGCTTTTATTCTCAATTTTTTGACTCATTTTACCTAAACCCGGAAATTGAATCTTTATATAATCGAGCATAAAAAATCCGATAACGATTAAAAGCGGTCCAATAATCTTTTCGCCATACTGCTGAAAAAACCCCGACAGTTTTAAGTGGTCTGCCCCGTATAAAATAATGGCAGCCAAGCCTGTGTATGATACCATTCGTCCCAGGGCATAGAGCAATCCATTAATAAACACCCTGTTTTTGCTTTCAAGGTCACGGCTTATAAAACCAATGGCTGTAATATTGGTTGCAAGCGGGCACGGACTGATAGCGGTCATCAGGCCAAGAATCACCGCCGAAATCCATGGGGCAGTACTGTTTTCGAGCCATCCGGTTAAAAAATCCATATAATATTGATATACAAATGTTTAGTTGACAAGTCCATCAATTTTTTCCTTCATAATCGCTTTAAATTTTTCGGGATTGGAACGGGCATACATAAAAGCTTCGTTGGTGATATTGATGGTTTTATCGCCTTTTTTAATCAAAAGTGTCTGACCTGCCACACCTATTGATTCAGCCAGTTTTTTAGCATTGCCCTCATCAAGATTCATGGCTTCAAAGCTTATTTTTCCGTTTTCAAGCCATTGGGAATAATCTTTTTCAACCACCTCTTTTGCCGCATTTTCGACAGCAAGGCAGGTGACACAACGACTGGTAAAATGAAAATAATATACTTCAATTTTTCCGGAATTCTGATTTGTTTTGTCCTGATTTTTCACCGATTGTGCATTACAGGCGGTTATTAATGCGGCTATCGTGATAGTGAATAATATAAGCAGATTTTTCATATTACATATAGGTTAGTTATTATGTTTTAGAATGGCCTGGTTAATTTCTTCGGCCGAAGGTACCCTTCCTTTAATTTCAACTTTTTCGTTGATTACCAACGCAGGAGTAGTCATTATCCCGTACTTCATAATCTCCACTATATCTTCAACTTTAGTGACAATAGCATTGTAGCCTTTTTCGGCAACAACATCTTTTACAGTTTTTTCAAGCGCCCTGCATTTAGGGCATCCGGTTCCTAAAATTTTGATTTCCATAATTTTATTATTAAATATTAAAATATTCATTAAACAGATTTTTTGCTTCGTCCCAGTTTTTGCGGTTAACACAATATTTAATGTAGGGAGGATTTATTTCTCCCTGGATTAACCCTGCCATTTTCAACTCTTTCAGATGCCTCGATAAAGTGCTTCGGGCAATGGGTATCTCATGCGCCATATCACCGCTGTAGCAGCAGGTTTGTTTTGACAACACCTCCATAATATAAACTCTTGCCGGGTGGGCAAGGGCTTTGGCATACAGGGCAAGTCTGCCGGCTCTTTCGGTATATTGCATTTTTTTATCCATACCTCTATTTTTTATATTTCGCAAATATACGAAATGAAAAAGAGAAAAAAAATGTTTTTCACAAATCTACAGGCTTTGTCCATGAAATAATACTTTATAATGAGTTATTAAACAAGCTGATATATCACATAATTTTTTCTTGTCATTATATTGAAATAGAAGATGGATGGCAAGATAATAGCCTATTATTATGCTGGTGCACAAAGGCTAAGCTCAACCGTTTGCCAGTTTGGGAGTCAGGAACTTGTGTCTTGTCACCCTGTATTAAAGTTAATTAAAAGCGTTGAACTCACCAGATGCATCATGGGCCAAATGCATTACATTAGCTTTTACAGCAATTGCTTTTTATCCGCCGGGTAGATTTATATTTCCTGACTTTATTTTTCAGGTCATTGAATACTTTCGCCTAACCTATATCTTCGGTAACCGGGATGTAGTCTTGAATTTTCTTATTTCGTGTTTCAATTATTTTCCTTGCATAAAGGTAAAAAGTGGCACTTTAAATGCAACTGACAATATTCCATGGTAATGCCTGGTGTTTTGAATTTCTTTTATTGATCGATAGCAATGTAATATCCACCCTTGGTTAATATCAAACCATCGCTTATATTTTCAAGGATTTCACAAAAATCTTTATATTCTCTCCCAATACTGACAGCTTGTTTTGTAAAGGAATATTTATTGCTATCCTGTTTATTAAGTAACAAGATATAATATGAATTCTCTGATTTTATGAGTGCGCTTTTTGGCAAAGCATTAACTGTGTCGCTACCGGTAATGATATCTGCTTCGACATACATATTTGCTATGGGATTGACCAGTTTTTTGTCTGAGACAGAGGCAAAACAGGGTATTGATTTTGTATCGTCATCAAAAGCAACTCCAACGGCATTTATTTTACCATAAAAAGAATTATTTGAACCGCTTATTTTAACACGAACTTCCTGTCCGGCTTTTATCTTCGAAATATCATCGGAAAACACTGAAAGCTTGACCTGTAACAAATCGGTATTGACAATTTCAAGCAATTCATTCTGCACCCCGACATTACTCCCGATAAAAGCTTTAAGATTGAAAATATATCCATTGATCGGAGATTTTAATAAATATGATGTATAAAAATCACCATTTTCAATTTTTGATGATGATAACCCGACCGATTCTATCTTTAACTTTAATCCATTGTAATTGGCCAGTGTTGCTTTATACTCGGCCTCGGCAAGAATAAATTCCTTTTCCGATGTAGCCTTTTCGTCAAATAACAATTTGATACGCTCATAATCGGTTTTTAATCTTTTTAAATTTGCAGAAGCAATTGCAAATTCTTTTTGTAAATCAATGATTTCAATTCCTCCAATTTCCAATAATACCTGATTTTTTTGCACAAACTGACCATTATTAATATAAATATTACTTATCAATCCATTGATTGGAGCATTGACTTTTGCATTTCCTCCAGGCAGTGTTATAATCATACCGTTTGATTTTACAATATTTTCAAATACCCGTTTATCGGCTTTTCCCAACTGCATATCGTTTGAAGTAAATTGCTGGTTTGAAATTTCAATAAAGTCAGTTTTTTTATCTGGGTTTTCCAGATTATTTCCACAAGCAAACAACATGAATGTTGTAATGGACAGATATAGAAAATGTTTCAAAGTTTTCATAGTTCTATTTTGAAATGTAGTTAAGTTCAAGTGTAACATTGGTATAGTCAAGCAGATTGTTTAGATAATCCAACCTTATTTGGAGTGCTGTTTCGGTGCTTATAGCAAATTTCAGAAAATCAATCTCCCCATTTTCAAAGCTAAGTTTTGCCGTTCTGGTAATTTCATTGTAAAGATTGTTGCCATTCTCGTTGTAGTAGTCTATTAGTTCTTTGAGTTTTAAGTGAGAACTTAATAATTCCTTTTGCTTCACTTTTAGGAGTGCGATTTCATGCTCGGCAAGGTTTTTGGTTGCATTCATTGCATATTTCGATGCTTTTATTTTTGATTTTTGTGTATTGAAGAATATTGGAATAGAAATTCCAGCCTCAAATCCGTGATACTTTTTTGCATTTTCATAAGCATTGGTTCCAATAAAATAGTTAAATGATATATCGGGCATAAGTTTGTTCTTTTCAATACTAATGTTCGCAATACTCAGTGCTTCCTGATTTTTAAGCCACAAAAAGAATGGAGATGATTCAATGGCCTTTTCTGAAAGGGTTAAGACCTTAATTTCCGGGGAAACAACAAACGAACTATCGTAACCCATTAAAGTTTTAAGTTTTGCTAAGGAGTTTTCCAGGTTGTATTTTATTTCGTTGAGTTGATTTTTTACTTGTTGTTTTTTAGCTTTAAGAGTAAGGAGATCAAGATTGGTTATGTCGCCCTTGCTGTTCCTGGCGGTTGCCACTCTTAGCATGTTCAGGTAAAGGCTGTCGATGTTTTCGTATATTTTCAATTTTTCGTTTATTACCTGGAGTTCAACGTAGCTTAGTGTTACTTGCTTGATTAAGTTCTCGGTTCTGATTTTCAGTTCTGTTTCAGCAATATTATAATCAACCCTTCTGGCTTTCAGTTCGGCGCCATAAAGCGTAGGAAAATTAATATTCTGAGAAATACCCCAAACCTTTAGTGGGTAGCCATTTCCAGCTATGTTATTTTGGTCAAAGCTGTATGTAATGGTAGTTTTTTCCAATGCAACAGCTGAAGGTATCAATGCTTTTTGTTCATCGACTTTAAACGTATAGGCTTTGATTTCTTTATTATTCTGCAATGCGATATTTACAGCATCATCTATTTTAAGTTCTTTACTTTGAGCCAGGGAGGAAAAGGAAGGTATCAGCATTAAAAGGAAAATGATGCATTGTTTTGACCTGATAAATTTTAACGGGAATAGTTTTATACCAACAACGTTGTAAAAAATTTCAAACATAAGAGGCAATGCAATCATGGTAAGCATTGTTGAGGTAAATAAACCGCCAATTACTACTGTTGCCAGTGGTCGTTGTACTTCGGCACCAGCACCTGTAGATATAGCCATAGGCAAAAACCCCATGGCTGCAGCTCCTGCGGTAAGCATAACAGGCCGAAGTCTATCTTTGGTGCCTGAAATTATTAAATCGCGTATACATGTTACGCCGTTGTGCTTAAGTTCTTTTAAATGTTCTATAAGTACAATTCCGTTGAGCACTGCAATTCCAAATAAAGCTATAAATCCTACACCTGCCGATACGCTAAACGGCATCCCGCGCAACCAAAGCAGTAGCACTCCGCCAACGGTAGCCAACGGAATTGCCGTGAAAATCATAATTGCATCCTTGAAAGACTGAAAGGCAAAGTGCAGAAATATAAATATTAACAGGAGTGCAACCGGCACTGCAATCAGCAACCGGTTTATGGCATTTTGTAAATTCTCAAATTGTCCTCCGTAGGCAATGTAAGTGCCTGGTTTCAAAGAGATATTTTTATCAATTTTGGCTTGAATATCCTTTACTACCGATTGGAGGTCTCTGTTGCGCACGTTGACACTTACTACCACCCGGCGATGCGTGTTCTCCCTCGATATTTTAGCCGGGCCTTCAGCGTAATTGATGTTGGCCAGTTCCGACAGAGGAATCTGATTGCCATTTGGAATCGGAACTCTAAAATGCTTAATGTCTTCAATGTCGGTTCTGTTGAGTTTGTCGAACCGAACAACCAAATCGAAACGCTTTTCCCCTTCAAAAACTACTCCGGCAGCTTCTCCACCAAATGCAGCGGCCAAATAGCTGTTAAGTGTTTTGATATCTACCCCATAGTATGCAATTTTTGACCGGTTGTAATCGATTTTTATTTGTGGAAGCCCGGCCGTTTTTTCCAGAATAACATCACTTGCTCCAGGTATATTTTCAATTAACGCTTTAATTTCAATTGCTTTTTTGTCGATATACTCCAAATCATCACCAAAAATTTTAATGGCAATATCGGAACGAACCCCTGTAATGAGTTCGTTAAAACGCATCTCAATGGGTTGCGTAAATTCGTAGTCAATACCAGGAATTTCAGCAAGGGCTTCCTTAAATTTATCGGCCAGTTCCTCTTTGGATTTTGCGCTAGTCCATGTTTTAGGGGGTTTAAGTTTGATAATCATGTCAATTTCCTCCATCGACATTGGGTCGGTGGGGACTTCGGCTGCACCAATCCGGCTAACTATTTTATCAACCTCTGGAAATTTATTAATCAGAATCTGCTCCATCCGGGTAGTTGTCTCAATGGTTTTCGATAGCGATGTGCCTGTTTTAAGTACGGGTTGGATAACAAAGTCGCCTTCATCCAGCGTGGGAACAAATTCCCCCCCAATTCTTGTAAATAGAAATGCTGTAAAAAGTAATGATACCAATGCCATACCAAGAACAATTCTTTTATGAGCGCAAGCCCAATGAATCACAGGTGAGTAGGATTTGTGAGCTAATCCCATAATCCAATCGGAGATATTTTTCTTTTTCGATTTGGAGGGTCTAAGGAATAAAGATGATGCAACAGGTAACCATGTTAAACCCATTATCATTGCTCCGATAATGGCAAAGCAGAACGATAGTGCCATCGGTTTAAACATCTTTCCCTCAACTCCTGCCAGCGAGAGGATTGGGATGAATACAATCAAAATGATAATTTGCCCAAATATGGCCGACTCCATCATTTTCGACGCTCCATCAAACGATATCGCATCCATGATGCCCGAACGCTCTTCGCCGCGTGCCGATTCTATTTCAGACTTTTTTACCGAAATTTTCAGTGCAATAAACTCCACAATAATCACGGCTCCATCAATAATAATCCCAAAGTCGAGCGCACCCAGACTCATCAGGTTAGCATCTATTCCAAAGATGTACATCATTGAGATGGTAAAAAGCAAAGCAAGCGGAATCATTGATGTTATTACAAGTGCAGAGCGAATATTCCCAAGGATAAGAATAACGGTAATCATCACTATTATTGCACCCAGTATAAGGTTTTCAACAACCGTAAAGGTCGTTTTGGCAACCAGTTCGCTTCTGTCGACAACAGGATTGATATAAACACCTTCTGGCAAGTTTTCCTGAATTTCTGCTATACGGGTTTTTACTTCCGAAATAACCTCCTTCGAGTTTGCATTCTTGAGCATCATTACCTGTCCAAGGATAGTTTCGCCTTTTCCGTTTGCTGTAATTGCACCATACCTGTTGGCGTGTCCAAACTTAACATTTGCAATATTTTTTACAAGGATAGGATTTCCATGGTTGTTTTTGACAACAATATTCTCTATGTCCTCAAAAGACTTTACCTGGCCATCGCCACGTATAAAGTAACTTTGGTTTGTTTTCTCGATATAGGAACCACCAGATATGCTGTTGTTGGCTTCCAGTGCATCGAAAACCTCCAATAGGGTTACATTCATTGCAACCAGCCGTGAAGGGTTAATGGCAACTTCGTATTGCTTCAGATAGCCACCCCAGCTATTTATCTCAACAACACCATTAATACCCGATAATCTTCGTTTTATAACCCAGTCCTGTATGGTCCGAAGGTCGGAAGTGGAGTATTGGTTTTCGTAACCTTCTTTGATGTCGAGGGTGTATTGATAAATTTCACCAAGTCCTGTGGTTATTGGTCCCATTTCGGGTTCACCAAAACCCTCAGGAATTTTTGCAGTTGCACTTTTAATTTTCTCGGCAATAAGTTGACGGGGAAGGTAAGTTCCTAGATCATCTTCAAAAACTATTGTAACCAAAGATATTCCGAATTTCGATACCGAGCGTATTTCTTTCACTCCAGGCAGATTTGCCATTTCCATTTCAACCGGAGCAGTAATGTACTGTTCAATTTCCTGGGTCGATAAATTTCCTGATGTAGTAATTACCTGTACCTGATTGTTGGTAATATCAGGTACAGCTCCTACCGATATTTTAAGTACTGCGTAGATTCCAAATGCTGCTATAGTTAGGGTAAACAGAATAACGATGAGTTTATTCTTAACGCTGAAGTCTATTATTTTTTCTAACATATTTGTCTATTCGCTATTTTTTTATTTTTTGGTAAAGTCAGTCTGTCTAAAAACCTTTGAAAATTAAAAAAATCGCCGGGATAACAGAAGGTTTTTGCATATTTTTTCTGTACAAAGCTTTATTCCGGAATTCACTGCTAAGGGTATTTCTTTGGCATACCCCCAAAAAATAGCTCGTCAAACAAAAAATAATTAAAAGTTATATAGATTAACGCTACTACAAAATAATGATCAAAGATATTTCATCTTATTATTTGATTTTTAGCAATTTGTTATTAATATGTAATGTTCATAATCTTACTTTGAAAATAGGTTTTTAGACAGTCTGACGGTTGGCGGTATGTTTTTGTTGCCGATTTCTGGGCTGCCTGCCTTTCAAGCGGCACTGCCGTTGTTGTGAGCTGTGAATTTTACCGTCAGAACGAAACCGGCAATTAAATTTAGTATCATGTTACCGCTCGTATTTTTTTATTTCTTCAATAATCTTTCTAAGGTCTTCAATGTTTCTTGGCAGGTTAACTGTCGCAATCTCCCAAAGCATTTCATAGTCAATTCCAAAGTATTCATGGGATATTAGATTCCTCAATCCATACATTTTTCTCCAAGGAATTTCAGGATATTTTTTCTGAATATCGTCTGGAATATTTTTCGAAGCTTCACCAATTATTTCGAAGTTTCTCACAACTGCGTCAACAGCCATATAGTTTTGCTTGAATTCATTAAATTCTTTATTACCAATATATTCAGAAATCCTCAACATAGATGTCAGCATGTCATCCAGGTAGAAGTCATATTGCCGTTTTTGAGGGGTCATACAAATCGTGCTTGTTTCAGAATGGAGTCTTTGAGTTGAACCTTAAGAGCCTTTATTGATACAAGGTCAACTTTGATCTTTAGTTCTTTCTCAAGAAATTCTTGCAGGTCGAAAAAGTCCCAGCCGAGCGGTTTTCGGAATTCAACTAATATGTCAATATCAGAGTTCTCAGTCTGTTCATTTCGGGAATAAGATCCAAAGTAACCTATCTTTTCAACTGAATATTTGTCAAAAAGTACAGGTTTTAAATCCTTAAGTTTATTTTCTATGGTCATTTGATCTATCATATCACAAATATACGATATTTCTCAGTTAAAGTCGCTCTCCTCATTTTAATATGTCTAGTCCTAAAATAAGTCTACAGGTTATACCATAAATTAAGCTACATTTTTAAAAGCTGAATCAGGTGTTTTATAACCCAAAGATAAATGGATTCTTTTTGAATTCTAAATTTTTATGGCATTTATAGCTGCAAGCCTTGCATGCGCTGTGCTTGAGAAACATTGACCGGAATAGAATTCATCTTTTAAAATGCCATTTACCATTTCATACTGGTTTTCTATCATAATACGAGTATTCATTAGATCTTTGCGATCATATTTTTTTATCCGTTCATTGATGGTAGTACGATTGATGCCATCAATTGTTCCGGGTTGTTTTTTGGAGTAATTCCCCGTACTAAGTTCGGCTAAAATTTTGAGTTTAAAACCCTCGCTGTAACGTCTGGTTACCATGTCATTTTTATACATATCTACATCATTTTGTGCAGACATTTTTTAGGACGGGTCAAAATCTATAGTGTTCGGCAAGAGTATGACAGATACTTAGAGAATATGTCAAAATATTAATGCAAAACAATTTTTTCTATCACTTTGTCGAAAGCCGAA
The DNA here is from genome assembly GCA_964559985.1 of uncultured Bacteroidales bacterium. GTDB lineage: Bacteria > Bacteroidota > Bacteroidia > Bacteroidales > CAZLJX01 > CAZLJX01. The sequence goes on from CAZLJX010000016.1 coordinate 68,057, forward strand.
ATCACTGTTTGGTCTGTTTGGTTATAAACGCTCAATCCTTTTTCGGCTGCTTCACCAACTTCAGCTACAAGTGGAATTTGTCCTAATAGAGGAGTTTTTAATTCATTTGCTAATTGTTGACCACCCCCATTTCCAAAAATGAAATATTTTTCATTGGGGTGATTTTTTGGAGTAAACCACGACATATTTTCAATGACTCCAAGAATTGTGATATTCAAATCAGGATTTGTAAACATAGAAGCTGCCTTACGAGCATCGTTAAGAGCAATTTCCTGAGGCGTGGTAACAATAATAGCACCTGTAAGTTCAAGCTTTTGAACAATGGTAAGTTGAATATCGCTAGTTCCCGGTGGAAAATCAATGATCATATAGTCAATTTCACCCCATTGCGTATTCCCAATTATCTGATTTATAGCATTAGCAGCCATTGGACCACGCCAAATTAATCCTTGATTTATCGGAACGAAAAAACCCATTGAAATAATTTTAACCCCATACTTTTCGATAGGGGTTATTATTTCTTTACCATTCGTTGTAGAGACTTCGGGCAGTTGGTTTTCGATACCAAACATTTTAGGGATAGAAGGCCCATAAATATCAGCATCTACCAAGGCTACTTTTTCACCATTACGAGCCAGAGCAATAGCTAGATTACTTGCAATGGTTGATTTTCCAACCCCTCCCTTCCCGGAAGCTACTGCTACAATCTTTTTAACAGTTAATAAATTAATCTTTTCGAAAGCGTTCATAATCTTAATTTTCCTTGTTATTAATCATTTTTATGGCAATACATTCAGCAGCCTTAATTAATGGATAGGAAGCAGGAGATGCCGTTAAACATGGATGTGTTCCAATCTGCATAGTTAGGAATGAATTAACTGACATGCGATTTTGTATAGCTAAGCCAATTACATTGGTTAATTCACCAGCTTCTTCTCCACCAATTACTTCACCTCCAATGATAACACCAGAATTTTGGGCAGCAATAAGTTTTACTATCTGTTTGTGAGCATTGGGTAAGTTTCCTGGATGTCTGTTTATACCTTCGAAAGTCCCTGTAATTGTTGTAATACCCTCTTGTTCTGCTCTCTGTTCTGTTACTCCTGCAGTTCCAAAACCGGTATCACCTAATGCTGTAGAATAAATGGCAATAGTTCCGCTAAAAGTTTTAACTACATGAAGATTAAACAAGTTCATTCCGGCAATTCTTGCTTCAGCACAAGCAGTAGAAGCCAGCATTGTGGCTACTCTACTACGGGTTACAAAATCACGCTTTTGGGCACAATCACCAACCGCAAAAACATCTTTCACGTGGGTACGCATATATTCATCCACTGCAATAAAATTGTCTTCATCCAGCTGAATGCCTGATTTATATGCTAATTCGGTGTTGGGCCTATATCCAATGGATAATACCACAGCATCTATAATGAGAGTTTGCCCGTTTTCAAGTTCGATCGCTTCAACTTTTTTATTTCCTAATACTTTGCTGATACCTATACCTGTTATAATGTTTATTCCATTTTTTACTAATATTTCATGAATTTTTTCTGCAAATTCACTATCAAAGGCAAGGTTTAAGATATAGGGTAATTTCTCAATCAGGGTAACTTTATATCCTTGTTTTACAAGTTCATCGGAAAGTTCCACTCCGATAAACCCTGCCCCTATAACAGCAATGTTTTTTGCATGTTCCAGTTTGGTTTTCATTTCATCAAGATAAGCTTTGTCTTTGGGAATAACGAAGACATTTTCCAAATCAGCACCATTTAGCCATTTAGGTTTAACAGGTGTTGAACCAGTTGCTAAAACTAACTTATGATAGCTGACTTTTTCACCACTAGTAAAAGAAACTACTTTATTTTTCGTATCAATTTCCGAAGCTTCGTCAACCAACGAGATAATTCCAGCTTTTTGTAGTAAAGCATCCACTGGCATCAAATTTTTCTCACTACAATTGAGCGTGCCAAAAATATAAGGGATGCCACAGGGAACCATCACTTCTTTTTGTTTTTTTACAACCAAAAACTCCTTTTTAGGCCAATGTGCTTTACCTGTTAAGGCAGTTACCATTCCTGCAGCACTGCCTCCAATGATTAATACGTCAGTTGTTTTCATTTTTCATATTTTTAAAATGTGAATTTGTTATAGGTGTTTCATTGATTGAACTTTCTTAAGTAAAATTTCTTCGAATTATATTCAGTTTGTTGGATAAGATTGTTTTCGATTAAGGATTCTACAACACTATAATTGGCATTATCTTTTTGAAGAAGTTCTTGTATGGAATCTTCTCTAAGCGGATGAACGGAGCAAATATTAAGAATATCTTCCCATGCATTCCCTGTATATCCGGTATTTGTGCCTTCAAAGCCCAGGGTAAGTTCGACATTTAAACCTGCGGTTAAAAACAATTGATATGCTTCGTTGGTTTTCTGTTCATCGGGGGCTTTTACTGTTTTTATTGCCGGCGGACGCGTGGGTATTGAGATATATGCTACTGAAGGGTGTATCTGTTTAGTTAGTGTTGCTGTTGCCTGTAATATTTCAGAGCTATCGTTCAATCCAGCCACTAACATGGTTTCGGTACATAATTTTCCTTTGTATTCAGAAGAAAAAAGATGTAATCCATTTAAATAATCTGAAAAATGAACAGCTGCATGAGGTCTGTTAATTTTTTTCCACACAGCCTCATCGTTGGTATCTATTTTTACAGATACCCAATCGGCAAATTGCAGATTTTTGCGAACTTCAGACATAAACAATGTCGAAGCATTAGTAATTACAGCAATTGGAATACGCAGTTTTTTTAATTTTTCTATGGATTTACCCAAATTAATGTCTAATGTAGGTTCGCCATTTGCTACATAAGTCAAATAATCGGGCTTGTCTTGTGGGGCTAATTTTTCCAAATGGTTGCAAACTTCCTTGAAAATAACATCGGGTTCGAAAAATGTTGTTAATTCGACACAATATTTTTTTGTCAATCCTACCTGACAATATAAACACGAATAAGAACATGTTTTAAGTGATGGAATATTGTTAATTCCAAGACTTTTGCCTAATCTTCTTGACGGTATGGGTCCGAAACTTATCATTGCATAAAATATTAAAATTCAATCCCTTCTCTTGCTTGCACACCTTTTTGGTAATAGTGTTTAATTTCGTTCATTTCTGTTATCAAATCGGCATAGTCGTATAGTTTCTTGGGAGCATAACGACCTGTTAAAATAAGTTCCATAAGCTCAGGTTTTTGTATTATAAGGTTGATAATTTCATCAACTTCAAATAAATGATAATAAATAGCAATGCAGACTTCATCGAGGATTACCACATCGTAGCTGTTACTTAAGATAATCCTGGTGACTTCATTTAAGCCGTTTCGTGCAGCTTCAATGTCTTTCTCATTGGGTTTATTGACAATAAAACAATCTAATCCGTATTGTTTAATGGTAATTTCAGGTAAACGCAATAGAGCATTCAGTTCAGCATATTGCATTCCTTTTACAAATTGTCCGATAAAAATTTGTTTTCCGGCTCCGGCCGCTCTGATTGCTAGCCCTAATGCTGCTGTGGTTTTGCCCTTGCCATTGCCTGTGTACAAATGAATATAGCCTTTATGATTTTCCATTGCTTATTATCTTCATAAATGCAGTTTTTAACTCTACTGTAAAAGCTGATTGCGGAATATATTCCGCAACACTTTTGCAATTAACCATCGCTTCAACCACTTTGGGATCAAAAAGAAGTTTTCCGGCAATACTAATATTAATACTATTGCAATAATCCTGTATTTGGTTTGTCATATCATAATTCAGGTCGTATTTATTAATGATAACCCAAGTTTTCAGGTTGAATTTTGAGGTTATTTCAATAGTTCTTTTTAAATCATGCATTCCCGAAATACTTGGCTCTGTTATTATAATTACATGATCAACTCCTGTGATAGTTGAAATTACAGGGCACCCAATTCCCGGAGGGCCATCAATAATAATGGTTTCAATATTTTCTGCTTTGGCTATTTTTTTAGCCTTTTCGCGAACCATATTGACAAGTTTACCCGAATTTTCTTCACCAGGTGCAAGTCTCCCATATACCATTTTCCCATTACGAAATATACCTGCATACATTCGGCTTTTATTGCTGTTAATCATTGTAATCGCGTTGGCAGGACAAATACGTGAGCATAATTTACACCCATCGCATGAAGTTTCTGAAATAAGCACTTTATTATTCAGAAATGAAATGGCAGCAAAACGACAATAACTTAAACATAATCCACAATTTGAACACAACGAATAATTGATTTTTGCTTTTTGTCCACTGATATAAACTTGTTCTTCTTCGTATGTCGGGTCAAAAAGAATATACAAATTACCGGCATCTACATCGCAATCAGCCAAAACAACTTTTTCGGATAATGTTGCAAAGGCAGCACTTATGCTGCTTTTTCCTGTTCCTCCTTTACCGCTAATTATTGCTATTTCCATATTTTTCTGCAATTGTTGTAAACATTGTAATAAAGCGATTTCCCCATTCTTTTTTAAATTTTACGAACAATTCGCCTTTTGAATAATAAGAAGCAATGTCTTTATCAAAGGGTATTTCCATCAGTAAAGGAATATGCTCTTGTTTCAAATAATCATAAATAGCATTATCCCCAAGACCTGCACGATTAACAATTACACCATAGGATTTATTCAGAGTTTTAAGTGTTTCAACCGATTGTTTTAAATCGCTTAAGCCAAAAGGTGTCGGTTCGGTAACCAATATAACATAATCGGCTACAGCAACTGTCTGAATAAATGGGCATGAAGTACCCGGAGGCGAGTCAAATAGTATAATTCCATTGTTTCCAGCCTCTTTTATAGCTTCTTTAATTACCGAAACCGGTGAAAAAACTCCTACTTTCATCTTGGCTTCGATAATTGTTGATTTTTCGGTATTAATAAATCGACTTACGGCTCCAAGAGAAACGTTTTTTTCACGTATTGCATCAAATTTACAAGCTACTGAACAAGCACCGCACCCGTGACATAAGTCTTCGATTACTTTAATAATTTTAGCAGGGGGTAATATGAAAATTGCGTTATAATTGCAGTATTCGTGGCATTTTCCACAAAATGCACATTTGCTTTCATCTATGACAGGAACTTTTTGGGTTACTTCAACAGTCTTTATTTTCTTTTCGCTAAAAAACACCCAGTCATTAGGTTCTTCAGCGTCGCAATCAACCAGAGTTATATTGCAGTTTTGTTGTTGTAATACATAAAATAGATTGGTAGAAACAAAAGTTTTTCCTGTACCCCCTTTCCCACTGGCAATGGCAATCTTTATGTTTGAGGGTTTAATCATAATTTAATCGGGTTGCTTCATTATTTATCGTTAATGAAATGGCTTTTTTTAAAAATGAAGTATTCCAGGTTTCCATTTTTTGGTGCGTAAGAAAATACTTTTGAGGAATGGGATGGGTTCCAAAAATGACTTTCATTCCATACTTTTCAGCAATGAATGTTTCAAAATGCTCCATATAAGGGCAAGGAGGGTAGCCAACCAAAAATCCGGTTGCGAAATGAATATGCGTTACTCCGTTTTTTTTCATCTCTTCGGGAGCATATTCAATATTTCCGCCAGGACAGCCGCCACAAGTAGTGTAGGCTGCAAGTTCTACTTCTTTATCTTTATACATTTCAAAAGCTCCTTCACGGTTTTCAAAAGCTCTGAAACATTTACCACCGGCACAAGTATGGTAGCGGTCACAAATAATAATACCGATTTTTACTTTTTGCATACTGATTTATTTTAAATGTAAGCTTATATAAATAATGGCTATCCCAAATAAAATGAGTATTATTTGGTTTAATGAATCTTTTAAGGATGTTTTCCGGTGCATTTCAGGAATAAGTTGTGCCATGGATAAGTATAAAAAACTGGCTGCAGAAAAGGCAAGTACATAAGGAACGATATTTTTTAACGAATCGGATAAGAAATAAGCCAAAATCCCGAAGAACAATGCAGGACTTACTGACAACACTTTATACCAGAAAGCTCTTTTCCGGGAAAGACCATTTTTAATCAGAATACTCAAATCACCCATTGATTTAGGGATTTCATGGAATGCTACTGAAATACTTACCATTATTCCTACTTCAATAGAAATCAAAAATGAAGATGTGATTACAATACCATCAATGACATGATGAAATGCGTCGCCCACAAGAGCTACCGATGAAGATGCATGGGTATGGCGGTCACAATCATTGTTTCCACAATTTCGCCACAACACAAATTTTTCTAAGGCAAAAAGAAATAATATCCCGATTAACAAAAAGCTTGTTATTTTAATCGGTTCGGCTAATGCCACCGCTTTAGGTATCATTCCCAAAAATGCAGCACCCAATAATATTCCACTTGCAACATACAATAAATAGGTTGAAACATTTTTTAATTTCTTATCATCTAATAAAAGCATTGAACTTGCAATAATCAAACAACCTGAACTGGCTAAAAACAATGCTAATACAATTACAGTAAATTCCATATTCATTAGGTATTATGATAAATAATGAAATCTCCAATATTCACTTTAAGCTTTTCCGCAATAACATCGCATTTTGCCACCAGAAGAAAGAATATACGAGTATCGTTCGTTCCCATCAATCCTTCGTAATTACCCTGACCTTTTGAAATTATTAAATCAGATGAAAAATAAACATCCAGAAACTCCTTGGTGCATTTATTCAATACCGTTGAAGGGGCATCGAATCCGTTTGAGATGACATCAGCAATCAAATGCATCTCAATCTCTTTAGCATCTGTGGTAGTGACATCATTCAATACAGGAGCACCTTTTACAGCGTAGAAAACTTCATGATGCATACTCGTCTCAATAAAAAGCTTATCAAATACTATTTCGCCAGCATTGTCTCCCAAAACCAATATTTTATTTGCTTTTCTAATTTTGTTTTTAAGAATTGTTGAATGGTCAATAGCTAAAGGGGCTGTTAAAACAGTTTTAATTGTTTCATGAATATCAAATTTATTATTTGCACCGTAATCCATAATATTTCCGGCAATAGAAAGCCGCAGTGCTAAATCAAACGGATCGATTGACGATAGCACTTTGGGCTTCCATTCTTTATAAAGTTCTAAGGCAATACGATTGCTTTGTGCCTTTTCCTCATAAAAAGGATCTTTAACGCTTATAATTCGACAAAATGCTTTATTCAGCTCCCTTTGTATTTCAGGGCTTGAAAGATGTTGACTCTGCAATATAGTTTCCTGATAAATCGATGTAAACTGTTGACGATGAGCTAAATTCACATTAAACTTTTCGAACAAAAGCTGATACGTTTTCAGGAAACATGTTTTACAACGTTTATCTATCTCGGAAAACAAATTAATGTTGGCAACTGCCATGTTCATGATTTTTATCATGATTGCAATAATTAGCGCTAAGGCTTAACTTATTCGCTAAAAAATCGGTAACAAGTTCTTTAGCTGTTTTTACAGGAGCACCAACAAAAGCATTTATATTCTGCTGATTGAAAAGTATAATTGCTTGTTGCCCCATGCCACCTGCAATCACATCGGTTACGCCAAATTGAGCGATCCACTTCGGGTATAAGCCGGGAACATGTTCCGGCGGCACGACTTCTTTTACTTCAGTTATTACATTATTTTCAACATTTACAATAGCAAATGTTTGACAATGTCCGAAATGGGCGCATAATACTCCATTCTCCATAGGTATAGCAATTTTCCTATTCATAGAATTACTTTTTAAAAATTGTTTTTTCAATTTCTTCTTTGCTTATAGGTTTTGTACAGAAAAACCAGTCATAGCATTTAACATTCTTGTCTTCCATGCGTTCTTTGGCAACGCCACAAGAACCGGCGGTTGGCACAATTACTTCATCACCCGGACGCCAATCAGCGGGTGTTGCAACAGAAAAAGCATCGGCAGTCTGCATGGCAATGAGTGCACGATACAACTCATCAAAATTGCGACCCAAACTCAATGGATAATATATAATTGCACGAATAATTCCTATAGGGTCGATAAAAAATACTGCTCTAACAGCTTTTGTGCTACTTTCGCCCGGCATCATCATTCCGTATTTTTTTGCTACATCCATTGTAATATCTTCAATCAAAGGAAATTTTACTTCCACATCTTTCATTCCTTTGTATTCGATTTTTTCTTTGATGGTTCTAAGCCAAGCAATATGACTATATAAGCCATCGACAGAGAGTCCTACAAGTTTGCAGTTTGCTTCGTTAAATTGTTTTTCCATTGATGCAAATGTCATAAACTCAGAAGTGCAAACAGGGGTAAAGTCAGCAGGGTGGCTGAAAAGAATTACCCAACTTCCACTAAAATCAGAAGGGAAATTGATTGCGCCTTGTGTTGTTACCGCTTTAAATTCAGGTGCTTTTTCACCAATACGTGGCATTGCAATGTTTTCGTGATTTTCCATAATAAATATTTTTAAATTTTATACTCTTTTTTGAAAATAAACAGACGACATTCTGTTTTCTTCGCAATGAAACTACCAACCGCCTCTAAAATGGTTTTGTCTTCCCATTCCAAAACCTCGTCCGCTTCTGCCTCGTCCAAAACCAAACCATCTTCCCTGGAAGTTTTCAGGAAAATTCTCATTGGGGTTTTCTTTTGTTCCGGCAGTTTGATCTTTGAGATTTGCACCGAAATTAGTGCAACGTCCCATTCTCCGGCCTGTCATAGGACCTTGTCCCATTGGACCTGTTTGATTAAATCCTGGCATAATGACCTCCTTTTTATATGGTTTATATTATTGTTTTCCGCTTTTTAAGCGTTTCCCTTTTCCTTTTCCGCCCCCGGAATTTCGTTTTTTACCCATTCCTTTTCCGAGTTTTTGTAATTTTTCCTCATCGGTGGCTTTACTACATCTTCCTAATTTGCGTCCGGAGCGAGAACCATCTCCTTCGGGACCAGTTCCATCAAGTTTTGGCATATTCTTAAATTATTAATGGTTTAACATTTGAATGATGTCTTTTATCTTTTTTTCTGGCTCTTTTAGAATTATCATTTGAATTTTCAAGCTGTCTAAAAGCGTTTTTATTTTCATTCCAAATTCACCCGATACTATTTTATTTACATTACGAGATGCAACTAATTGAACAGATGCTGGTCCAGCACCATCTTCCCCATCTTTGTTCGGATTAGGAATAAACTCCATGGCTTTACTCTCTGTATCGTAAACCACAAAATAAGAACAACGACCAAATCGTTGGTCGATAGTTGATTCTAAGGTATTTCCTGTAGAAGTGATAGCAACTTTCATAATATTAATTTTAAAAAATTCTGCAATTGTAACTTCCTTTTCTTTTCATCAGACTTTGACACTGAGGGCATATTTGCCGGCTACATGGTTGCCCGTATTGATGTTCTTGCTCAAATCCACAGTTTGAACATATGCATAAATCTTCACAGTGTTTATCAATAACATCTTCATAAATATTCTCATAATCAAATTTATTAACACGTTGACTGCCGCATAGCGGACAATTCTCAACAGGTTTTTCTTTCTCAGGATTATTGAAGTAACACCTACATTTTTTACAATGATACCAGTCGCTGTCGAAATAAACTTTACCTCCTTCGATAGAGATTTGTCTGCCTTCAACAAATGCCTTTGCGATTTTTTGAAGAGCAGAAGCATATATTCTTGTAAAAGTGGGTCTGGAAACACCCATCATAACAGATGCCTGATGATGATTAAGCATGTCATAGT
>CAZLJX010000017.1:0-74246 GCA_964559985.1 uncultured Bacteroidales bacterium
GTTGTAATACAAGACATTGACGTTATTATTAAAATTTTGTCATGTACTTAGCAAAGTTTTATACGTAAAAAAGATATATTCATTCACCGTGGGAAACAGGTAAAATGCCCGCTTTGTAATTCGGAATTTACACGGTTCAAAAGCTATAACGGTAGAAAAAATGCCCGTTGCTGGAATTGTGAGTCACTTGAAAGGCATCGACTTTTATGGTTATACATTAATGAAAAAATGTTTATTCCTCCACATAAAGTCAGGTTGCTTCATGTTGCCCCTGAAAAGGTATTTTATCAGATTTTTTCAGTAAATGAAAATATTGATTATTACCCCTGTGACCTGAATCCCGAAAATTATTATCACACGGGCAAGGTCAAAATCATTAAGGCAGATATTACTGATATTCATTTTGATGATCATTTTTTTGATATCATCATTTGCAATCATGTTCTGGAACATATTCCCGATGACCTGAAGGCAATGAAAGAATTATTTAGAGTCATGAAACAGGGAGGGATGGGTGTTTTTCAGGTGCCTATTGATTATAGCAGGGAAATTACTTTCGAGGATTTTTCAATTACAACCCCTGAAGGTCGAATTGAAGCTTATGGTTTACCAGATCATTTTAGGATATATGGGCATGATTATATTGATAGATTAGCCACCGCAGGCTTTATGGTAACGGAAGATAATTATGCTTCAACTTTAAATCCTGCTGATTTGCTTAAGTACGGAATTAATGTATCCGAAATGATTTATATCGGGAGAAAATCAAAAAATTTTTTGTAAACAATTTAGTTGTTTTATGGATTATTTCCATGATTCAAAATGAAGTCAGGAATATTTTCAAGAACAGCATGGTTTTTAAATTGTATCCATCACTATTTCAATGCTTTTCCAAACCTTTTGTGCCGTTATATCCCATGTAAACATCTTTGACCTTTCCAGCCCCATAGCCGATAGCGATTCACGCAGTTTGCCATCATTCACCATTTTTCCCATTGCTTTTTTGATGCTCATCACCGAATAAGGATCGGCATACAATGCGGCATCTCCGGCAACTTCAGGCATAGAGGTAATATTTGAGGCAATAACGGGTGTTCCGCATTTCATAGCTTCAACCACCGGAATGCCAAAACCTTCAAATAAGGGCACAAAAACCAGTGCCATGGCCGATGCTGTTACGTGATGCAGTTCTTCTGGCTTAAGCCTGCCCGTAAAAACAACATCGCCGGCATGGGTCATCTGCCTGTAAGTGTTTTCCAAAGCCTGTTCGCCGAACATTTTTTCACCAACAACAATGAGTTTTATATCACACGGATGCTCATTTTTAAAAAGTTCGAATGCCTGCAGCAGCCTTATTACATTCTTTCGCGGATGTAACGATCCTACAAACAGCAGGTAATCTGCCCCGCCCGAAAACTGGTTTTTAATTTTCATTTTCGTTTCTTCATCCAGGGGTTTGAAAATTTCGTTGGCTCCGTTATGCGCCACATCAATTTTTTCCGGTGAGATCTGGTAGGTTGAAACAATATCGGACTTCGAAAATTCCGAAACCGTAACAATGCGGGTGGCTTTATGTGCATAACGTGGCAAAAACCAGCGGTAATAAGCCAGTGTACTCCATGGAAGCAGTTGTGGAAGATGTTCGTAGTTGAGGTCATGCATTACCAGTACCGAAGGAATTTTTGAAGTGAGCGGTAAAAAGCCGTCGGTCGATAAAAGCAGGTCAGGTTTGTGGTGCTGAAGAGCCAGTGGCAGGCTTATTTCAAAAAAAGCAAACCATAACAATGGATGGCGTGCCGGCGGGAAAATCTCAATCGCTCTGACATTCGGGGCAAATATAAACTGCGGGTCGTGGGGCCGGTCGAAAAAAAATAAAAATTCATGCTCCGGATGATTTTGAACAATCCGTTTCAGGGTTTCAAAGGTAAACCATCCTATTCCTTCCATCCTGCCGGGTAGCAGAAATCTTGTATTTACAGCTATTTTCATTGTTCAATTCCGGTTGCTATAATATATTTACTGTGGTGAATTTACAGTTGCTAAATAACGCATAATTTCCTTTTATTATATATAAATATTTCAACTGCCTGATTTTTTTCTACCTTTGGTATGCCTGTACTTTTTATTTGTATTGGTTTATGCTTACACGGTTTAATATGAATCAGTCAATTTGTCAATGAAAAAGAAATCGGGCAAGAGGCAAGGCATTACGCTCTTTTTTTTCATTGTATTTTCCTGCTATGTTTCAGGGCAGGAAATCCTTCCGTTTCAGGCAGGCGAAAACCTGAGGTATGTGATGCATTTCGGGTGGGTCGATGGTGGTGAAGCCATGCTTAGCCTGGGCAGCGAAAAATTTGATGGTAAAGAAGCCTGGCGTGCAAAAGCAGTGGCAAAAACCCTCGACTGGGTTGAAAAATTTTATAAAGTTTACGATGTTTACGAAAGTGTTTTCGACCCCAATACTTTATTGCCTTTCATGGCGATACGAAATATTCACGAAGACCGGTACCGGAGCTACAGCGAATCGTTTTTTTATCACCATAAAGATTCGGTTTTCAGCAAAAAAACCGGATGGCAGAAAATCCCGCCTCCCTGTTTCGACATCATATCAGCTTTTTATTACCTGAGAGTCATATTGTTGCAAAAAGAAAAACCCGAAAATACCATTCTCATCAATACCTATTTCGACGATGAGGTATTCCCTCTCAGGCTGAAATATAAAGGCATTGAAAAAATAAAAACCCGGGCAGGGACTTTTGAATGTCTTAAGTTTTTACCCCTGGTGCAAACCGGGCGTGTTTTTAAAGAAGAAGACGACCTGAGCCTCTGGATATCAAACGATAAAAATTTGATTCCGGTACGGATGCAGCTCGATATGATAGTCGGTTCGCTACAACTCGATCTGGTTTCGTACAGTAATGTAAAATTTCCACTTACATCGAAAAAAGATTGAATTCCTCTGAACCCGGTCTGATTTTTTAAGTTACCCATTCATAATGTTTTTTTCATTATAAATTTCCTTCAGGATAAAAAATCCGAAACTTTTATAAAACTATGTTTGCATTTCGGTGTTTTAATATATTTTTGCACCACAAAACCAAAAAAATATTTTTATTGAATAATTTACCTGTATGGCCGATACTTCAGATTTTAAAAATGGTTTGTGCATCGAGTTCAACAACGATTTGTTCTCCATTGTACAGTTTCAGCATGTAAAACCCGGAAAAGGCGGTGCTTTTGTACGTACCAAACTTAAAAACCTTAAAACCGGTAAAGTTATTGACAATACCTTTAATGCAGGGGTAAAAATTAATGTTGTACGCATTGAGCGGCGGCCTTACCAGTTTCTTTACAAAGATGACATGGGTTTTCATTTTATGCACAACGAAACCTACGAACAGACCTCCATCGAGGAAAAACTTATTGATTCACCAGAACTGATGAAAGAAGGGCAATATGTCGAGATTGTTTTTCATGCCGATACCGAAACACCGCTCAGTTGCGAATTGCCACCCTTTATTGAACTTAAAGTAACCTATACCGAACCAGGTATCAGGGGTGATACACAATCATCTACAGCCCTGAAAGCGGCAACGGTCGAAACCGGTGCTACCATTATGGTACCGTTGTTTGTCAATACCGACGATGTAATCAGGATAGATACCCGTGATAAAAGCTACTCCGAAAGGGTGAGATCTTAAAAAAAAGTTGTATATTTACATTTTCCGTCAAATAAAGGTTTTTCACCCTGAATGAAAAATTACTGATCGTATGGAAGTTGGTTCAAAAGCGTCGCTCAAAAGATTACAGTTTTGTAATTTTAAACTCGATTGCCTGCTGAATGTTACCAAAGCCATTAACGATAATGTTACCACCGAGGCACTGCTCAAAAGATTTGAAAAAATTCTCCGCGAAGACCTGAATATTGGTAAAGTTTTAATTTACAGTTATAACGAAAAATGGGAGTGCATTCTCGCTTCCGGTTTTCACCGCAATGTTTCGCGTAATATCGTGGTTGAAAACGACCTGATGTATTATAACCAGATAACCAGCCTGTCAACAACGCTGAATCCCACCCTCAGTGCTTTTGATATCATTATTCCGGTTTTTCATCACGAAGCACCCATTGCTTTTGTAATTATCGGCGATATTGACGAGGAAAGGGCCGGTATAAGCCCCACTATCAAACATCTTCATTTTATACAAACCCTTACCAACATTATCATTGTTGCTATTGAAAACCGCAGGTTGTTTAAAGAAAGTGTAAGGCAGGAATCGATTAAAAAAGAGCTTGAGCTGGCCAGTAAAATGCAAACCATGCTTATTCCAAGCCCTTCGTCACTTCCCGATAACAGTCAGTTGAAAGTATTTGCCTTCTACCTCCCGCACTCCGAAGTGGGTGGCGATTATTATGATTTTATGCAGCTTTCCGGCGATGAATATGGCTTTTGCATTGCTGACGTTTCGGGAAAAGGAATTTCTGCCGCGCTGCTTATGTCTAATTTCCAGGCCAATATCAGGGCGTTGTTCGGTTCAAGAATTTCGCTTGAGAAAATGGTTGAAAGGCTTAACGAGCGTGTGATGAAAAATGCCAATGGCGAAAAATTTATTACCCTGTTTATCGGAAAATACAATACCACCACCCGCGAACTTGATTATATCAATGCCGGGCATAACCCTCCGGTACTCTTCGACAGACAGTCAAACCAGGTGCAGTATCTTACCAAAGGCTGTATTGGTGTAGGTATGTTCGACGAAATTCCGGTCATTAACATGGCTACCATTGTTACAACCCCCGGAATGCGGCTGACCTGTTTTACCGATGGTGTGGTTGAAATGGAAAACGAAAATCACGAAGAATTCGGAACTGTAGCCATTGAAAAATATCTGAACTCAGAGCCCACGATCGATCAGGCCATTGATAAAATTATTGAAGACCTTGAGCAATACAAAGGAAACCAGAAATTTTTCGATGATATTTCCATTATGGGAATAGAATTTTTTTAATCCACCCTCTTCATTTCAGCGCATTAAATTTTTTGGTAACAGCCTCTGCAATATTGTTTTATGCAATCTCGATCTGCCGGTTAATGGTCTGTTCGAGCGAGAGGAAGGTTTCTGTGCTTGCAATGCCCGGAATATTCTGAATGGTGTTCACCAGCACATGCATCAGATGTTCATTGTTGCGGCAATACATTTTGATAAGAATGGCATAACTGCCTGTTGTGAAATGACATTCAACAATTTCGGGCAGATGACGCAATGCCTTTATTACTTCTGCATATTTGTTGGCCTCAGAAAGCTGAATGCCGGCAAAGGCACAGATATCGTAACCGAGCGTCTGCGGTTTTACATGAACCCCTGAACCAAGGATTATTCCGGCCTGTTCAAGTTTCTTTACCCTTTGATGGATAGCGGCACCCGAAATATTGCATTCACGGGCAATTTCAAGATAAGGTGTCCGGGCATCGCTGATCAGAAACGAAAGTATTTTTTTGTCGGTTTCGTCCAGTTCAAAATGTTGCATGGCTTATAGTTGTTTAATACAAAGATAACGGATTATTTTTAATCATTTCTTATTATCAGCTTATAAATTTCAACCTGATATAGTGTTTTTATTTTAAAATGCAATAAATGGGTGGATAGAAAATTTATTATCGCCGCGATTTCAATACCCGGCTTGAAATGCCGGCAATGGCTGAGCTTTTGCTTGTATTCATGCCAGGTTTGCTGCTGTTTTGCAAAGATATGCAGGAAAATATGCTGCTTTTAATCAGGCGATTGATTCTGATTAAAATCCTGAAATGTAATAATGCCCGATATCAGGTTTTTTTTCTTCGGAAACAGCAGGTAAGAATGGGTTGCTTTTTAATTGCCCGCTCTGTTTTTAAGCTCTTTTTCGATATTCTTTTTGCCCAGGTAAATAGGTATAAATATCAGAAAGCAAACAGCAGCAGCACTAAAAAGTGAATTATTAAAGCCATTTCCAATTACTAAACTATAGATAATTACGGATATATTTAACACGATAGCAGCAATTAAAATTGCTATCAGTATCGATGCAAACTTTTTTCTTTTCACAAGCTGGCTGGTCATCTGCGGTTACTTATTTTTTAATAAATCACGTATTTCTGTCAGCAGCATTTCCTCTTTTGAAGGTGAAGGCGGGGCTACAGGTGCGGCTGCTTCCTTTTTCTTAGCTGAATTTATCGCTTTTATAACCATAAATATGGCAAAGGCTACAATTAAAAAATCAAATGTTACTTGCAAAAAATTACCATAATTTATTGAAACTGCCGGGCTATTTCCAACAGTATCCTTTAATATGAATTTTAAATCAGAAAAATTTACACCACCAACCAATAAGCCAATGGGTGGCATGATAATATCGTTAACTATTGATGTGACAATTTTTCCGAATGCGGCACCAATGATGATACCAACGGCCATGTCTATGACATTGCCTTTCATGGCAAAGGCTTTGAATTCATTAATTACTTTCATATTTTTGTTTTTATATATGATTAAAATCTATTTTTAACACTATCAAAGATAATGATTCTGTTTTAAGAGGCAAGGAATTATCTGTTTTGCAGTTTCTGTTTAACGATAGTCTGTCCAAAAACTCATTAAAATTAAAAAATTTTACCTGGTTAAAAATAATTTTACATTTTCTTTTGCTGCAAAATTTCTTGCTCCGGTAATTGACTGCAGCATTGAAAGCTAGTGTACCGGCAATTTTTTATACCGCATGTTGGGTTTAGCCTGTTTTATTTTCACTATTATTTTTTAATTGTCGTTTAAAGTAGATACATATTAAAATACTCACTACTATCAAGAACAACCAATCAATAGATATTGAAGCAACTTCAAATCGATAATGCCTGTCAATACCAAATTTGATTGAATACAAAATAAAGGAAATTAAATTCAATATCAATGGGAAAAACAAAATCCATCTTATTGATTTATTTAATCTATTGGTCGAAGAAAAAACAGGAGCTAAAAAGAATAATGCTATACTCATTGTGATATATCCCAATTCTTCCAATGCAATAAATATTCCATGTCCATTATATTGAGTAAGTAATGCTATTCCTTCTATTTCTCCTTTCATCATACTTACCGGGACAACTGCAAATTGAATAAAGTAATCAGCTAATAAAACAATACTTGAAATCAGAGCGAAAGCAACACCTGTTGAGCTAAATATTTTTTTCTCATTTGAAGTATTGTTATGCAGGGAAACCACAAAAATAATAAAGGCAAAAATCTGAAATATAACAAGATACATCCAATAATAATCCCTGGGATAATAATTTAACAAATCACTAAATGGATAATTCATACAATTCCCTGGACAATTTGGTCCGGAAGGAGGTATTGCTATCATTGCAAGTCCGAATGTGATTATTGTTAATATCGTTAATGCAATCGAGGAGTAAAATCCAAATTTTAATGTAATAGTTTTTGGATCCATATCACTTTGTTTTGTTTTTACAATCAATGCAGGAATTTGTCTTTTTAGTTACCCCAACGTTCCGCGTTTTTTGGGGGGATTGGAGCAATGTACTATTCACCCGTTACAAAACTACCTGAAAACTGTAAACGCCCAAATTCATTTCAACCCAAATAAAATAAACATGCTGTTATGCTTTCGTGCATTATTCTAATTCTAGTATTACTTTAATATTTTCTCTAACCTTTTCTGCTAAATTGGCAGGTAAATCACCGACCTTTTTCATTAATCTACTGTTATCAATCGCTCTAATTTGGTCTATCATAATGTCGCAATTCTTATGTATATTGGCTGTGCCTTTCTTTAAATGCACTCGCAATATCTCTGATTCCTTCTTTACGTTTGTTGTGATTGGGCAAATTATTGTAGAAGGATGAGGTATCTTATTCAATAGATCAGTCTGAACAACAAGAACTGGTCTCGTTTTTCCTGGCTCGGTTCCGATGTGAGGATTCAAATCAGCAACCCAAATTTCATACTGCTTAGTCTGCATATCCAAGTTCCTCAAATTCTTTAAGAACAGAAAGAGAATCTGATTTCACGAGTTCAGATTCTTTCCTGAGTTTACTCTCAAGTATCTTTGTCTTCTGAAGTTTGTTGTAATACCCAATGGCTTCGTTGATATAACGATTCCTTGGTTTATTCATCAAGGATAGAATCTTTTCAGTTTCGCTGAAGATGGATTCGTCTATTTTCAGTGATACAGTTTTCATATCGCTTGCAGTTTATTCCACAAAGGTATATCTTTATAGTATATGCTACAAGTATTCCGAAGAAAAAATTGCGTTAGTTAAAATGTCAGTTTATCCAAAAACTCATTAAAATTAAAAAATTTAAATGAGGTAAAGATGGTTTTACATTTTCTTATGCTGGAAATTTTTTGCTCCGGTAATTGATTGCAGCATCATCTCTGCAAAATTACAGCAAAAAAATGTTTGGTAAAACCAAAAATTAAGCTTAAAGTATTTATGTTTATCATCATCAAATTGATGGTTTTATCGTTTGATTTTCAGCTGTTTGTTATTAACAGGCCATGTTATAAATCTGGCTTGTCAAATAGCTTTTTAATCAACGTGTAGGCGGTTCGTTGTTTTTGTCCTGTCGTCTTTTAGTTGTTTTCTTCGTAATAATATGAATAATCAATTCCTTTCATAAACATTTCTCTGCTGTCAATGTCAGTGGTTAAAGCGTTTTTGAGTAGCTTCTTTAGAGCACTACTGTTTACAGGACTTTTGACCATTGCGTTCATATATTCCGCTTTCCCTATTTTACTCCAATCCACACATTTTTTCAGGCGTTTTTTCAGTATCAGGTCTAACCATATCCGGATGCTTCTGCCATTTCCTTCCATAAAAGGATGGGCGACATTCATCTCAACATATTTGGCAACAATTTCATTAAAAGTGGTTTCAGGCATCTCATCTATTTGCTTAAGCGTTTCGCCCAAAAAGCGCGATACGGCAAATTGAAAGCCACCTTTTGAAATATTTTTCTGCCTGATTTGCCCTGCAAAATCGTACAATCCACCAAACAAATATCCGTGAATTTGCTGCAAACCTTTAGTTGTGCCTACTTCAATACTGTTGATAAAAGAACTGCCAAACAAGGCATACGCTTTGGTTTTACTTTTTCTGTCAATGGTTTCATCGCTGTATGTAAACCATTCAATAAAACGGTTTGCCTTAGTACCGGGAAAAGTCTTGCCGAGTGCAATAATCCCATTGTAACCGAGCATATCCGACAAGCGTTTTTTGCCGTCAGGAGCGAGTAACTTCAACTGGGTAGTGGCACTAACCACTTCGCTGCCTTCTTTTTTTAGTTTTGCTTTCAGGTATTTCCAATAGTTGCGTGTTTTATGATAGTCGTTTTGGTCTGTAAGCACTGCGACAATATCCAGGACGCTAAACCACCACTTGGCGTTTTGCTCATCCCAAACGGCTCGCACTTCGCGGTCGTCAAAAAAGCGTATGGATATTTTTGAGGTACTCATAATGCTAATGTCATCTATTCTGTCACTCAGTGATTATCTGTCCAAAGATATGATAATTTTTGTCTTGTAGATGATGAACCTGGTGTTGCATCACAATGACCGCCAATGTTTTTGCGCTTGGCGTTCGTGCGGGATTTCGGAGCACAAAACTGTCAACCCAGCACAATAGCACAATTGAAAAACTGAACTTGAATTTAAGAACTACACCCCGCATGACGCTAAAAGCATGTTACCGGTTCATGCTTCTTGTCTGTCGTTTTGTTGTCTGGCCATATTGCAGTGTCTGCAGGTTTTGGTCTTAGCGATGGCTGGTGCAACAAGCCAATGTGCTTGACTAGGAAGCGAGACTTTCTTTATCAAAAATTTGATTGACATAATCGAAAGGAATTTTTTCCTGTTCTAATCGCCAATTATTTGTTTTCAAAATTTCATACAGTTTTTGTTCACTGTCATTCAAATTAAGTGATGTACAAATATTTGTCTGGGTACCTATATCATTTTCGAAGAATTTTTCAAAGGTTACAAAATCCATTAATATACTTTTTGTTTGCTTAAAATAACTTCTGAATTGAGATAAAATTTCAAAACCTTGTACGTCTATGTCACCCCAATAAATCAATTCAAGATTGGCAAACCAATGAACATTTTTGAGGTTGTAAACACTATATCCACTTCCAAATATTGCAATAGAGTCATTCATCTTGGGTAGTGTCAAAGTTGTATAAAGTGTTGTTTTATTTTCTACGACTAAAACTTTTTTAATCGGTAAATTCAATGTTTCAAATTGGCTTATAGGAACAGCAATATCGTCAACTCCTGAAAAGAATTTTTCTGCTATTGCTCTGTCAAGAACTTTAAACCGAATTTGAGGTTCGGCAAATTTCAGGTTAAATCTTTTCTCGAACTCCTTTTCTTCGCTATTAATATGCTCTGAAATCAGAATGTTAAGCAATTCTTTGATTACACTCTGATAGTTTTCAATAAATTTGGTATGGACCTTTATTGGCAATTCCCTTATGTACAAATTTGGTTTAGGGATTTGTTTAAAGTATTGACAAACTTTTAAAATACCTTCCCATTCAGCCTGGCTATTAACAACTTTAATGGGGTTTGTGATTATCCAATCTTTTAATTCGGGAAATGCATTAAGGATTATCTCTACACTCGTTTTGAATAATTCAACTTCTTTTTCCTTCCCTAGAAACTTCAAGAAATCTTTTTCAGTATCAAAGAAAATTGATATTGGTAAGTCTTGTATTCCTAAGGACTTTGTTTTTATTTGCTGAAACTCCAATGTGTATCCATATCCTTTTTTCTCTTTAGATTGGCTGACGATTTGTTGTATTTCTTTTTCAAATTCGGAAAAAGATGACTTGGTATATGACTTATCGCCACGAATTACAAGTTTTTCAAAAGGCTTATTCTCAACCAAAGATTGAAGAAAAGAAATGTATTTTCTTTCGGCTTTGTCTTTTATTTCTTTGGGTGTAATCATTGATTCAGATAATTTGCTTTTTCTTCTTTGAATTGTTCGATAGGCATATCATACAACCACGAATGTCTTTCTTCTTTGCGTTCAACAAAATGAACAAAAGAAATGTCGTTTTCTACAATGTGAATATTATCGCTCGGGGTAACAACCAATAATTGCAAATGAAGTTGCTTGCAAAGCGTTATCAGATAGCGAGCTTTATCTTCGTCTTGTGCCTTAAACGCTTCATCAATTGCAATAAAACGGAATGATTTTGGTTCTAATCCTTGATTATTATTTGTTAAGCCAAACTGATAAGCGATGGCTGAGCCTAAAATTGTGTAAGTGAGTTGAGCTTTTTCACCGCCAGAAAGCTGACCCATTGCTTCATACGTTTTAAACTTCTGATTGCTTTCTTTGTAAAACTCTTCCGCCTTATAAGTGAACCAGGAGCGAACATCCATTACTTTTTTACGCCATTCTTCTTTATCTAATTTTTCTATAAATGGGTGAATGTGATTATTGAAGTGATACTCTCTTCCTTCAATTGTTTTTTCCATTTGATAAACATTAGGAATGGCTTCTTCCAAAAGCCTTCTAAACTCCTTTACTTCATCACTGATTTTATTGGGTGCTACAAGTTGGATGTACGTTTGAGGCTTGCTTTTAAAATCAATTTCTTTCAAAGAATCGTTCAATTGCTTAATGTTCTCTTTGATTGAATCTGACCAGTTCTCAAAAAACATTCTGAAATCGCCCACTTTGTTAGTAATGGTTTCCTGCAAATAATCGTTGAATTTCTTTTCAAATTTTGGAAGATTGTCTTTTTCTAATCTTTCTAAAAATCTTTGATATTCAATGATTAAGTCTAAATTGGTAGAATCAGGCAATGAATTCACATCAGAACGCCAATCTTTAAATTTATTTAAAATTACTTCTGAAGGTTGTTTAAAGTTGTTTATTTTAACAATTACTTCTCTTTCGTTTTGTTGTTTTAAATTTTTTAGTTCAGTTTCTCTTCTTGATAATTCCTTTTGAAAATTAGATTGTATTGTCTTGATATTGGGTAAGTCTATATTTAAAAGTTCAGAATTGGCATTTTCAAACTCAACAATGTCAGTAATACCTGTAATCTGAATAGTCTTTTCATTCCCTTCTATTTCTCTTTCAATAATTTCAATATCCTTTCCCTTTCTAAAAATATCTTGACTTTTATTGAAAATATCTACATCCGAAACTTGTTTTAAATTCGATTGGACTTTGCTCAGTTGTTCTTCTAATTTCTTTACTTTGTCGTTGGTTTTTTCTAAATCTGTTTTCTGTTTTTCTTTTTCAAGAATATCTTGAGCATAGATTTGCCAGTTTATATCATCGTATTTATCAAATTTTGAAAATAGATTATGGCATTCGTCTCTAAATATTCCTAAATTTTTAATTTCACTATTTTTACTTGTAATAGCTTTTCTATTATCGGTTTGCTGGTTTTGCAGATTGATTAATTCTTTCTTTAATGCAGCAATTTTTTCTTTGTTATCCCAACCCAGAACATAGTTTTCCTTTTTCATGATATGTGGACGGTCATCCTTTTCGTGCTTCCCTTTTTTAAATTTTATCAGTCCGCTTTGGGTTATTGCCATTTCAGAATAGCGTTCAAATTCTATGAGATTATCTACACAAACAAAATCAAATTGATTCTGTAAATAATCTTCAATCCATTCATAATATTGCGTTTTTGGCTTAATTTCAATTTTGTTTATTATAGATGTATCGGTTATGTTTTTGTTCTGAAAATTTTTGAGATAGTTTTCTTCATACTTATCATAGCGAATTCTACCTCTCAAATTATTGCTGTTTACATATTCGTTTACTTTGGAGTAATATTTTGGCGGAACAATCAATCGCAGAGCAAAATTGTGAAGCACCTTTTCAATAGAAGATTCCCACTTCATCTCGTCTTCTTTTACTTTGATGAGCTCTCCAATGAACGGAATTTCTTCCTTATCGGCGCCAATATAATCAATAATTTCATCACGTATTTCCGCTTCTCGACCTGCGATATTGTTCTTGTTCTTTTGAAGGGTTTGAATCGTGCTTACTAAATCTTCGGTGTCTTGTTTTAGTTTATCTTCATCGTTTTCCAATGCACGCAACTTTTTATTCTCATCTTCAATTTTTTGTTGAGTGTTTTGTTTTAATTGCTTTGCTTGTTCTCGGTTTGCAATAAAAGTATCTTCATTTGGATTTGTTTGCAAGTCAACACCTTGAGCTATTTTATTGTAGTCGTCAAGTTTTTTGCTTCGCAACGTTTTACTTGTCTCAAGCTGCTTAATTTCCTTTTCCAAATTCTTTATTTTACTACCAACTTCGTCTTTTTCAATAGAGATGGAAATCGCTCGTTCTTCTTGTTTAAGTGTTTCTTCTCTGTTTCGTAATACAGCTAATTCATCATTCAGACGTTGCAATTCCTCTTTACATTTTTCTAATTCCTTTTTGCCTAATTCAACTCCTTTTTTTGCAAACCAATAAACTGACGTTTCTTTTGTTTTTTCTAATTGTTGTAAATCAACTTGTATATTGATTAATTTTTGGGCAATTTCATTGATTGGTATTAATTGTCTGATTTGTTCCTTAGCTTTCTCAATGTTGGTTTTTGCGTCCATTAAAGTCAGAAAACTTTCTTTCAACTGAAAAAACTCTGTTTCTGCATCGAGTTCCTCTAACATATTTGTTCTGATAAACTCATCTAAATCTTCTAAAACTTTTACGCCTACCACCTGATTAAACAAACTCAATGCTTTAACGGAACGCATACCAAACAAACTAGCCATTCTTTCAGCATATGCCGTTGGACCGTCAATAAATTCAATTTTCTTTTTTGTTGTATTTGAATTGTATGTTTTATCTAACCTTCTTTTCCACAATCCTTTTGAATCAAAATCAATAAAATCCTTTTCTATTTCAAGCGGTACATGGGCAATGCCAAACTGCCTGTTTAATTCTCCACTACTACTAAACCAACGAACTTGAAACAGCGTTACTTGTTTTAAATCTGTGTTTTTAAAATGAGCAAGAATAACTGAGTAAGTCTTTTTATCTCTCAACTTTTGTGTAGAAGTAGAGCTTTTTCCTTCTTCTTGAATATTTCCATAATGCCCCAAAACATAGGTTTCTTCGGTTCGATTACCTTTCTTATCTATGCCTGATGATTGATTGTAAAATCTATCTTTTTTTGCAGGAACCATTAATGTAAGTAATGCATCTATGTATGTGCTTTTTCCTGACGCATTAGCACCAGTCAACAAAGAGTTATTACCCTGCGGGTTAATTCTAAACACTTTCTCATCAAACGTTCCCCAGTTATAAACTTCCATATATTGAAGTCTGAAACCCGCCTTGTCGGAACTTGTGCTAAATAGACTCAACATATTCCTGCAATCTTGTTTTGAAATCCTGTAAAATATCCAGTGTTATTTTTTCTTTGATAATTCGATGTATTCGGTATCTTGTTTCGTTGTCTTTTTTACTGACTTCTTTCAAATAGCCCAAATCAACAGCAGCATTGATATACTTGTCAAGTTCTTTTATGAAACTCTTTCTATTGAACTTTTCAGGAAGGAATAACTCTAATTCATCCCTTATTTCAGTATTTGTAATAAATTTTTCAGTAGCTAACTGGGTTGGGTTGCTATCAAATTCTTCCAAACTCTGTCTTAGCACAACAAGCACAATTGATGTTTCAAAACCAATTTGTCGTCTTTGAACTAACCCAAGAGTATTTCCTTCGCTATCCTCAAGTTGCTTTACAAAGGCAAATCCTTCATCTTTTTTTATAATGAGTTCCAAACCAATTTGGCTTATGTAGTCTTGTATCTCGTTTTGATACATTACTACATTTTCCCATTCATTTGAGTTTCGTTCAATTGGCGATTTCAACAATCTAACAATTGCTTTGCTATATGGCTTTTTGTAGTTTTCTAAATTCATTTGGTTAATATAATTTCGGGGATTCTGATTTGCTTTCTGCTTTCAGAATCAAACACAATGCTTTGAGTTTTGTCTGGACTAATGACGTGTTTAAATTCTTTTACAATTCCTATGTATCCAAACAATTCAGGTAGGCCTTTATCAAGTCCACCGTAATAATCAACCACATCTAAAAGTGTTGCCTGAGATTTTTCTTTCAGAATATCTCTAATCCTTTTCCTCAGCAACTCTTTGTCAATATTTGATTGAGAAAATAATTTTACCAAATGGTTGGAAGAAGTGATGTCTTCGTCTGCAATTTTTGGCTTGTCTTTATAGATAACTTCTTCGCTTTGTTCTACGGTTAATTTGCGTTCAAACGGAATATTAATTTCGATTTCGGATTCCAATTCAAATGAAATTTCGGGCTTCTTTTTTATCTTGCTAATTTCAACAAGTTGTTTCTTTATTTCCTGAATGATGGTTTTCGTGGCTTCCGATTTAGAACTTTCGTTTTCACGGATAATACGGCTGAGCTTTTCAGCCATTTTATCGTTGGCTTTATAAACTTTTTGACCAGCACTGTGAAGATGTTTCTTCATTCCTTTCAGGAATGGGTCGCTCACAGGAATTGATTTCTCTTCCAAAGTCTTGTACAATTCTTTCGTAAGACTATCCCATTTGTTTTGCAAGTCGGGATTTAGGATGAACGACCAAAAAGCATAAAAACTTTTTCCTTGCTGGCTTTCTTTCAACGCATCCAGAGCATCGAAAGTAAATTTCAAAATATCGCTTTTGGATAAACTCCCGTCAGCGTGTTTTTGATAAATGCCTTTGGTGATTTCTTTGAAATTGTCTTCAACCTCTTTGAAGTCAGATAACAATTCTTTTGCAGATTGATTGATTTGATTGAAACGAGGAACAATTTCAAATTCCTCGAATACTTTTACATCTTCGCCCGTTTTAATTCGTTGAATTTGTTGTTCAATTTCCAATTTCTTTTCTTCCAATAATTGAATACGTTTTTCAGAATCTTCGTTCGTATTCTCAACCAATTCTTTCAACTGATTTAAGATGCTATTGAATTTTGATTCTGTACCTACAAATTCTTCTTTAATCAAACTCGCTAACCAATCAATGGTTTTGCTTGAATGAGATGAAAGTTCATAAAAAACTTCACCTTGTTCATCGGGATAATTTGTTAAGAAACCTTTGTTTGTCCAACTTAAGATATATTTTTTGGCTTTTGTTTCGTAAGAATCAAAAACATCAATATCACTTTCTTCGTCTTTCTCAATTTTTCTGTAATCTAAGAAGTCTGCAAGTTGGGCAATAATTTTTTCTTCTGATATACCTCCTTGCTGATTGGAAAATGTATTCATGAGAAATACTATGATAGCTTCCCTGTTTCTCAATCGGAGAAGTTCTACACTTGGTGAGTTATTTAATATTTCTGCTATCTTTTGAATTTCAATCATTCTATGACAATCTTGCCTACGCAGTTCATTATTTCGTTTTTCTTTTTTTGTTTTTTTATTAACCGCCACAAAATTGGGGTTTAGCTTCTGAAATTGGATGTTAAACCGTGGTTTTGTTTTGGTTATATACAAAATTAAAACAATCTTTTGAGTAATCAAATCATCAAACGGACATATTATTTGATACTGGTTTTTTGAACACAGGATGAACCAACATTTTGCAAACAAGACTTCAGACCCGCCTGTAATTAAGCATTGCAGATGTATTGCCAGGATCAATTCGTATCTTTGTGATTCAGGCCATTTCAACACGATGGTTCATTTTCCACATCCTGTTCTTCAGGATGGTTCCTGACAGCGTATTTCAGTATTGCATAACCGGTAAGTCCGGCCACGACAGACGAAATCACAATCACCAGTTTTGCATTGTTAATTATTTCCTCATTGGTAAAGGCAAGCATGGTAATAAATACCGACATGGTAAAACCAATTCCGCCCAGGAATCCTGCACCACATACCATAAGCCAGTTTACATGTTGCGGAAGCTTTGATAATCCAAGCCAGAGGCAAATCAGCGTAAAAAAAATAATGCCGGCAGGTTTCCCCAAAACCAGTCCGGCAAAAATACCAAGGCTGTAATTCCGGGTTATAATCTCAGTAAAACCTGGAGCAATGACAATGGCTGTATTCACAAGGGCAAACAGCGGAAGGATAAAGAAGGCAACCGGTTTATGCAAATGGTGCTGAAGGATACAGGAAGGTGATTTATCTTCACCGGAACGGAAAGGAATTAAAAATGCAAGGATAACCCCTGTTATGGTAGCATGCACTCCCGACTGATGCATAAAATACCACATGGCTGCCCCACCGGCAAGGTAAGGAATAAGATTTTTGATTTTCAGATAGTTAAAAACAGCAAGGAGAAGCATTATTCCTGAAGCTGCTCCGAGGTTAATCCACGAAATGGAATCGGTATAAAAAGTTGCTATCATCATAATTGCCCCCAGGTCGTCGATAATGGCAAGCGTTATAAGAAAAACTTTCAGTGAATTGGGGACTCTTTTTCCCAGCAGGGTCAATATCCCTATGGCAAAAGCAATATCGGTTGCCATCGGAATGCCGGCTCCCTCGCTGGTTGGCGTTTCATAATTGAATGACAGATAAATAGCAGCCGGCACAAGCATCCCGCCTATAGCCGCAAAAACCGGTAACAGTGCATCACGTGGATTGGCAAGCTCTCCGTGGTATAATTCCCGTTCCAGTTCAAGCCCGATCAGTAAAAAGAAAATGGTCATCAAACCATCATTGATCCAGTGTTTTATGGAATGTCCAACAAGCATATTTTCCCAAAGTTGCCTGTATTCAGTTCCTGCAAATGAGTTAGCTATCAGCATGGAAAGAATGGTACAGCAAATTAGGATTATTCCTCCCGACCGTTCGCTACGTATAAATTCACGGATCAGTTTTGTTAGTTTCATGGGCAAGATGGTTCAAAATATCACTTAAAATTAATGCGGGCTGTCAGCAAAGATAATAAATGTAAATAATTATGTGCTTTCATCTTCAAAGCCGTAGATTGGTGATTTTTTAAAATTTTAATCTTGTTTTTCAACATCATAACATGAATTCATTAATTTTACATTTTCCGAAATACTTGGAATGAAAGCAAAATATCATCTGGTTTATATCATTGCCTTTGTATTGGTGGCACCTTACCGTGTTTTAAGCCAGCCATATTTTATTTCCGGAAAGATATCAGACAGTGAAACCCATGAAAATTTACCCGGAGCTGTGGTAAAAACAACCGCTAAACCGTTTGTAATCACCTATTCTGGTCAGGAGGGGTATTTTAAAATCGAAGTAGTTGAAGATAAAGAAGTTGAAATAGAAATTTCCCATCTGGGCTATCAATCCCTGAAAGTAAAAGCTTTTCCGGGGAAACAAATTGATGTTCAGCTGGTTCATACAACAGAACAACTGGGCGAAATTGAGATTACTTCGTCAGGGATAGTCAGGGATAGAGGTACAGTCCCTGTAGCCATGGTGACGCTTTTATCGCCGGCAAAAAGCAATCTGATGGCTTTTACTGTTCCGGCAATGCTGGGTGGCCAGCCGGGAATTGCACTGGCATCGGACGGGGCATGGCCGGCATCAGTCAACATCAGGGGGTTGGGCGAGCAACGCAACCTTGTATTGGTGGACGGAAACCGCATTGAAACTTCTACCGATATTGCCGGTGCCATGTCAATGACCGATCCTTACTGTATCCGTTCCATCGAGGTAGTTAAAGGCGGTTCAGCGGTAAGATATGGTACAGGGGCTATGGGGGGCATTGTCAATATGATTACCTGCGAAAATAATTTTTCGCCCAATCTGGCCATTAACAGCGGAATAATTGCTGATTATCAGAGTCATAATAAATTAAAAGCAGGACATATTTTCGGTGGATTATCGGCACCCGGTTGGCATTTCAGGGTAGCTTACACCCACCGCGAAGCATCAGATGTGAATACTCCTGATGGGATTCTTCAAAACAGCAGTTTTGCCGACCGTGCTATATCAACTGTTTTGGGGTTAAAAACTTCAGAAAAGAGTTCTTTCAGTTTGAAAACGCAGTTTTTCCAGGCCGCTGATGTGGGAATTCCCGGAGGCAGCCCTTTCGGTGCCCAGGCCGAAGCTAAATATAAATCTGCAACGCGTTTAATGGTTTCTCCGCAATGGAAAATTGATTTTCAAGGCAAAACCATCCGTCAGATGCAAATCCGCACATTCTTCCAGTCGGTCGAAAGGGATGTGGATATTATCACCAACAATCTTCCAAAAATAGCAGGGAACAAGCGTACTACAGTTTTCAGGCTTTCACCCTATGGCAAACACAATACCTGTGGCGCTACGGTGATGGCAACAGGTGAGTTGTTTCAAAATATGCATTGGTCGGCTGGATTGGAATCGTGGCAGCGCAGTATCAAAACATCGCGTGAAAGATATATACTGAACGAGACCATGGATACGGCTGGAAATGTGTTGTCTTCAGCCTTGCTCATCAGGGGCGAGCAACCGGTACCTGATTCACGTTTTCTGAGTTCCGGTCTGTTTCTTACCCTTTCGCATTCGTTTTTTAAAAACAGGTTGACCACAGAAATCGGCTTCCGTGCGGATAATATTGTAGTAAACAATCAGTCAGCTTTCGACCCGGTATATATTCAAACAACTTCCGGAACGAATTACCACCCTGTTCCTCAAAAAATAACCTATGCCAAAAATACTGACCATGGAATGTCGTGGAATATTGAATTTAACTCCCGTTTCGAAACCGACCCTGTCAATTCATTTGTGTTGTCGGTTGTGAAAGCCTACAGGGCTGCTTCGCCCGAAGAACGTTTTAAATACATCGACCTTGGAAGTTCGGTCAGTATAGGTAATCCCTCCCTGAATCCGGAAACCGGATGGTTCCAGAATGCCGGATGGAGGATGAAACTTCCGGCAACCAGTATGGAGGTCAATGTTTTTGCTAATTTCTTAAAAGATATGATTTCTGAAAAGCCCGGCTGGTATATTTTTAATTATAACGATACGGTCAATAACACTTCGCCCGATACTTTGCCTGCTAAAATGCTCGGTAATATATCAAAAGCTTTTCTCGGAGGTTTTGATATGAAAATGGATGCCAGCCTTGGTGATGGGTTAAATATCAAGGTAATTTCAACCTTTGTCAGAGGGTTGAATAGTACCGATAATACCAGCCTTCCGATGATACCTCCCATAAACGGGCAACTGGTAATTGCATGGAAATACCAATGGTTCAACCCGGAAGCCGGGTGCAGGCTTATAGCACGGCAGGATAAAACAGGGCCGGGCGAACAGGCGACCGGTGGAGCAGCTATTTATTCTGCCTCGGTAAAATTTGGCCCTTTCTATACCGGGAAATTTCATGTGATGATTCATGCAGGCGTTGATAATATTACCGACAGGGCATGGAAAAACCATCTTTCAACCAACAGGGGATTGATAAAACTTGAGCCTGGACGGAGTTTTGCCTTGAGGGTTTCAGCCGGCTTTAACTAAAATCCTGGCGAAAAATCAGAATTTCCAGTTACGCCAGGTGTCACCAAGGTTTTCATTGAAATTCACCTGTGGATTCTGTACTTTGTAATTGATATCGGATGAGGTAAGGGGTACTTTCATTTTAACAAAGTCAAACATGTCGCCGTATGTTACCTGTCCTTTGGTTTCCTGTAATTTTTTCAGGAAAAAATAGGTAAACATGCCATGTTGCTTTTCTTTGTAGAACAGCGATTCCTGGTCGCCTGACGAAGCGGAAAAAACTACCAGGTTCCCACTTACCGCTTCTTCTTTGGGTTTCAGTTTCACAGCTTTTGCCGATAAAAGCCCCTGCTGTCTGCCACCCCCGCTGAAACAGGCATCGAGGATAACCGTTACTTTCTTTGCCGGGTGCTGGGTAAGATCGATATACAGCTGCGAAAGTTTTATCCCGTCGCGGACATTGGCCCCGCTGATATCAACAGGCATAATGTAGCTTTCCTGTGTTTCGTTGTCGGGAAAACCGTGTCCTGAGTAATAAAATATAAGCTCAACATCGCCGTCGCTGTATTTTGCTTTATCAATAAGGCGTATTATTTCACGTCTCATCTGGGTGCTGATGGCATCGGTCAGCAAAGTGATGTTGCTTTTGGGAATACGCAGGGTTTTTTCGCAGTATTTTGCAAAAACAGTAGCATCGTTGCGGGCAAAAAACACATTCGATTCGCTCGATAAGTCGTTTTGATATTTTGTATAGTCTTCATTTCCAACGATAAGGACATAAGTTTTCAGTTTTTCGGAATCGCCGTCCGGAATATTGATATCAACATCGGAAGAGCCAACAGCTACATTAGCCTGGCTGATATTCTGTGCTGCAACAGGAGGCTGTTGCGAAGGAAGGTTAATCTGGATATTGTCAAATGAAAACTGAATATTGGTAGTCTGGTACGCAGTAGGAATTTTACTGTCGTATATAAATGTCAGGTTATCATTCGGAGAATTAAACTCAATATAGGCAAGGGTAAAATTATTATCGTTCACATAAAAATCAATCTTGCTCATCTGAAGCTCGTTCCATTTCTGTTTTACCAACGGGGCATTTTCAATGGGAACTTTAAGGGCAAAATTTCCCAATAGCGGTGATGATACCAGGTACGATTCATTATCCGCATCGTATTCTTTAATTTTTATGGCACTCCAGTCAATCTGGCGTGCGTACTCTTTTTTCAGTTCACCAAGCCCTTCTTCGGTATATTCCTGTATTTTTTTGTTGCGGTTTTCGGTACTCACCCTGATCTGGTAATCGCTGGTTTTTTCAAATTCTCCTTTTTGCTGCCACAGGTTGATTTTCTGTTCAACATATTTTTTTACATAGCTGTTGACATCAACAATAAATACTTTTACCGGCTGGCTGGTCGCACTGATGTTGATATCCTGCGAAATAAGGTTGTTAGCCGTTATTAACAGAACGAAGAAAAAAATAAGTTTATTCATGGTTATTTGGGTTTACAGCAGGTTTAGTCATTTTTTATGCATCGTACCGACAAAAAATAGGTTTTGTCGTAGTAATGGCGTACAACCCTCATTGAGCTGTTGGTAATTTCGCGGTAATAAGCGTTAAGTCCTCCGTCATCGCCGGCAGTCCAGAAGGTGGTATTTCTGCCCATCTCGTTAAAATTTCCCGACATGCCCCGGTATCCGCAAAGTTTCGCATTAAATCCGATACGTTCATCTTTCACCAGTCTTTCGCCGGCAATATCAGCCCCGCCTGCAAAATCAATCAGTTTGTCCCAGTCATTTTCGGAAGGCAGGCGCCAGCCTATCGGACAAGCTTTGGTAGCTGTTTTCCATTTATACAACTTGCCGTAATTTTTGCAGTTGGAAGGATTATCATCATAGCAGCAACATCCCTGCATTTCGTAGTTCAGGTTATCAACCATCCAGGTCTGGTTACCGATTTGCACGGTGCGGTAGGTCTGGTTATCCCTCACATCAACCAGTTGGCCATATTTTTGTGCCGAGGCATTGATTTTAAAAACAAGGTTTTCAGAAATGAGGGTATTGAAATCTTTAAATACCATCCATTTAATTTCCAGATCATTGCCCGAATGGATTGATTTCCCTACCTGGCCGCTTACTCCTTCAAGCGGTGAACTCCAGGTAGCTCCGCCATCGGTAGAACATACGACAGAAATATCAACCGGTACCGGAGAATTAAGGTCATATTTTATGTAAAAAGTGCTTCCTTCCTGCCTTGTCCTTACGTTTGAGATGGTCTGGGAAAACAATATGGCCGGAAAAATAAAAAAAAGCAACAAAAAGGCCGGTTTATTCATATCCTGATGTTTTATTATAAGTTATATCAATCAATGTTTGTCAATCTTCAATCTGGAAAGATGTATATCCTTTATATTCAGCTGTTTTAATATCAAGGCTGTTTACAATGGCCGAAGCCGGGCCTTTGTGGCACCAGTTTAAAAATTTATCCATATCTTCTTTAGTCCCTTCGGCGTCAATATAGACCGAATAATCCGGCAGGTTTTTTACCAGTCCGTTAATTTTCAATTCATTAGCTTTTCGAAATGTCGAAAACCTGAAACCAACACCCTGTACCCAGCCTGAAATGGTGATTATTTTCCTGATTTTATTTGTCTGCATCATAATTCCGAGAAATATTGCAGCAAAATTACAAAAATTAAATCAACCTTATTTTACCTGAATAAAATTTTAATGTAAAGGATGGTCTGTTTGGTCAACTTAAATTTCATTACCTTTTTCCATCATCAAACGGAACCGACCATTTTCAGTGCTTTGCTTAATGCCCTGTCAAGGCCTGCCACATCGCTTCCTCCGGCCGATGCAAAGAATGCCTGTCCGCCACCACCGCCCGAAATTTCTTTGGCTATTTCCTTTATCATGTTGCCGGCATGATATTTTCCGGTTTCTACAAGGTTGTCGGAGATGAGAATGGTAATATTGGGCTTGTTTTGAATGGCTGCTCCGAGTATTAGAATAAGGTTATCGGCCTGGTTTTTCATCATAAAAGCCAGGTCTTTAAGTGCAGCGGCCGACCCGATGTCAATTTTTTCGGCGATGATATTGATACCGTTATGACTTTTTATTTTACTTTTTAACTCACTGCAAAGGGTAATAAGTTTTTCTTTTTCAGATTTTTCAATTTTTTTCGAAAGCGTTTCATTTTCTGCAATCAGGTTCTCGATTGATTTTACAAGGTCTTTCGGGTTTTTAAACAATGACCTGATCTGGTTGAGCAATCCCAGCTCGTTTCGCAGATACGCTTCGGCATGATGGCCTGTAATGGCTTCAATTCTTCTGACACCGGCAGCAATGGCACTTTCTGATATAATCTTAAACATACCTATTTCCCCGGTGGCTGACACATGTGTTCCTCCGCAAAGTTCTACCGAATCGCCAAAACGAATAACCCTTACCATATCGCCGTATTTTTCGCCAAACAATGCCATAGCCCCCATTTTTTGCGCATCTGCCAGGGGCAGGCTGCGGAATTCATTTAACGGACTGTTTTTTAAAATCAGTGCATTCACCATGCTCTCCACTTTTTCAAGTTCTTCGTTGGTCATTTTCTGGAAATGGCTGAAATCAAAACGTAATCTTGCGGGTTCAACAAGCGAGCCTTTCTGTTCAACATGCTTGCCTAAAACATGACGCAAGGCATAATGGAGCAGGTGTGTGGCTGAATGATTGCGACGGGTTGAATCGCGGTCAGGATAAACTTTTGCTTTATAAGGCATTTGCGGATGCTGAGGTAATTTTTTTGTAAGGTGGACAATGAGGTTGTTTTCTTTTTTAACGTCGAATATTTCCAGTTTTTCAGTATCGTTTTCAAGCTGCCCCTGGTCACCTGTTTGCCCCCCGCTTTCGGCATAGAAAGGAGTTATATCAAAAACCAGCTGGTAATATTCATGGTCTTTGGTTTTTATTTTTCTGTAGCGGGTAATATGAACAGTTGCTTCAGTATAATCATATCCAATAAATTCCTGTCCCTCTTCATCAGAAATAATAATCCAGTCATCGGTTTCGACTGCCGATGCACTGCGTGAGCGGTTTTTTTGTTCGGACATGGCCTGATCAAAACCTTTCTGGTCGGCTTCGAGCCCTTTTTCACGCAGTATCAGTTGCGTAAGGTCAAGCGGAAAACCGTAAGTGTCGTATAATTCAAAAACCACGCGGCCGTCAACGGTATGTTTTTTCTGTTGAATGGTTTTTTCAACAATCTGGTCAAGTAATTTTATGCCGGTCGACAATGTACGCAGGAAAGTTTGCTCTTCTTCATTCATCACTTTTTCGATAAATGGCTGCTGTGCTTTCAGCTCAGGGTAGGCTTGTCCCATTTGCTGTGCAAGTACATCGACCAGTTTGCAGATAAAAGGTTCGGAAAAACCGAGGAAGGTATAACCATACCTGACAGCCCTGCGCAAAATCCGCCTGATTACGTAACCAGCCTTGTTATTCGAAGGCAACTGCCCGTCGGCAATGGCAAACGCAATGGTACGCAGGTGGTCGGCAATCACGCGCATGGCGATATCTGTTTTTTCGTTGCTGCCATACGGAATTCCGCAAAGACTGGAAATAGCTATAATAACGGGTTGAAAAACATCGGTGTCGTAGTTTGAGGTTTTTCCCTGCAAGGCCATACAAAGCCTTTCGAACCCCATGCCAGTATCGACATGTTTATGAGGCAGCGGTTCAAGTGAATTGTCGGTCTTACGGTTAAACTGGATAAACACCAGGTTCCATATCTCAATTACCTGAGGGTGACCTGTATTTACCAGGAGCAGGGCATCTTTTTTTACCCTTTCACTTTCCGGACGAAGATCGATATGAATTTCTGAACAAGGGCCGCAAGGACCGGTATTTCCCATTTCCCAGAAATTGTCTTTTTTTGATCCTTTTATAATTCGTTGAGGATCAATATATTTTTTCCAGATGTTAAAAGCTTCCTGGTCAAATTCAAGGTTTTCTTCAGGACTTCCCTCAAAAACAGTAACATAAAGCCGGTTTTTATCAAGTTGATATACATCAGTCAGTAATTCCCATGCCCAGGCAATGGCTTCGGCCTTAAAATAATCGCCAAACGACCAGTTTCCCAGCATTTCGAACATAGTATGATGGTATGTGTCGTGGCCAACTTCTTCCAGATCGTTGTGTTTGCCCGAAACCCTGAGGCATTTCTGTGAATTGGCAACACGCGGAAATTTTACCGGTGCATGGCCCAGAAAAATATCCTTGAACTGGTTCATCCCGGCATTGGTAAACATTAATGTTGGGTCGTTTTTAATAACCATCGGTGCTGAAGGAACAACCTGGTGGCTTTTTGATTCAAAAAAATGCAAAAATGTGTCTCTGACTGTATTGGCGTTCATAGCTTATCTATATTTATTAGCTTAACCTGTAATTGACAAAAAGGTTGTAAAATTAATTTATTTCGTTTACTTTTGTAAATCGTTCATATTTTTTTTCCATCTGAAAAGCAGACAGATGCCAAAAACAAAATTTAAATTCAACCCCGAAACCCTGGCTTACGAGAAAGTCCAGATTACTTTTAAACGCCGGTTATATAAATTCTTCCGAACTTTTATTGCCCTTTCTTTTACGGCGGGTATTATTTTAACTGTAATGTTTTATTTTTTCGATACCCCTAAAGAAAAAATGCTGCAACGCGAGAATAATTTCCTTGTGACGCAATTCAAATTTGCCAATAAAAAACTCGAAAACCTTCATGCCCTGATTAAAGAGTTGCAGGAGCGCGACGATAATATTTACCGTATTATTTTTGAAGCAGAGCCTATTCCTTCAACTGTCAGAAATGCAGGGATGGGGGGCATAAACCGTTACCAGGAATATGAAGGATATTCCAATTCAAAACTGGTAGCAGAAACAGCCCAGCTGCTCGATAATACCCTTAAACAGATTTATATCCAGTCAAA
Organism: uncultured Bacteroidales bacterium; assembly: GCA_964559985.1. Taxonomy (GTDB): domain Bacteria; phylum Bacteroidota; class Bacteroidia; order Bacteroidales; family CAZLJX01; genus CAZLJX01. The sequence continues at coordinate 26,432 of CAZLJX010000017.1, forward strand.
ATCGTATGACAACCTGATTGAAATGGCAAAAAACAAAACCCGGTTTTTTTCTTCGGTTCCGGCCATTCAGCCCATTGCCAACCGCGATGTGGTAAGGTTTGCCTCAGGTTTCGGATACCGGATACATCCCATCTATAAAACACCAAAAATGCACGAAGGGGTTGATATAACTGCCCCTACAGGAACCTTAGTGCGTGCTACAGGTGATGGTGTAGTGGTTGAATCACAACTTTCAAGTGGTGGGTTTGGCAAAGTGGTTATCATCGATCATGGTTTTGGTTATCATACCGTTTATGCTCATCTTAGCAAATGCCTTATTAAAAAAGGGAAACCAGTAAAGCGTGGAGAAGTTATCGGTATGGTTGGCAATACAGGCCGTAGCACCGCACCTCACCTGCATTACGAAGTGCGTAAAAGCAATAAGCCGGTTGACCCGATAAATTATTATTTTAACGACCTTACCCCGGAGGAATATGACCAGATGGTGCAGGTTTCCTCGCAGATCAATCAGAGTTTTGATTAAAATCTATTGACCGGTTTTTTTCGCATTCATTTCCTTTGTCGATAATAACCCACAGGCTGCTGAAATATCGGCACCTCTTGATTTTCTTATCGTGCATACCATGCCTTTTTTATTCAGAAAATCACGGAATTGTTCCATTTTTAATAATTCCGGACTTTTATAAATGCATCCCGGAAAAGGGTGAAAAGCAATCAGATTGATTCTGCAAGGCAATCCCTGTGTCAGCCTTACAATTTCAAGGGCATGTTCTTGTGTGTCATTGATGCCGTCAAACAGGATATATTCAAACGAAACCCTTCTCTGATGCTGAAAATCGTATTTTTTGATGGTTTTTATCACTTCACTGACGGGATATAATTTCTGCATCGGAATCATTTCCTGTCTCTGCGCATCAAAAGGAGAATGCAGGCTCACCGCAAGATGGCACTGGCTTTTTTCAAGAAAATGAATCATGCCGGGAATAATGCCAATGGTCGAAACAGTAATACGTTGATAACTCCAGCCAAAACCATAACCGGATGTGAGAATTTCAAGGCTGTTCATAACATTTTCGAGGTTATCAAACGGTTCGCCCATTCCCATATAAACCACGTTGGTAAGTTTATCACGCTGAGGCAGGCTTACAATCTGGTTGATAATTTCGCCCGACGTGAGCTGATCCTGGAATCCCTGCTTTGCCGTCGAACAAAACCTGCATCCCATACGACAACCTACCTGCGATGAAACACATAAAGTGCTGCGGTTTCCTTCGGGAATCCATACCGATTCTATAAACCCGTTGTTTTGCGTTTTATAAAGATATTTAACCGTTCCGTCCTCAGATTCCTGGTGTTTAATGTGCGGTTTCCATCCTGTTTCATAATGTTGCATCAGCCAGGCACGTGCTTTTGCCGGAAGGTTGGTCATCAGATTAAAATCGTTGATATATTTTTTATACAACCAGTTGGCCAGCTGTTTTCCGGCATACTCCGGAAGCCCGGCCTGCAATGCTGTTTCTGTGAGTTGCGACAGGGTCATCCCAGCTAAAACAGCTTTGTTTTTATCAGTTATTTTATGGCTGTCCATTGCATCAAAAATACCAAATATCACCGAATCATCGTTATTTTTTTTATATCAGGTATTTTTTTATGCTATTTAACAGGTAAATATTTTAATGTAAAAAGTTTATCATAAAACAGGATTGAATTATTTTTGCAGTAATATTGAGCAAGTATTTATTGTTGATAATACCATTGAAAATATGAGTTGATGGTGTTAAAAGGGGCTTAAGAAATTTAAACAGGAAGAAATAATAATGATCACCATATGAAACAGAAATTATTAATCAGGGATCTTACCCTGCGCGATGGGCAGCAATCGTTGTTTGCCACGCGAATGACCCAGAAACAGGTAGAAAAAGTGCTGCCATTCTATAAAGAAGCAGGTTTTTATGCCATGGAAGTATGGGGAGGAGCAGTTCCCGATTCTATCATGCGGTTTTTAAACGAAGACCCATGGTACAGGCTTGAAAGTATAAAACGTGAGATCGGCGACAGCTCAAAACTGACTGCACTTTCCCGTGGACGGAATCTTTTTGGCTATAATCCATACCCCGAAGATGTCATTGAAGGTTTTAACCGGAATGCCGTTCAATCAGGCATTGGAATAATGCGTATTTTCGATTGTCTGAACGATGTCAGCAATATGGTTTCAACCATCAGGTATGTAAAGGAAAATGGTGCCATGGCCGACTGTGCCGTTTGTTATACGGTGGATCCGAAATTTACTACCCGGCAGAAAATCAAAGCCATGCTAAAAGGTAAAAAATTACCCTCTGATATTTTTACCATACCTTATTTCGTAGCCAAAGCCAAAGAAATGCAAAACCTGGGAGCCGACATGATTACCATTAAAGATATGGCCGGTCTTATTCCACCTCTGGTAACAGGAAAACTTATCAAGGCACTGAAAGCCGAAATTGACCTGCCTATCGATTTTCATACCCATTGCACACCTGGTTACGGATTAGCTTCAACCCTGATGGCAGTTATAAGCGGTGCCGATATAATTGACACCAATATCATGACCTTTGCCGGAGGTCCGGCAGCACCAGCTTATGAGCTGATACATATTTTTACCAAAAAACTGGGTATCGATACCGGTGTGAATATCGAAGCTGTGGTGCAGATTGATAAATATTTACGCGAGATCCGTACACAATTATCTGAATTTGACTCCTATAAACAAATTCCTATTGAATTTGATTTTGTCAATCAGCCATTGCCCGATTATGTAGATCGTCTTTTCGACATGGCCATTGATTTTGCCAGGGCCGGAAAAGAGGATGAATTACTTGATATTTGCCACCGCATAGAAGAATTTTTTAATTTCATTGCTCCCGATGATGCTGTGAAAGCCGCTGAAATTCCGGGTGGCATGTACACCAATATGCTTGCCCAGCTGAAACAATTAAAACTGGAACAATTATTGCCCAAGGTGCTCGAAACAGTGCCTGTGGTTCGTATCGATGCCGGATGCCCGCCGTTGGTTACTCCAACAAGCCAGATAGTTGGGGCACAGGCAGTGAATTGTGTTATCGATTCAAACAATGAAAAACCATATTATACCAGCGTTTCCAACCAGTTTTTAAACCTGGTAAAAGGATTTTATGGCCGCACTCCCATTGATATTGACCCTGAATTCAGGTATAAAATCTGCGGGCATTACGAACCGGTAGCTTTTGATACCACAAATTACAAGAAACAGGAAAATCCTATTATAATGGAAGATTTTGGAGGTGTAAGGCTTGCCGCTGATGAGAAAGAAGAGCTGTTACTTGAACTGTTCCCGAATGTTGCACGTACATACCTGAGTGCCAGAAAGGAACAGGAAATTCAGATAATTACCGAAGAAATTGCTGCCGAGACTGCCCGCCGTGCCGAAGAACGTCGTCAGAAATACCTTAGTATGTCGGAAGAAGAAAGGTACAAAAGATTGATGGAAGGATTAAGTAACTATAACTGGGGGTCTATCAACAGCAACCCTGACCTGATGGGTATGTAAAACCATTTTGCCTGCATTCATTGTTTAGGAAGGATGAAAAAAAATTTGATAGTAAGAATCTAATTATAAAAATTTAAACCCTAAAGCAATGCTAATCATCAACCAACCAAAATGTCAGTTGTGCAAGGTATGCGAAACGGTATGTTTCCAGAATGCCATCAATATTGATACTTTTCAGATCAATAAAAACTGCATTGAATGCTATCATTGCGTTGCGGTTTGTCCAACCGGTTGTATTCAATACACCGAAGACCATGAGCCTGATCTGATGCCTGAAAGCAAGGTCGATCCCCGCGAACTGAGGTTGTTGTTTGTCAATCGTCGCAGCCACCGCATCTATGATGAAAAACATATCAGCGACGATACCATTAAAAACATTCTGGAAGTGATGCGCTTTTTCCCATCGGCCAAAAACAAAAAAAATGTTTATGTAACCATTGTCAGGTCTGCTTCAAAAATAAATTCACTGAATCAGAGTGTAATTGATATTCTTAACCATAAATTTTCGAAAAGTTTTAATGCTTTGACTTTTATTTTTCTGGTAATGGCTTATGGCTTGAAAAAAACCCGTTCGTTTTTCAGGATGAAAAAGCGTTTTATGGAACGACAAAAACAATTTCCAAAACTTATCACCTACAATGCACCCTGCCTTATGATTTTTCATGCCCCCAATAACCCAACGGGCAGTCAGTTAATGGATTGCAATATATGGGCTTCTTATACAACCGTTTATATACAATCGCTGGGGTTAAGAAGTTGTTTTATGGGTTATGTTGTCAGGGCATTGAATTATGACAAAGACCTTGCTTTATCGCTGGGGATACCCAGAGGCCATGTTGTCGGGTCAGCATTTATCATGGGTTATCCTAAAATGACCTTCAAGCGGAAAGCCGAAAGGCCACCGGTAAAAGTTAATATGGTGAATTAGCTCTTTTACCCCCCCGAAATCAGGTGAAGAACCATCACATCATCTCCGTTTCTGATGGTCGCTGTTTCATAATCGTTTGGTTTGATAAGCCGGTCGTTTATTTTAATTACCAGCATTTTAAAGGTAAATTTTTTTAATGCCAGCAATTCTTTAACGCTGATTTGCTCACGGTCGATGGTTTCAGGGCAGTTGTTAAGGGTGATTTTCATTTTTATTTGCACAATAAAATTTCCAGAACGGTATTAGCCTGCATATTAGCCACTATGCCCACGCGGGGCGCAAGAGGTGGCAAATGGTCTGATATTTCGGTGATCTGATCGCCACAAAGGAAAAACTGTCCGCGTTGTTCCATTTTTATTTCGTTATTTTTTCCAATCCCGGCCATTCCAATACCAAACACTACAGGAACAACGGGCATTTGCTGAATAACAGTTTCAGCCAGCATTTGTTTCATCACGGCAAGATCGAATGCTTCTACCAAAACATCGACGTGACCAAATATATCTACCAGATTTATCGGATCAATTTTAATATCATGTATTTCTATAATGGTTTGCGAATCAATCCGTCGTAGATTTTCTTTCAGGGCGATGACTTTTTTCATGCCTGCCTGGTTTGCAAAATAAAACTGGCGGTTCAGGTTTGATTTGCTTACGACATCAAAATCAGCAATAATTAATTTTCCAATACCTACCCTGGTAAGGGCAGCAGCACAGTTAGACCCCAGACCTCCGGCACCGGCAATCCCTACAGTAAATTGTTGTAACCGGTTTTCTATCTCTTCCAGTGTCATTGGCATTATTTTTCTTACCACAAAAATGATAAAATTGATCAATATTTTCAATAAGCCCGTAAATTATTATTGTTTTGGAACGGATTTTGCCGTATTTTTGCGGTTCTTATCATAACATGGGGCTGAAATTGGTTTCGACAGCAGGTTGAACCGGTAAGCAAGCACGTCGGGCATGGCGGTCTAAGCCCGTTAATCTCAGATCGCAATTTTATAAACGGCGAATATAACTACGCACTTGCAGCTTAATCACCAGGTGATTGAAGCTTTTTTCCGGCACAAGGTGCTGGAACAAGTTGTCTCCCGGAAGCCTGAGCCAGGTGGCGTCCGATAAGGAGGCACGGTAAAACCGGGCTGGCTGGTGTAAGGTTGTGGTACACCGGCGAGATAAAACAACTAAGGGCATTTTTGGCTGCTCCATGCCGGCAATGTCATAAAAATTAAGTTGGGGCTAAACGTGTAGAAACCTTATGGGTTGCGTGTTTGGACGCGGGTTCGACCCCCGCCAGCTCCACTGACAGGTGTATAGAAAAAAGATCTCAAAATGATAATTTGAGGTTTTTTTTTTGAATTTTTATTACTGCCTTGTCGTAAATGTATCCAGGCTTTTAGCTTGTATCTCAAATGATTTATATATTTTCAGATACTGACCGATTCCTTTTTCAAGCGAAAAATATTTCATGGCTGTCATACGCAGCATTTCAGGATTGAATGGTTTATGGTTTGCTACATGCAGGGCTGTTTTCTGTAGCGAAGAAGGTGAAAAATCATGTACCAGGCATTCGTTGCAAATATCCTGCATTACAATATCTACATCGCCAACCCCTGAATTACAGATAACAGGCACTCCCATGCCAAGAATCTCACCCAGTTTTGTGGGTGAAGAAGCTTTTTTTGAAAATACCGGCTTTATAAAAAACAATGAAAAATGGCTTAATGATATCATCGATGGCACTTCGTTCCGCGATGCAGACCTTATACGGATTGCCGTTTCGGGAATTCCAAGTTCCCGGGCTTTTAAAAACAACTTTTCAGGGTTGTCTTTTGTAATGCACAGCAATTTACTTGAGGGTTTTTGTTCAAACAGATAACTGAAAAACAATAACATTTCATCAAGCATATACCATGTTCCAAGCGATCCGAGGTAGGAAACCACAAAATCATCCGGAACCAGATGAAGTTCTTTGCGCAAAATTTCTTTCTGTGCATCTGTAACCGCCCGGGATGAAAAATGATCGAGGTCGGCACAACAAGGAATTACTTGTATATCAGAATGCAATACAATCTTGTTTGTGGGGTTTTCAATGAACTCTTTACCTGCAAATGTAAGGCTGACAATACAATCGGCTGCGCTGAGGAATTCTATCTCCTTTTTCTTAAAATATTTATAAATAAACCGGTAAACAGGGTTTTTCAGGTTCCAGATACCTCCTTCAACCCTCTCGTCTGCCCAGAAACCGCGCATATCGAAGATAAAACGTGTTTTAAACTTTTTCTTCATTTGTAAACCAGCAAACGCTGCAATATAACTGCGGCAATGGACAACATCTAAGGAGTACTGCCGGTGGAGTTTTTCAGCCAGCCTGATAATCCGGTAAAGGTCAGATAAAGTGCTGAATACAGGTGGCCATTTTGTATATTTTACAGGATACCATTCAATGTTGTTTATCCTGGTAAAAGTTTCTATCAGTTGTTTTTCTTTAAAATAGGGGTGAGGTTTTTCGGCACTGATAAGAAATATTTTATTACCTCCGGCGGATAAACCTGCCAGATATGGCAGTACCTGTGACTGGCCGAGAGGATCGGTCATGCCATCGTAGGAGATATATAAAATATTCATCGGCTGCAGCAGTCCAGGTTCTGAAAACGCAACATTATTCTTTGTCAGCTGATTTTTTCTTGTCTTTCTTTTTTGGAGGCCTGTAATACTCAATCAGAATACCTAAACATTCATCGGTTTTGTCAATTTTTTCCTTTTCTTTATAATCGTCGTTGATAACGGTTACCTGTATCAGAAGCGGCATAGCCCGGCTGGCGACAAATTGTTTTTCAAGTTTATTATCTTCCGAATTATCGTAAAAAACCTGTTTTTCGCCCCCTTCCTCGCTGATGGAAAAGTTTACCTGGTTTATTTTACGTCCGGTGCATAACCGCACACTGTATTCATAATCTTTGTATACCACCAGTTTAAGAGTGTAGGTTTGCCCGCTTTGCGTGGCGAACGAACGCGACTGAATGCTGTAATCGAAAGGAATACCATAGGGTTCGCAGTAATTTACCTGGTACATTTTACATTTCTGTGCATGGACATATAAGGTGCAAACCAGGATGAATGAAACAAGGATGCATGTAATTTTCATATTTTTCATATTAATTCAGAATAACTATTGAACCACGCTGGTACGAATATTTTTAATCTGCTCTTTGAACCTGAGAAAATTATCTTTACTGATAACCAGTTCCTTGCTTGGCATAAACGCACTATTATCTGATTTTACATTCCCGGTTTCTTTTTCTGATACCAATGAAAAGCAACCGGCGAGTTGTTTACTTGTTTCAATTGAGCTATTATCAGATTCGATCAGGTTTGCATGAAGGAATTGGGAAATATTTTCATAGGTAAATTTTTGTTCAATAATTCTTGATACCAGGTCTTCGTCATAGTTGTTCAGATTAACATAGTGGGTTGCCAGATACATGCTTTCAATAAACGCACCCAATGATATGTAGGCCAGTGCCTGGTTCATTTCATTATCGATAAGGTAAGCGATACCCCCGCTGTACACCTCTTGTGCAAAACGCATCAATGAGTCAGGATGATAATTTTTACTCATGGCTTTTTCAATTTCCTTTTCGGGGTAAATATCAGGAATATTTGCCGAAATAGTCAGGTTTTTAATGGCATTGAGATATTCGGGTATTTCATTGGTTCTGGTAAAAGTTGACAGATAAGCAAGATCGGCAACATATATCCCAATGTTGATCAGTTGCTGGCTGGTGAGGTTATATTTGTGATAATATTCAGGAGGGTTTACCAGTCCGGGAATATAAGTAATCTCATTGAGTTGGATGTATTCAAATATTTCATCGGGTGATGGAAATGCGTAAACAATATTTGAAATGCTGTCGGGCGGAACATCAGGCATTTCAGCATTTATTTTACCGGTATTTTTGCAGCCGTAAAAAAGCACAGCCAGGGAAAAAACTGAAACCCGGAGAAAACATGGCAATTTCATTTTCATGCAGGAATTTTTTTACGAATTTAATATTTTTTTGTATTTGCTGCATGATTAACATGTTTTTAATATGTTTTTTATAGCATCCGGAGTTGTTACCGTAATAAAAAACTGTACCGTTTTGTTTTAATGAAATGTTGGTATTATCTGCCAAAATGCTTTTGCACGATTAAATTAAAAGCATTACTTTTTCGGGTTAAATACGCAAGGCATTTTTAATTATTTTGCTTTGTTTTTAAACAGTCTTCATGCGTAATAAAAAGCTATACATATTACTTCTTTTTGCAGTTTCGTGTGTTGCTGTATATGATACGGCAAATCTGCGCGACTGGGCTGCCATGTACAATCCCGGATCGCAATATCTGCATCCTGAGTTCAGGATTTACCATCATAGCGATTCGGTAAGCCGTATTTATATAAAAATTGTTCCCTCGGAGTTGCTTTATTTTCCGGGTAAATCATATACCGAAGCCAAGGTCAGGATATATTACCACACCATGTTGAATTTTGCTTCAACCCAGATCATAGACAGTGCGAGTTCTGTTATAACCCTGAGAAATCAGTCCGTCAGCAATCGTTTTGTAACCTATCTGCCTGTGAAAATGCCTTTAGGTTCAAAACGGGCAATTGAAATACGCATCAGTGATCTGAACCGGGGAATATCCCAGTCGGCAGCCATGGTAATTGATAAAAGAGGTAGCATCAACGACCAGGATTTTTTACTTTTGTACGAAGATCTTTCACCTGTTTTTCAGTATTTTGTCAGTGCTGAAAGAAGTTACCGGATTGAAACACGCTTTCAGGTCAGGCATTTGTATCTAAAATATTTCAGGTACGATTTCGGATATCCGAAACTTCCTTTTGAAAATGATGATGAAGAAATTATATTGACTCCCGACAGTGTGTGGCAATTGACAAGAAGCGATTCACTCAGATTATTTTTCCCTTACAAAGGCTTTTACATGATTTGCCCCGATTCAGTAACAAAAAGGGGGCTGGCACTGATTAACCAGGGTGTTGATTACCCGCGGACACGTTCGGCAGCTGTTTTGCTGGAACCATTGGTCTATCTTACCTCAAAAACAGAATACCAGTCGTTTTTACAATCGGGCAATGAAAAAACGGCTGTCGATAGTTTCTGGCTGATGGCCAGTCCAAATGCTGATAATGCACGTAAACTGATCATGGCTTATTATAATCGTGTGCAACTGGCCAATTTTTATTTTTCTTCCTTCGAGGAAGGATGGAAAACCGACAGAGGAATGATTTATACGGTTTTTGGCCCGCCATCTTCGGTTTTTCGTACTGACACCTCTGAAAGGTGGATTTATACAAAGAAATCGGGAAATGATGCCCTTGATTTTACATTTATTAAAAACGATAACCCATATTCAAACAACAATTTCTCGCTGGTCAGGTCGCAGGTTTATGAATCAAGCTGGTTCAGGGCTGTAAATACCTGGCGTGCGGGTTTAATATTTTCCATAGCCGATGAACCCTGAAAAAGTACCATTTAAAAAACGCCATTCCGATGCCGATGTTGTATTTGGCATCCGTCCCATCATTGAATCGGTGAAAGCCGGACGACCGTTTGATAAAGTAATGCTGCGCCGTGGCCTTACCGGAGAAATGTATCAGCAACTCAGTGAGATGCTTAAAGAATACGGAATTCCGGTGCAGGTTGTTCCCGAAGATGCCCTGAACCGTATTACACGCAAAAACCACCAGGGTGCCATTGGTTTTACATCGCCTGTTGAGTTTTTCGATATTGAACAACTGGTACCCCATCTGTATGAAAGTAATAAAGTTCCGTTTTTACTTGTCCTTGACCGTATCACTGATGTCAGGAATTTTGGGGCGCTGGTCCGTACTGCCGAGTGTGCCGGTGTCGATGCAGTAATAGTCCCGGTAAAAGATACGGCCCGGATCAGTTCCGATGCCCTGAAAACATCGTCCGGAGCCCTGAGTATGGTTAAAATATGCCGTTCATACGGTTTGATCAAAACCCTTACTTATTTGAAAAACTCAGGAATCAGCCTTGTTGCTGCTACCGAAAAAGCCCAGCATCCGTATTACAGCGCCAGTTTTAACCTGCCGGTAGCAATTATTACAGGCTCCGAAGATAAAGGAATATCCCCCGATCTATTTGAAATGGCTGATATTTCTATTCATATACCCATGCTTGGACAGATAGAATCACTGAATGTATCTGTTGCCACCGGAATTATTTTATTTGAGGTAGTAAGGCAACGTCAGCAAAAGATGTAACTGTTGATGAGAAAAATTCTGCTGATATGGCTTTTTGTTTTGCCGGTAATGGCCGGTGCCCAATTCTACAACGGGCACCAGATGACATTTGGGAAGAGCCGTGTACAGTACCAGGGTTTTGTGTGGCAGTTTCTCAAGTATAAACGGTTCGATACCTATTTTTATGTGGGTGGCCGCGAACTTGCTGAGTATGTGGCTAGAGAAGCTAACCGTAAAATAAATCAGCTCGAATACCGGTTTCAGTTTGCTATGAACGAAAGGATGATTTTTATTATTTATAATAAGCATTCCGATTTCAGGCAAAGCAATATTGGTTTGATCAGTGGTAATGAAGAATATAATATCGGCGGGACAACCCATATTATCGACAACAAAATTTTTATTTATTACGAAGGCGATCATGTTGCGCTTGACAGGCAGATATCGGAAGCAGTTGTCCAACTTATGCTCAAACAAATGCTTTATGGCGGTAATTTCCGCGAAATGCTCTCCAATTCAACTTTTTTAAACCTGCCTTCATGGTACGAAAAAGGTTTGGTGGCATACATGTCGGAAGGATGGAGCATTGAAACCGACAACCGTGTCAAAGACGCCTTTTCGTCGGGTAAATATAAACGCATTAACTGGGTTGATGATGCCGATGCAAGGTATCTCGGTCAGTCGTTGTGGTATTTTATTGCTGAAAATTATGGCGAATCAATCATCCCTAATATCTTATACCTGACACGCATCAGCAAAAGCGTTGAAAATGGTTTTATGTATGTATTGGGAATGGGGTTGAAAGATGTAATTGATGAATGGCGTTATTTTTTTGAAAGCCGCTATCAGTCTGATGACAAAAACCGTAGCCTTCCGAATGTTAAACCGGTTTTGAAAAGACCTCATAAAACCAGGGTGTTTCAGAATGTAAAAATCAGCCCCGATGGTGCATATTTGGCATATTCTACCAATGAGTCGGGTCAATACCGCGTATTTATTTACGATATCGGCAAACGCAAAACCAGGCAGGTATTCAGGCGTGAACACCGCCTTCAGCAATTGGTCGATTATTCCTATCCGGTGCTGGAGTGGTCGCCCGATGGAGATTACCTGACTTTTATTACAGAAATTGATGGATCGCTCTTTCTCTATTATTACGACATGAAAAAACGGGAACTGGAAAAACGGGAATTGTTCTACATTGAGAAAGTGCTGGATTATGATTTTGCCCCTGGTGGAAACTACATTGCCATGTCGGTGGTACACGACGGACGTACTGATTTATGGATTTTTAATCTGCTCTCGGGCAATTATGAGAAAGTTACCAACGACCTGCCCGATGACCTTCACCCACGATACACCAAAGATGGTAAAAATATTATAATCAGTTCGAACCGTGATACCGAAATATTTGAAAATGACGACACCACTTATACACTTCAACCTAATTTTGATCTTTACGTCTACAACCTTGCAAAAAAGAATAAAAAATTTACAAGGCTTTCCGAAACACGTTACGACTCGGAAGACTGGGCGTTGGAAAACATAGATTCCTATGCGGGCATCAGCAATAGTAATGGTATTTACAACTGGTACGATATTAAATATGATTCTACCATCCTGATGATAGATACAACCATTCATTACCGTCACTTTTCGCGTATTACCCCTTTAACCGATTATCGCCGCTCGCTCCTTTCCGGTGATATCCATGTGCCATCAGGCAAAAAGGCTGAAATACTGTACAACAACAACCGGTATTTTATGTATATCGATTCCCTTTCATCCGAAAAACCATTGCACTTGAAAAATACCTGGTACAAATCTTCTTACAACCATGAAATGATAGAGAAAGACAGCCTTATTGCATTGGGAATTGACCCCGACCGGGGATATTACGATCCGTATGAAGACATCCGCAATTTCAGTATTGATACCAATCTGCTCAAATCAGATATCATTGACGTTAATAATTATGTGTTTGAATTTGAGAAGAAAAGGGCCTTTTTATACCGCCAGACGGCCGACAGCCTGATCAGTGCCATGCAAAAAGAAGAGAAAGCCATGTCACGGCCATTTATTTATCTTACCAGTTTTTATACCAATTTTGTGGTAAACCAGATTGATTTTGGCTTCCTCAACAATTCGTACCAGGCTTTTACAGGCGGTGCTGTTTATTTTAACCCTGGCCTGAATATCATGACAAAAATAGGGACCGTTGATTTGTTTGAAGATTACAAAGTTACAGGTGGGTTCAGTTTATCCGGCGATTTTGATGCCAATGAATTCCTTATCAGTGTCGAAGATCTGAAGCACCGGCTCGACAGGCAACTCATCCTGCACAGGCAGGCATTCAAGATTGAAGGGTTAGATTTCCTGGCAAAAACCCATACCCACGAAGCCATGTATTCTGTGAAATATCCATTCAGCCAGGTTGCATCGGTAAAAACAACCTTATCAGTACGGCACGACCGTACCGTTTTTTTATCATCCGATATAAATACCCTGAATGCCTCAAATATTCATAAAGTCTGGAATGGCATAAAATGTGAATATGTTTTTGACAACACCTTCCCTTTGGGTCTCAACCTGTTTTCGGGTACACGACTGAAGGTTTTCGGCGAGTTTTATAAACAAGTCGGATATAATATTAATCAGAACCTGTTTGTTGTTGGTGCCGATGTCAGGAATTACCTGAGAATTTACCGGCAGTTGATATGGGCCAACCGGTTTGCCTGTTCGGGGTCGTTTGGCAATGCCCTGCTGATTTATTACCTGGGTGGTGTGGATAACTGGATAAATTTTTCACCGCGGACACCTACCTTCAATTATTCAGTTCCAATTGATGAGAATAAAAATTATGTTTATCAGACTGTTGCCACCAATATGCGGGGTTTTTCACAAAATATCCGCAATGGTACAAGTTTTATGTTGATAAACAGCGAAATACGTTGGCCAGTAATCAGGTTTTTTGTCAACCGGCCTTTAAGCAACGATTTTTTAAATAATTTTACCATTGCTGGCTTTTTCGATGTTGGATCGGCATGGACCGGATGGTTCCCATGGAATTCAAAAAATGCATATGATTATGAAGAAATTCATAATGGCCCAATTACCGTTATTATTGATAAAGGAAAAAATCCGTTTGTTGCCGGTTATGGCTTTGGACTGCGTAGCCGCTTACTGGGATATTATGTCCGTACCGACTGGGCGTGGGGAATTGACAATGGCCAGATTTTGCCACGCGTATTTTATTTATCGCTGATGCTCGATTTTTAAAAGCTGAATGTATGACAGAACTTCTTACTATGATGAACAGGATCAAAAGCCGGTCAGCCGAAATGGAGCCGGAACTGATTGATTATTACCGAAATTTTCACCGGTTTCCGGAATTGTCATTCCGGGAATCTGAAACCTCAAACCAGGTTCAGAAAATTTTGGATGCCTGGAAAATAGACTTTTCGACCGGATGGGCTGACACAGGAGTAGTTGGAATTATCAATCCTAAATCGACCGGAAAAACCATCGTGTTGAGGGCTGACATGGATGCACTCCCCATAACAGAAAAGACTGATTTGAATTATATTTCAACAAATCAAGGAGTTATGCATGCCTGCGGACACGATATACACATGGCTTGTCTGCTTGGGGCTGCAAAAATACTCGATGAACTGGCAATAAATCTTAACGGGCGTTTTGTATTGCTTTTTCAGCCGGGCGAGGAAAAATTACCCGGCGGTGCTGAAAGAATTATCAGGCAGAATCTTTTTACGCTTTATAAGCCTGATTATATTATTGGCCAGCATGTTGCTCCCGAAATCGAAACAGGCCGTCTGGGCTTCATTGCAGGGCCTTACATGGCTTCGTCAGATGAAATTTATATCACTGTCAGATCAAAAGGTGGACATGGTGCATTGCCTCAGCTTACCCCCGATACGGTTTTTTCTGCATCACAGATTGTAGTTGGTTTACAACAGGTTGTTAGCCGGTTTGCACCTCCTTTGGTTCCGACAGTATTGAGTTTTGGAAATATTCTGACCAAAGGAGGAGCCACCAATGTCATTCCTGAGGAAGTAAAGATTGAAGGCACTTTCCGCACCATGGACGAACACTGGCGATTCAAGGCTCATAACCGTATCAGGCAGATTGTTAATGGAATAAGCCAGGCAAGCGGCGTAACTGCTGATGTTGAAATTGTGAAAGGTTACCCGGTACTTGAAAATAATACCCGACTTACGGATATGGCTATCCATGCAGCCCGCAAATTTGCAGGGGAAGAAAAAATTACAAAGCTCGAAATCAGGATGACATCCGAAGATTTTGCATGGTACAGCCATCAGTTTCCTTCTCTTTTCTACAGACTTGGTGTGGGATTTGAAAATCAGCCTCCCTGTTCATTGCACTCCCCTGAATTTGTAGCAAACGAAAAAGCCATTGCTTTTGGAAGTGCTTTTATGGCTTACCTTGCTGTATTTCTTGCCTCGGTTGATTAATTTTAATGCTGATAAGGATTAAAACTGACACCATTGAATTTTGTAATAAACTGAAAACGAAATTTACAACAGGTCTCTTTGCCTGTTAATCACAGATTTTAATAATGTATGGGCTGGAAATATTGATTGGAGTGGAAATATTTTTAGAAAAATTAGTATGCTTATAATATATTTGTCAACATAATATGCACTTTAAAATTCATCGTATGAGAATTTTTATCATCATAGGCGTTTTAGCCGTTTTTTCCGGTTGCAATATCCAACTTTCTGAAAATAAGGAGTACCAGGCACCATTAAGGTCTGGCCAGGTTGATTCGCTGATTCAAAAAGTTACTTCAGGTAATGCAGGAATAAAATCTTATTTGCTCACAAAAAGCACCAAAGGC
Source organism: uncultured Bacteroidales bacterium (assembly GCA_964559985.1). Taxonomy (GTDB): domain Bacteria; phylum Bacteroidota; class Bacteroidia; order Bacteroidales; family CAZLJX01; genus CAZLJX01. The sequence goes on from CAZLJX010000017.1 coordinate 42,077, forward strand.
AAAAATGTCTGGGTGGTTACCAATACAGAGAAAAGTAACCAATCAAACCTGAGAATCCTGATTTTTGCCCAGCAACATGGCAACGAACCATCGGGGAAGGAAGCCCTGCTCAGTTTAATTGCTGAAATCGCTGAAAAACAATGGGATGATAAACTTAGTGGGATTGAATTGTACCTTGTGCCCTGCATGAATCCCGACGGGGCCGATCTTGACCAACGCCGCAACGGTGCAGGCATTGATCAGAACCGTGACCACCTGCTTCAGCAATCTGTTGAGGTATATGCCCTTCATCGTTTTTTCGATAGTATTCAGCCCCATATTACGGTTGATATTCATGAATACTACCCATATGATTCTGCCTGTTACAGGTTTGGCTTTTTAAAGCAATTTGATATCCAGTTCGGATGCCTTACAAACACCAATATTAACGCTTCTGTTTTATCATATTCAAAGAAAAAAGTCTTGCCTTTTATTGAGCAACAGGTGAAAAAAAGCGGTTTTAGTTTTTTTGAATATACGGTTGGTTCGCTGGCATACAACGATAAACTTCGTCATAGTACGGTTGATATTAACGATGGCCGGCAGAGTTTCGGTATCAGGCCAGGTTTATCTTTCATTATTGAAGGTATTGCCGGAAAAACCTGCGGTGATAACCTGCCCAAACGCACAAAAGGACAGTATGCCACGGTAAAAGCCTTACTTGACTTTGCCCGCGAAAACAGAACCGAAATTATTGAATTGGTCAATCATGCACGGAAAAACCCGGTTGCTTACCCCAAATCAATTGCCCTGAGACTCGATCATTTTAAGACAGATTCTATGTTGCATTACCCGCTTTATAATATTGCTGCCGGAAAAGATTCGATTTTCATTGTTTCTGATTTTCTGCCGCTTATTCGCTCCGATGTTATGACTGAAGCTCCTAAAGGATATCTTATCCCGAAAAATGATACCATGCTTCTAAAATTTGTTCAGCACTATGGTTTTGTCTGCCAGAATTGTACAGTAAAAACAGCTTATGCTTTTGCTATCGATAGTGTGTCAACGACTATTGTTGAAGAAAATAGTACACCTATGCCATGGTTACGCAGAAAAAAAACGCAGATCAACCCCGGTTCGTATGTCTATCTTGATGTAAATCAGCCCAAAGGCCTGGCATTAATACTGGCTCTTGAACCACAATCGTCAGTAGGGTTGGTAGTATATAGCCAATTTGATTATCTGATCCGCCAATCTGTTTACCCGGTTTTAAGGGTTGAATAATTTTGCTGCAGTTGGCTTTTGAGGTTAAATCCTGATATTATTTATCTGAGAATAAATGTATGAAATTCTGTTTACTGTTGTTTTTATTTTCGATTTATGAAATATCAGGAGCCCAAATTTTTTCAGGAACTGTAATCAGCAAAACCGACAGCAATGGCCTGGCATACGTTAATATTGGTGTAATCGGGAAAGGCATAGGAACGGTTTCTGATGAAACAGGAAATTTCTTGATTTCACTCCCGGAATCAACCGGCGAAGATAGTCTGCGGTTTTCGATATGCGGTTATCAATCACAGAGTTTTAAAATATCGGAACTTGCAAAATGTTTTCCCGACGGGAAAATGAAGGTGGCATTGAGCGAAAAAATAATTCATATCCCCGAGGTAATCATCCATGGTAATATGACCGATGAGATATTGGGCAACAGATCGGTCAACAGGGGTATAACCGGCGGTTTTTCTTCCAACCAGCTGGGGTGCGAAATGGGTGTACTGATAAAAATTAAAAAAGCACCCACTTTTGTTAAGAATCTGAGTTTTTTTATCACCAAAAATATATTCGATACTTTATTTTTTAGAATTAATGTTTACAGTGTAAAGGAAGGAATGCCTTACCTTAATCTGCTTGCCAGGCCTGTTTATTACAACACTACACTTAAATACGGAGAGATTACCGTTGATTTAAGCCCTTACAACATTATGGTCGAAGATGATTTTATCATCAGCCTTGAGTGGGTTAAGAATTTTAATGAAAAGAAAGTGAAAGAAGGTTTGTTTTTTGCTTTACGCATGGGTGGTGCGCCCACACTATACCGCCACGCCAGCCAGGATTCGTGGAAAGAATTGCAGATGGTTTCGCTCAGGTTCAGCACCCTGGTGAGATATTAGTAACAAAAAAAGCCGGCTTTCGCCGGCTATAACAGGGATAAGTTATTTTTTTAACCACCGGTCGAGCCAGTCGAAAAAAGTCCGCTGCCACAAAATACCATTCTGCGGTTTCAGCACCCAGTGATTTTCTTCAGGGAAAAACAGGAAACGGCTTGGAATTCCCAGCAACTGTGCTGTATTGAATGCAGCCATTCCTTGTGTATAAGGAATACGGAAATCTCTGCCACCGTGGATAATCATAATGGGTGTATCCCAGTTCTTTACAAACAGGTGGGGCGATGAAGCATAACTTCTGGCTGCAATTATATTATCTTTCTCCCACGGTGCACCTCCCATTTCCCAATCGTCGAAAAACATCTCATCGGTAGTCATATATTCCATTTCGCTGTTAAAAACACCGCAATGGGCTATAAAAGCTTTAAAACGTTTCTGATGATTACCAGCCAGCCAGAATACACTGTAACCTCCGTAACTTGCGCCTATAGCTCCCAGTCTTTGCTCATCAATAAAGGGTTCTTTTTTCACCTGGTCAATGGCGGCCAGAAGATCTTTCATTTCCATTCCGCCATGGTCTTTGCTTATGGCATCGGTCCAGGCCTGTCCCATGGTGGTAACCCCACGACGGCAGGGTGCAACAATTACATAATCGTTAGCCGCCATGATACTGAAATTCCATCTGTAACTCCAGAATTGACTTACAGGCGATTGTGGCCCTCCTTCACAATAAAGCAGTGCAGGGTATTTTTTCGAAGCATCAAAATGAGGAGGAAGAATGACCCACGTTAGCATTTCCTTATTGTCAGCGGTTTTTACCATTCTTTTTTCAATAGTGGCTGCCGCAAGTTTATCAAGTATGTGTTTGTTTTCGAAACTCAGTTCGGTCTCCTGTCCTGAGGCAGGATCGATGCGGTAAATTTCTGCTGGTTTTATCATACTTACCTTGCTACCTATATAACAGCCATTGGCAAGAGCTACAGAGTGATAATCGTGCAATCCCGAGGTAACAGGGCTGATGGTTCTGGTTTCAGGATTCAACGTATAAATCTGAAAAGTAGCCTGAACACCTGCTATAAAGACGAGCGTTTTTGAATCGGGTGTAAAGAGCAGGTTTTGAGCGCTATAATCAAAACCGGTTGAATAATCGGTTTTCTGGCCTGTGTTCAGATCGGCGATAAAAATACGGTCTTTATCAGCTTCAAAACCTTCGCGTTCCATGCTCAGCCATGCCATCAAATTCCCATCGGGCGAAAATACAGGGGCACGGTCATAACCCTTCATGCCATCGGTGAAATTTATTGTTTTGCCAGATTTTAAGTCATAGATATAAATATCGCTGTTGGTGGTCAGCGTATAAGCCTTACCGTTTGTTTTTTTACAGGTATAGGCAATAGCCGTACCATTGTGATTCCACGAAATTTCTTCAGGTCCACCAAAGGGCAGCAAAGGAGTGTCGTAGGGCTCTCCGGGCATAATATCGGTGGCCTTACCAATTTTTTCATTTGACATGCCGGCTATAAAAATATGATTGCTTTTATCATCTTCCCATGTATCCCAGTGGCGGTACATCAGGTCGTCGATGAGTAAAGCACTGGCATTGGGTAAATCAGGATATACATCGGCTACCGTTTTTCCTGTTTTTACTTCGGCTACAAATAAAATATCATTTCCATCGGGCGAAAATTTGAAAAGTTGTATATCTCCTTCATAATCAGAAATTTGTTTCATTTTACTGCCATCTGCATTCATTTGCCATACCTGAGAACTTCCGTTGGCATAACTGATAAAATATATTTTTTTCCCGTCAGCAGACCATTCAAGGTTGCTTTCTTTTTCGGGGGTGTAGGTAAGTTGCTTTTTGCCGGAGCCATCGGTATTGATTGAAAAAATTTCGGTATTGCTTTTATTTTCAGCAATGCTGTAGTATGTAACGGAATAAGCAATGGTATTCCCAATGGGCGAAACAGCAATTTCACCAATCCGGCCAAACGACCATAGTACTTCAGGGGTAAGGCGGTCAGTTTGCATATTTACTTCCTGACGACCTATCAGCTGGGTTTTATTTTTTTCGACAGGAGAACAATGATACAAACCTGCCAGGATAATGATAAACAGGATTTTTTTCATTTTGGTATTGATTTATAAGTTATTATATAATTACGCTGAGAATAGCAAAAACAATTATAAAAGTATAAAAACCATCCGGAATAGTATCGCTTTATGTAATTTAAAATTTATACAACACCTGGCATTTGATCTCGGTTTTTGTATTTCCTGCAATCTGGTCGTTGCCACTACCAATAATTTTGCGATCGGCGTAGTTGAAACGGGCAACCCTGAACCAGAAACTCAGGTTACGGCCGGCATCGTACTGAATTAATAGGTACGATCTTGATCCTTCGCCCGAAACCGCCGGAACCGAAAAACCATAAAGTACATCCTGTTCGTAGGCATAAATACGCGTATCATAGCTTCCGGTGTCAAACAAGCCATACCTGACAGAGATAGTAACCGGAATTTCTGAAAATGTGTATCCTGCATCCTGGAAGATATAAAAGCCCTCATCCGAATGAGTATCAGATAAATATTTTACATAATCGAAACGTGTCTTCAGTGAAAGGTGATCAGCAAAGGTTTGTCTCAGTTCAGTGCGGAATTTTAATAAATGGCTGTTTGAAAGTATTTTGTCGGTAAAAGTTTCTGTAATTTCATTGACTTCAGGAAGTTGTTTCCACGATAATCTGGAATATAGCTCCACATTTTTCCGCCACGACCACCATGCCTGTGTTGCAGCTTCATATCCCTGCGATGGCTGGTTTAATGAGGATTTCAGCCAGGGAAACCGGAACTGATCATAATAGCCCGAAATTACAACATTTCTGAATGGTGCGGTGCGTATTCCGGCATAAATACCTTTTTCATTCTGGCTCGTGCTGTTTTCACCAAATGGTTGCGACCATAATGCAGTGTGGTTGCGGCTGTAATTTCTCAAAACCACAGATACAGAGATTATATCGTTGATCTGGTTGATTAATCCACCGACCAGGGCATATCCTTTACGATCGGTGATAGCAGCTTCTCCAAATCCTGTTATTGATTTGTAATAAAAGGTGATATCAGTTGATAAATGGCTGCCATGGTTACCATTGAAATTAAATTTCTGGTAAGGTTTTGTTGAAGTGGCTACATCAAAATTGTAACGGAATGTATAAAAATTGAGTCCTGTTTTATAATGCAGTCCTGCATAATGGATGCTTGCTCCTGAAGCCTGATGGTTGACGTTTTTCCGGCTGTTAATCTGGCTTTCTGATGCATGTAACCCGGAAACCTGGAAAGACGAAATATAGCTTTTTGCAGTTGAATCTTTTATTAAGGAAGCATCAATGGGTTTTGAAGAAACAAAAAGTGTGGTGATGATTCTTCCTTTTTTTATTTCACCGGCAGCTCCGCGAAAAAAAATGTTTTCCTCAGCCGACGAAAAGGGGTGTATTCCCTGGTTTCGTTTACGAACATCAAGTGCATCAATGCCTTTGCCTGTAGCATATCTCGTCCATAGCACCAGACCCTGTCCGTAACAAACGCTGAAATCGCCGGCAATGAGGTTCCAATCAGATGCCTGGTATTTTACAAAACCCGAATAAAAATCAAAACCGTCTTTCCGGGGTGCGATAAAAAATGGTTCACCGGCATCCTTTTCTGCCAGGAAACCTGCCGTAATATTTTGGCTTTCATATTTGTAGCGGGCATAGTATTTCAATTTGTTTCCTTTATAAAACGCATCGGTTGTATCGTTTTTTTGTTGATAGCCCTGCGGTGTCTCTGCAAGCGTCTGGACGCGGAGCAAAAGTGAATTTTTTTTCATTTTTAATGATTTGGGCAGGCCGGGCATATAGGTACTTTCTCCGGTTGTTACAAAAGGTGAAATAAGCCTGGCAAAACCGGCATCAAAACCATAGATGTATGAAAGTTCATAAACGGAAAGCAATGGACCGTTTTCCATCCTGTAATCGGCAAGACTCCTGATCTGAAATTCATTCAAAAAAGGCAGTTTTTCCAGTTCCTGTATTTCTGCCTCATTAAGGTTGATGGGTTTGATGTACAATGCAGAAAGATCTTCATATAGCGCTGTCATATCCACATCGTCACCGGCCAGTTCGGTCATTTGTTCTATGGTTTCAGTAATGCCGGCAGGCAATTGTTGAGCTACCTGCGATTTAATGGTGAATGCCCATATTGTTAAAATTGCTATCAGCCAGAATGTTTTCACCTGCCCTTATTTTGTCCAAAGTGGTATTGAAGTGATATTTGTGATGAAACCGGTAAAACCGGGTGTGTAACAACAGCAATTGATATATCCAGGCCTTGTGCCGAAAATCCCATTCCTGCTGAAAAAGAAGGGTTTTCGGAACTGACACCGGCACGGAGAAAGAATTTTTCAAGAAATGTATATTCTATACCTCCCCTGAAAATAAACGGATGGAATAGCTCTTTCCGGGTTTCGAAAATAAGAATGGCTTTGTTTTTTATATTCCATGATGCGCCGGCAGTAAAAACAGTTGGAATTTCTTCATCGCTGTTACTGCTTCGTTTTATCCTTGCCGGGTTAAACGCATGCATGCTTACCGATACATTTTTAGCAGGCCGTGAAACCACACCCGCTTCAAAGGTCATTCGTGAAGCTTTTCCATAGATGTCGGCAATATAGGTGCGAAAATAATCAAATTGCACGCCAATACTAAGTTGAGGCCAAAGACTTCTGCTGTAAGCAAGACCTATTTGTTGCTCATTAAATTTTTCATATCCCGAACGGGCAGCATTAACCCCAATATTGCCTGCTTTGGTGGGCATAAGGGCAGTCATGCAATAAGTATTTATCTGTGATAACCCGTAATGGTTTGAAAAAGTGATTGCTGCTCCCGGAAGTGTAAGTAACGCTGCCATGGATTGGTTATTTGCCCATCCGATATAATCGGGGGCAAAGCTGCTGGTTCCCTGCATGGCTTGTTGCCTTGCACCGTAAAAACCTGGCAGGCCTCCTGCCAGCAAGGCAGAAAACCAGCAGGAAATTACCATTGTAATTAAAATTCTGAACAAGCCGATAAGAATTTATACGGCTATTAAATTACTAAAAAGATAAAAATAATGCAAATTTTAAAAAGGCATTCTCAGTGAAATAATACAGGCAATCAGTTGGTTTTGTATTTGTAATTGAGCTTTTTCATTTGTTCTGAGGCTTTGACAATTTTATCAGCCATATCAGCTTTAAAAAGGATAAGCTTTCCATAGAGTTTGTCATCGGCTATAGCCAGCATCTGGGCGGCAAGGATAGCAGCATTGCGTGCCCCGTCAACAGCTACTGTTGCAACGGGTATTCCCGATGGCATTTGGGCTATCGACAACAACGAATCCCAACCGTCGAGCGAATTGCTGCTTTTTACCGGCACGCCAATAACCGGAAGTGATGTATACGCCGCTACCACTCCCGGAAGATGAGCAGCCCCTCCGGCACCGGCAATTATAACCCTGATTCCCCTGTCGTAGGCGTTTTTTGCAAATTCCATCACTTTTTCAGGAGTGCGGTGTGCCGATAAAGCATGGATCTCAAAAGGAATGGAAAATTCATCGAGAAATTTGGCGGCTTGCTCCATAACCGGCAGATCTGATGTGCTGCCCATAAGAATGCTGACAATTGGTTTCATAATCATTTATGATAAAATGTTTGAAAAATCAATTTCAAAAATACCTATTTTGTTTTTTTATTTTGTATTTTCATGCAATTAATTTGTTCACGGTTTTTGAAAAAATACAAAATCAGGACTGAAATTGAACAAATATCGTCATTTAAACTGAAATAAAATCATTAATAGCATGAGCCAGGTAATAGAAGTTCTCGACAAAAAATTCCGTATTTACATATCACAACAGGAAATTGAAAAGACCATCAGAAAGGTATCTGATACCATCAGCAACGATCTGGCCGGGAAAGATGTCATTTTCCTGGGAATTTTAAACGGGTCGTTTATGTTTGCTGCCGAACTGATGAAACATATCAGCTTCCCGTGTCTTATTTCATTTCTTAAAATAGCCTCTTATCAGGGAACAGTTTCTTCAGGCAATGTGAAACGTCTGATCGGGCTTACGGAAGATATTAAAGATAAAACCGTTGTGATTCTCGAGGACATTATCGACACGGGAAAAACAATGGATAATATCATCAGACAATTAAAAGGTTACGAACCAGCTGAAATTAAAATTGCCACACTGCTTTTTAAACCCGATGCCTACAACGATAATCATAAGATCGATTACTATGGTTTCAGCATCCCCAACGATTTCATTATTGGCTATGGCCTTGATTATAACGGATACGGCCGTAATCTCCCCGATATTTATCAAATTGTCACCGATTAATCAATATCAATTATGTTCAATCTTGTCATTTTTGGTGCTCCCGGTTCTGGTAAAGGGACACAATCGCAAAAAATCATCGTAAAATATCAACTTATTCATTTGTCAACAGGCGATATTTTACGCGAAGCAATTGCTCAAAAAACACCGCTCGGTGTTATGGCCAAATCGTTTATGGATCGCGGCGAACTGGTGCCCGACGATCATGTGGTAAATATGGTTGTCCAGAAACTTGATGGACATGCAGGTGCAAAGGGTTTTATTTTTGATGGTTTCCCACGTAATCTCAATCAGGCCAACATATTATCCCGTTTGCTTGCCGAACGTAAAAGCGAAGTGAATGTGCTGATAACGCTTGAAGTTGATCGCAACGAACTGATTAAAAGGCTTCAGAACAGGGGTCTTGAAACCGGACGCGCTGATGACCAGGATTTAAAAGTGATTGAAAACCGCCTCAATGTTTATCATTCCCAAACTTCTCCGGTTATTGAATATTATCAAAAACTGGACAGGCATCACCCCGTTGATGGCATGGGAACAATCGATGATATTTTTGGCCGGATCAGTAAAGTCATCGACCAGGTTTGGAGTTAAAAAACTTTGGTTACCTTTGCATTGCGTTTTTGCAGCATTAACTTCATTAAAATTATCGGATGGCAGAATCGAATTTTGTCGATTATGTAAAAATTTTTGTGCGTTCCGGAAACGGAGGTGCCGGATCGGTTCATTTCAGGCGTGAGAAATTTATTGCCAAAGGGGGTCCCGATGGTGGCAATGGCGGTAAAGGAGCCGATATCCTTATCAGGGGAAACAGCCAGTTCTGGACCCTGCTTCATCTGAAATACAAACGACATATTTTCGGACAGCATGGTGAAAACGGATCGGGTGCCAATTGTACAGGTGCCGACGGCGAGGATGTCATAATCGATGTTCCGCTCGGTACAGTGGTGCGTGACGGTAATTCCGGAGAATACCTGATGGAGGTTACTGAACATGGACAAACACTGGTGCTTGCCAAAGGGGGAAGAGGTGGTATGGGCAACACACATTTTAAAACCGCTGTAAAACAAACACCGCGTTTTGCCCAGCCCGGAGAATCAGGACATGAAGGTTGGAAAATTCTTGAATTGAAAATCCTTGCCGATGTCGGACTTGTTGGATTTCCAAATGCCGGAAAATCAACCCTGCTTTCAGTAGTCAGCGCTGCTCATCCAAAAATTGCTGATTATGCTTTTACTACACTCGAACCTAGTGTGGGGATAGTTGCTTATCGCAATCACCGTTCGTTCGTTATGGCCGATATTCCCGGCATTATTGAAGGTGCTCATGAGGGACGGGGACTTGGTCTACGCTTTTTAAGGCATATTGAACGTAATTCTGTTCTGTTATTTCTTATTCCTGTTGATTCTGAAGATATTAACCGCGATTACCAGATTTTGATCCATGAGTTGAAACAGTATAATCCTGAGTTACTATCAAAAAAAAGGTTACTGGCCATAACAAAATGCGATCTGGCTGATAAGGAAATCCTTCAGGAAACCAAAAAAAATCTGCCCGATGTACCTTCTGTGCTGATCTCAGCAGTAACCGGTACCGGAATTCAAAAACTGAAAGACCTGATTTGGGAAACCCTCAATAAACCATAACCATGGATTTTTTGATTAACCTTGATCATAGCATGTTTTTCTTCATTAATGGACTTCACAACCCATTGGTGGATAGACTAATGGTTTATTTTACCGGAAATATCATCTGGATTCCTTTGTACTTATGGATTATCTGGCAACTTGTTATAAAATTTCATTGGAAAAAAATAATTGCCATTTTAGCTGTTACCGCACTTTGCATTTTGGTGGCTGACCAGGTCTCAGTACATGCATTTAAAAATGTTTTTCAGCGGTTAAGGCCTTGTCACAATCCGGCTATTGCTGAAATGGTGCATATCGTTGATGGAAAATGTGGTGGCCGTTTTGGTTTTGTATCATCACATGCAGCCAACACTTTTGCTGTGGCAGTTTGGATTGGGCTGATGCTGCAGCGGCGATTGTACCTGGTTATTTTGCTCTTATGGGCAGGTTTGGTGTCATTCAGCAGGGTTTACTTAGGGGTTCATTACCCGGCCGATGTCTTTGGCGGCGCAATACTGGGAGCAATAACAGGTATTTTTTTATGGTTGGCTGTCAGATACCACGGGTGGCTTAACAACAAGAACAACAGGATCGCTGGTTAATTTCGGCTCTTCAATCTTTGGTTTTATATCACGAACTTTAATCTGGATTTTTGTATTTCCGTTATATTCATCCTGCTCAATGCTGTAACAGATATCAAAAGGCCTGTTTTTATTGATATTTTCAAAGTGCTCGGCCATCCTGAAAGCAATGGCAGGAAACAGGAAATTTTGTTCTTCGGGATGTTTGATATCAAATTTCAGGTGCTCACATTCTTTCCCCACCAGCCTCGATGAGTTGTTATCACAAACACCTTCGGTAACAAATACCGGATTCATGTTTTCCGGACCAAAAGGTTCGAATTGCTTGAGAACGCGGTAAAATTTTTCATTGATATCTGAAAGCTTCAATGGTGTGTCAATAAGTATCTGTGGTGTAAGTTGTTCTTCGGTGATAAGCGATGCTACTGCTTTTTCAAATCTTTCCCTGAATGCTTCCAGGTTCTCCTCTTTCATGGTAAGTCCTGCAGCATAAACATGCCCGCCAAAGTTTACCAGCAAATCCGAACACATTTCAATGGCCTTGTACAGATCGAATCCTTCTACCGAACGGGCAGAACCGGTGATATAACCGTTTGATTGAGTCAGAATTACGGTGGGTTTATAAAAAACCTCAATCAGTCTCGAAGCAACAATTCCAACCACGCCTTTGTGCCATTTTGGATTGTACAGCACGGTGGAATACCGATCCTGGTATGCCTGGTTATTGGCTATCAGATCCATTGCTTCCTGGGTAATATTGCGGTCAATATCTTTGCGGGTGTTGTTATCTTCGTTAATCTGCCTGCTAATGGCTTCGGCCTCTGTTCTGTTTTCGGCAACAAGCAGGTCAACAGCAGTTTTACCTCTTTCAATCCTTCCGGCAGCATTGATTCTTGGACCTATGCGGAAAACAATGTCGTTAATAAATATTTCGCGTCCACCAATACCTGCAATTTCAATCACTGATTTCAGACCCTGTCGTGGGTACGAATTTAGTCTTTTTAATCCGTAATAAGCCAGAATGCGGTTTTCACCGACTATAGGAACAATATCCGAGGCAATGCTTACAACTACCAGGTCAAGGTATGGTTCCAGCGCATCGAAGGGAATATCGTTTCGTTGTGCAAACGCCTGAAGTAATTTAAACCCTACCCCGCAACCCGAAAGTTCTTTAAAAGGGTAAGTGCAGTCGGTACGCTTGGCATCCAGTACAGCAACAGCAGGTGGAATTTTATCACCGGGCTGGTGATGATCACAGATTATATAATCAATACCTTTCGAATTGGCATATTCAACGCTTTCAACTTCTTTAATGCCACAATCAAGGGCTATCACAAGGCTATATCCATGTTCGGCCGCAAAATCAACACCTTTAAACGAAATGCCATATCCTTCATTGTACCTGTCGGGAATATAATATCCAAGGTACTGATGATGGGTGCGTAAAAATGAATAAACCATGGCAACGGCTGTAGTGCCGTCAACATCATAATCGCCGTAGATCAAAATTTTTTCTTTATTTCTCAGGGCTGATTCAAGCCTTTCGATGGCTTTTTCCATGTCTTTCATCAGGAAAGGATCGTGCAGGTGTTCAAGCTGTGGCCTGAAAAAAGCCCTGGCTTCTTCAAAAGTTTTAATCCCCCGCTGTCCCAGTAAGTTGGCTAATGGTTCGCAAATATTCAATTCACACGACAGGAGGCTGATTATCTCTTTATCGGTCTGAGGCTTTATTACCCAGCGTTTTTGATTCATTTCCCCTGATTAAACAATTATTTTTTTATTGGCACACAAAGATAATGATAATTTTGCGTAAATTTTTATTTTACAGCAAAGAATCCAGTTTTTTTATAATATGCTCAATATTAGCAATATAAAAAATTTACGCCTTTCGGAGTTGTCCTGTTTTTTCCTGTCTTTTTATAGATTTAAAAAATGAATTTCAGGTTTTATTTTAAAAAGGGTTTAGGGTCAATTGGAGTTCCCGAAAGCCTTATTTCATAGTGAAGATGAGCTCCGGTTGAACGGCCTGTATTTCCGCTCTGTGCAATTTTTTGTCCTTTGTTCACCGTTTCTCCTTTCGATACCATTAGTTGGTTGAGATGGGCATAAACTGTGCAAAAACCACCGTCATGCTCTATCATGATATAATTGCCAAAGGTCTTATTGTATTCTGAAATGGTGATTTTTCCCGATCCTGCGGCATAGATTTCGGTTCCGAGCTGGCAGCCAAAATCAATGCCATTGTGATTGATTGGCCTGTTCAGTACCGGGTGAATACGAGGGCCAAAGGGTGAAGTAATCTTTGCTTTTGCAGGAGGAAGGGGATAAATAACCGGTACCCGCTCATCATTTGCTGGGGGTGCTATCTCAACCGGCTGAGGTTGAGGTTGCTGAACCGGCTGGGCAACGGGTTGTTCCACATTCCTGGCAGGGGGCTGTTCAACCGGTTTGTTTACAGGTTGTTCAACCGGTTTGTTTATGGGTTGCTGAACCTTGCTGTCGGGCTGAACCGGAACGTTTTTTGTGACTACAATAGGCTTGCCACTGGCTTTTCGAATGTTTTGTTCATAGCTGATAACATCGCCTACAATAGCTGCTTTGGCTGTATCTTTGTTGCGCGTGTAGTAATCTTTCAGGCCTACCATGCTGTTGTAATAATCCTGGTAATCCTGTTCCATTTTCCGCAGGGCTTCTTCGTATTGCTTTTTGTAGTTTTCGAAATCACGGTTGTAATCCTGTTTGAATTTTTCAAAATCACTTTTTATAGGATTATTCTGGTCAACCTGCGCTGACATACTTATAGCGGACAGCAACAGAATAACAATCATCAAATCTTTCATATGTAATGCTTTTTATTGATTTCAATGAATAAAATGAATCTTTTTAATTGGTAACGGTTTTTCAAAAATACGTTTTATTAGACAAACTTATACCTTGCCGGTATTTTTTTTCGTTAAGCTTAGATAATCAATATAATAAAGTATTTTAACCGAGAAATTGTTCGACTGGGTAGAAGTGATCATATGGTTAAAATTGTCGAAATAATGGTTATCAATAACATTTTCTTCTGAATGAATGGCATTTTTCCAGACCAGCGAAAGGTTGCTGCCGGGTGCAAAATGCCAGTTGAAAACCAGGTCGGTCGAAAAAGCATTATAGTTCTTGTCGCGGCCTGAAAATCCTGTAATTTCAGGGCTTAGATCACCATCATTCAGCAAGGTGTGATAACTGTGATTTTTCACCCTTGACCAGTAATGACGTGCCCTCAACGAAATATTAGATTTGTGGTTAAAGTAATAACTCGCTGTTACACTGTTAGTCCAGGTTTTAACATCACGGCGCGAAAAAATAATGGAATCGGTTTTATTTATTTGTTTGTAGAAACCTTCATCGTTAACAAGTTTTGACCATTTTGTTCCGATGATTAGAAAAAATCTGTCGTTAAAGCGGATGCGGGGCCCGGCAGATAAATAGAACTGAAACCTGTCTGTTCCACTGGCAAAGGTATAACCTCCCGAGCAATCGACCAGGAAAGCTTTTCTATAATCTGGTGAAATCCAACCCGAAATATCGGTATTGCGTGGAATATTAAAAACACGCCCGGGAACCCTTGCTTCAAAATAATCATAAGCCCCGACGGGTTGGAATTCTGTTTTCAGACTGGCAGTCAGGTAATTGGTAAAAGTGCTGACATTCTGATAAGTGATGCTCAGATCGGTAAATTTCTTCGGATTATAAAGCATGGAATGAGTAAAATCAAGGTAATTATTCATTTCGAGCAGTATTCCACGGGGTTTGTAAATATTGTAGTGAGCGGTTATTGAATTGGTAAATTCATTGGGGTTTTGAAGATAACCCATATCATTCGGGTTGTAACGGTCCGATTCAACGTTTTGCGAAAGGGTGAAAGTGAATGAACCACTGGTTTTTCCTGCAACAATCGTATACCTGTATCCTGTCGAATCTGCTTTGTTACGGTCATTGATATAACTCAGATTGCCGATTCCCGACACAGCATATTTGCCATCTCTGGTACTCATCTTAAAATCGATGCCTGAAACATTCGCGGTATAATTCCAGTCGGGCATATATAAATTATTGTTTATAAAACTGATATAAGAGTTTTTACCGATCGATTGATCGGCTACAATAAGGTTATAATTGGAAAAAGGTTGGGTTAGAATATTATGCTTATTTCCTGTAAGTGAATCTTTTACAGTGCAATATGTATTTGATGTCATGGCATTGATGAAGCCCAGTCCAAGACCGGATGATGATTTCCCCGAAATTTTTGTTGCATTGATTAATTGAGTATTCATCGGATTTTCAATGACTTCTATTGAATCAGGCAGGTTTTTCATCCTGTAATAATCTTTCGGTGTTCCCCCGATGCGCCTCGAATAAAAGATTTCTGCTTTTTCAAACAACTCTGTGCCTTCGGTAAAGAACGGGCGTTTTTCATCGTAATAAGTTTCGAAAGGGGTAAGATTTAGCACTTTATCATCCGATGGAACTTGCCCGAAATCAGGTATCAGCATCATGTCAAGGGTGTAATTTTCGAAAAAACCCAGTTTTACATCGAGGCCCCCTTTAAGCGAGTGATTCCATTCGTTGCGGTCGCTTTGGTTTTCGGTATAGCCCGCTATATAGGGCGAGAATGAAAGCCGTAACGGAGGTTGAATATTTTCAATACCTTCAACCACACCAAACAAGGCAAGGTTATTTTCTATTTTTCTGTCCATAAAGCACCACGATGATTTTTCGCGTGTTGAGACATCGTTTCTGAAAAAATTGATGCGCCAGGCTTGCTTTTGATGCGAAGGAAAACGTAATGCAGAATAAGGGATTTTTAATAAGGCAAACCATTTACCAGGGTATTGCAAAGTATTACTTTCCCAAACCGCATCCCAATTGGTGTCTTCATCACCTTCGTAGTTTATTTTTACATCTATCTGTACGCCGGGTTGGGTAACAAAAAAGCCATAAGCCGTTTTTGCATCGCCGTAAGGATCAATATATACCCCGAAAAAATCGGATTGAGCAAACTCATCCCGCTGGCTTAACTGGTTTACTGATTGCTGTCCTCCGGTAAATAATTCTGCTTTTATATAAAGGGCTTTATCGTCATAAAGCATGTAAACCAAGGTATTAAACTGTGATGCCTGGCCATTTTCGGGATTTATCTGGATGAATCCCGAAGCCGGTATGCAAGGTAACCAAACGGGTGCATCAGGTTCGTCTTTTACTGAAACAGGCTGGATTGCCCGTACAGCATTTAAAGTTTTTTCAGAATGTTGCTGTTGAGAAACAGAGAACTTGCCAAGGGCAAAAAAAATGATAAAAACTGTAACTTTATTTCTCATTTTAAAAAAAAATACCGCAACCCATTTGAAAGGTGTTGCGGCAGGTAAAAAAAGGTATGTTATTTCATTGTATGTTTATTCTTCCATGATATGAGCCACTTCATCAGTAATTTCCATATTATGATAAACATTCTGAACATCGTCACACTCTTCAAATTCATCAATCATATGCAGAATTTTACGGGCGGTATCGGAATCTACAGTTTTTGTATCGTTGGGTATGCGCTGCAATTCGGCATTTTCGGCTTCAATTTTTAATGATTCCAGTTTTTTCAGCATCCCGCCAAAATCTTCCATAGCAGTCGTGATGATAATGGATTCATCGGTGTATTCAATGTCCTGGGCTCCGGCATCAATCATTTCCATTTCAAATTCTTCGGAATTTGAAACTGCACTTTTCGGAATGGTAAATATTCCTTTTCGTTCAAAAAGAAAGCTTAACGATCCGTTGGTGCCAAGATTACCGCCGCGTTTGTTAAAAATGGAACGAATAAGGCTTACGGTGCGGTTGTTGTTGTCAGAAAGGCATTCAATAAAAACTGCAATTCCGCCGGGGGCATATCCTTCAAAAGTAATTTCCTGTAAGGTGTTCCCTTCTTTTTCGGCTTTGCTGATGGCCCTTTGCACATTTTCTTTTGGCATGTTGGCCCCCTTGGCATTGGCAATGGCCAGCCTGAGTTTGGCATTGGTGTCGGGATCGGTTCCGCCTTCTTTTATGGCAATGGAAATTTCTTTAATGATTTTTGAAAAGATTTTTGACCGTTTGGCATCGATGGCCCCTTTTTTTCTTTTAATGGTCGACCACTTATTATGACCTGACATAGTGTGTTATACTTTTAAAGTTTATAATCTTTTTATCTATCTGTAAAGCGGGTTTTCTTTAAACCATACAAACCTAATTGTTTTCCATCAATTTTCAAATGGTTGTTTCAATATAACTTCTGACGTTTGACCAGGAAGGGTAACAGCACTTCATGAAAATTCCGGCTGATATCGGCTTCAACAAAATCAATCCGGTTCTGTCCGCAACGTAGTTTAAGATCGGCGGCAAATTCAAGGCTTTTTTCACGCAGGTAATTACGCACCTGGTTGGGATTCAGTTTGATTTCATGCCCGTTTTCCATGTCAATAAAACGCATCGGCCGGTTGGGATACTGCAAAAAGGTTTCGTGCTGCGGATCGGTTACATAAAACAGAATGACTTCGTGTTTGTTGTAACGCATGTGTTCAAGTGCTCCCATCAGGTTCTCCGGGTCGGCTGTTTCTATCATATCGCTGAAAATAACTACCAGCGAACGTTTATGCATTGTTTCGGCCAGCTGGTGCAGGTTTTCGGTCAGCGATGTGGTTACAGGCTGGCGGTTTTGTTTATATTGACGCGTAATAAGTTGAGAAAGATGCTGATATAAAAGCTTTTGATGTGATAAAGCCAGCCTGGCCGGTGTGTGCAGTTCAATTTTTTCACCAATAAATGTAATACCGGCAGCATCGCGTTGTTTGCGCAAAAGGTGTATCAGGGCAGCTGAGCAGAAAGCTGAAAAAGCAAGTTTATGCAAAGGCAGGCTGTTATCGGCCGGGAAAAGCATTGACGGGGAAGTGTCAATGACCAGTTGGGCACGCAGGTTGGTTTCTTCTTCATACCGTTTTACAAAAAGTTTCTCGCTGCGTGCAAATAGTTTCCAATCGATATGCCTTGTTGATTCTCCTGTATTATAGAGCCGGTGTTCGGCAAACTCAACCGAAAAACCATGAAAAGGACTGCGGTGCATTCCGGTAATGAAACCTTCAACTACTTCACGGGCAACAAATTCAAGGTTGTCGTATCGATTCGAATCAATAATTTCGGCAAGGTTTTTCAATGCAAACAATATAAATTACAGGCAAACCTACTGGTTTTTTTCAAAAACGCCAAAAAAGGTATAGCTGTCCGATGGTTTGAAAAATGCTTTTGTCAGCAGATATTAAATGTAAGATTGCTGTATGATTTCTTTCATGGTTTGCCAAAAATTGTTATTATTGATGATAGATTGCATTATTTAATAAGCTAAAATCTGGAGAAATGAATACACGTCATTTAAGATTTGATTTGACTAATGTTCTTCACTATAAGAAAGAAACAGAAAACAAATTGCGATGGGATGCCATGGTAGAGGATACACCCTTCGAGTTTTATATACCAAAATGGAGAGTGCCATATCCCATTCCACAATTTCTCAAAGTTACTCTGTATTTTCCTCCTGTATTACCATTGATAACCAGGCAAATCACTCCCCAGATGGTTGAGTTAAACCCTGGGCTTCGGAAGGAGCCTATTTTAACTGAACTCCGGTGGTTTTAAGACCATACAAAAACAATACGGTACGACCCCGTTGGTGAAAACCGTCAGTGGGAAACCGGATCGCTCTATGTTCCAATGTCTCTACTCCCAGATGATAAGCTTGAGAAAATAGTTGTAGAGGTTTGCTGGGATCGGTCATGGGATAAATGAATTGAAATTAAATAAATTCAGCAACCTGGCAAACCAAACTTTTTTGTAATAAATTATTGACAAATCAGACACTAATAATCAAATTCAAATTACCCTATCCATTCAGGAGAAATGAATAGGGTAAAAGCTTAGAGGTTATTAAGATAATCTCTGCTAAAGCAAGAGATCTAACTTATTCACCAATACATTTTTAGGTACAGCTCCGACCTGTTTGTCCACCACTTTGCCGTTTTTGATAAACAATACCGTGGGGATATTTCTTATTCCGAATTTGGTTGAAATACCAGGGTTACTGTCAACATCCACTTTGCCAATAACAGCCTTGCCTTCATACTCATGTGCCATTTCTTCAATGCTGGGGCCAATCATACGGCAAGGGCCGCACCATTCAGCCCAGAAATCAACTACTACAGGTTTATCAGCTTGCATTACAAGTTGTTCAAAATTGGAATCGGTAATCTCAAGTGCCATAATTTTTTATTTTTTTCAGGTTTAACATTATTTTATAATTGTAAATGATATTCAATTTCAGGATGTTCGTCCAAAAAACGGAGCAGGGTATCTGATACTTTTACCCGGTGAGTTCTTGAACTCAGTTTTAGTTCAAAACCGTTCTCCTGATCAAAAACCGTAAAATGTAACATCACAGTTCCTTTATTGTTCTCAACAATATTGTTAAGTTGAAAAATCAGCTCTTCATCAATAATCTGCATGGCCATGTGTAGTTCAAGTTTTAAAATTTTTGCAGCGGCATCCGGCAAAGGACTTACAGAAGTCAGGCGCATTTCAAGCAGGTCGGGATCAGTAGGACGGGGTTGTATTTTCCCGCGCATCAGCAATAAAGCTCCCGGGTTGAAAAATTTTCTGAAACTATCGAATTCTTTACTGAAAACATTCATGGTGTGGCTGCCCGAATAGTCTTCGAACGAAACCTGGCAGTAATCGTTGTTTTTTTGTGTTTTCCGATCGGTAACCAGTGTAATAAAAGCTGCAAAAATTACTTCACCCGGTTCTATTTCCATCAGGTTGTTCAGATCGGAAACCTTGATATTGCACAGATGTTGTATCAGCGTTTTATATTCATCAAGCGGGTGCTCAGAAATGTACATGCCAACCAGTTCGCGTTCTTTATCGAGTCTTTCGGTTCTCGACCATTCGTTTGTAATAACCGGTATAGCGGGTTTTGCTATTTCAATGGGTTCAAAATCGCCAAATAATGTGGCGGTGGCTCTTTGCAGGTCAGTTTGCAGGCGATTGCCAAATTTTATGAGGGTTTCAATAAAGTTACCATCTTTATTAGGTACAAAATACTGGCTTCTCGAAATTTCGGAAAAAGTATCGAAAGCGCCTGCCATGGCAAGGGCTTCCATAGTCCTTTTATTCACCGTGCGAAGGTCAACCCTGGCAACGAAATCGAAAATTGATGTAAATTCACCTGTCTGCCTGGCAGCGATAATGCTTTGCACGGCAGCTTCACCCACCCCTTTGATGGCATTGAGGCCAAACCGGATATCTCCTTTTTTATTGACCATAAAACCTGCGAAACTTTCGTTCACATCCGGACCCAGAACTTTAATTCCCATTCGCCGGCATTCATCCATAAACTCCGAGATTTTGGAGATATCAGAAATATTATTACTTAAGACCCCGGCCATGAACTCAGAGGGGTAATGTGCTTTCATCCACGCTGTCTGGTACGAAAGATAGGCATAACATACCGAGTGGGATTTATTGAAAGCATATTCTGCAAAAGCCTCCCAGTCTTTCCAGATTTTATCGCAAAGTTTTTCGGGGTTGATTTTCATTTTTTCACAACCTTCGGTAAACCGGGGGTTGTTTTTACAGCCTTCGGTAAATTTTATTTTGAGCTTATCCATCTCTTCTCTTTTCTTTTTACCCATGGCTTTGCGCAGTTTATCGCTGTCGCCTCTCGAAAACCCGGCCAATGCCCTTGAAAGCAACATCACCTGTTCCTGGTATACCGTAATACCGTACGTTTCTTTAAGGTAAGGCTCCATCATCGGATGGTCGTATTCAATCTTTTCTTTTCCGTGTTTCCGGTGGATATATGATGGGATATAAGCCATTGGACCAGGCCTGTAAAGGGCATTCATGGCAACCAGGTCTTCAAAACGGTTTGGTTGAAGGGCTTTCAGGTGTTTTTTCATCCCCGGCGATTCAAACTGGAACAAGGCAGTGGTTTCGCCACGTCCATAAATCTGGTAGGTTTTTTCGTCGTCGAGCGGAAGCTGGTCAATATCAATGTCAATACCTTTCGATTGCCTGATGTTGTCGAGGGTTGATTTAAGAATGGTAAGGGTTTTCAACCCAAGAAAATCCATTTTTAACATTCCCACTGCTTCAACAAATTCGCCTTCATATTGGGTAACAAGCAGTTTGGCATCTTTGCTGGTGCAGATAGGAATATGCTCCCATAGTTCGTCGCGGCTTATAATTACGCCACAGGCATGGGTGCCGGTATTGCGAATCGAACCTTCCAGTTTTTCGGCAAACCTGATCACATCAGCGGCTTTTTTATCACTGCCGTTTTTCATCTCTTTGAGTTTGGTAACTTCCTGGACCGCCTGTTTTAATTTTATGTTCGGACCTTCTGGAACAAGTTTCGACAACTGATTAATGGCTGCCGGCGGATAATCATAAAGCCTTGCCACATCGCGAATAGCCATCCGTGCAGCCATCGACCCGAAAGTTATTATCTGGGCCACTTTATCGGCTCCGTATTTTTCGGTAACCCATTTTAAAACCTTATCGCGTCCTTCATCATCAAAATCAATATCAATATCAGGCATCGAAATACGATCGGGGTTGAGAAAACGTTCAAACAGCAGGTTGTATCTCAAAGGGTCAATGTTGGTAATGTATGTGCAGTAGGCTACTACCGAACCGGCTGCCGAACCGCGTCCCGGTCCCACAATAACGCCCATTTTCCGTGCCATCCTTATAAAGTCCTGAACAATGAGAAAATATCCGGGAAACCCCATTTTCTCAATCGTTTCAAGCTCAAAATTGATACGTTCCTTTAACTCATCATCAATAACCGTGTATCGTTTTATGGCACCATCATAGGTAAGGTGTTTAAGATAAAGCAATTGAAGGCAAACCTGAAATATTTCGGGTAATTTTCCCAGCCATGGGCTTTCTCCGTCAAGAAGGGATTGAATCTGAGGTATTGTGGTAAAATCATTGATTTTTTCAATGAATGCCCTGGCCTCTTTTTCAGCCTGTTCAAATTCAGGACGTTGATTCAAGGCAGCTGTTTTCCGATGAATGGCATTGATGACGGAAGTTTTTAACGGGTCAATATCGGGAATAAAATCTTCGGGAATAGGAAAATCGGGCATAATGGGTGGAGAATCGAGTTCATAATTCTCAATCTTTTGTGCTATCTCCACTGTATTGGTCACTGCTTCCGGAATGTCTGAAAACAATGATTCCATTTCATCCGGTGATTTAAAATATTCCTGGCCGGTGTATTTTAAACTGGTCTGATCGTCATTATCCGAATTGGTGTTTATTTTAATCAGCAGTTTATGTGCTGCGGCATCATCAGAACCAATATAATGCACATCATTGGTTGCAATGATTTTAACCTGGAATTTTTCAGCCAGGCTTTTTATGTGTGGTATAATTAATTGCTGGTAATTGTACACCTCGCTGTCGATTTGGGGAATGCCGCTTTTATGTCGCATTATTTCCAGATAAAAATCATCGCCAAAGCGTTCTTTATACCATGCAATGGCTTTTTCGGCTTCATCCATGCGGTTATTCATGATATGGCGCGGAATTTCCCCTCCCAGACAGGCAGTACTGGCAATAAGCCCTTCGTGATATAAGTTCAGCAGTTCTTTATCAATACGGGGTTTATAGTAGAATCCTTCGGTATAGGCAAATGAACTGAGTTTGAGCAGGTTTTTGTATCCGGTAAGATTTTTGGCCAGCAAAATCAGGTGGTCTCCCGACCGGTCTTCCTTGGCCGATTTGTTGAAACGATTGTTCCGTGCTACATAGGTCTCAATACCAATAATGGGTTTTATTTTTTTTGACCGGGCTTTGTTATAAAAATATTTTGCACCGAACATATTGCCATGATCGGTTACCGCTAAAGCATCCATACCAAAACCAATGGCTTTTTCAATCAATTCGTCAACCGGACAGGCTCCGTCGAGTATCGAGTATTGCGAGTGTACATGAAGATGGATGAATTTTGACATTTATATGTTTATAAATCAGTGGTTTAATTAAAAAAAGCCGGATTATAAAGTTACGGTTTTTGCAATCATTTTTCAGCGGTGTTAATATCTTTTTATATCTAAAAAGGAGATAACCTGAAGTTAAATTTTCATCCTATCTTTAAAGAAATTATAAAAATCAGAATATAAATTTTGTCCGTTTCCGGACAAATTGTGTGCGGAAAAATATCCGGCTGCGTGCTTTTATCATTCAGGGAACCTGCCTCGGAAAAAATATCGGGAATGAATTATTGTATATGCTTTAATAGCCAGTGGTTTAATACTTTTGGCATAATTTTTATTATTCATGTTTGTTTTTAAAATAAATAATGATTTACTATCCATGATGAGAAAAATACAATCAATTGTATTGATTTTAATATGCTTACACCAACTTCAGGCACAACCACTGCAAAGAACAGCACAGGCTCATCGTGTTGCAGTACCGCCTGAAATTGACGGGATATTTGACGACCAGATATGGATGGATCAAACATGGGAAGATGGTTTTGTACAATATTCTCCCGACGAAAATGCTGCCCCTTCTCAACGTACAGTTTTTCTGGCAGCTTACGACAACGATTATTTATATTTTGCGGTAAAAGCCTATGACAGCGAGCCTGAAAGCATTGTTACACGCCTTTCGCGCCGCGACAATTTAGATGGCGACCGCATTGGCATCCAGATTGACAGTTACAATGATCAGCTGACTTCCTTTGTTTTTCGCTTAAGTGAAGCAGGGGTAAAAAGCGATTATATCCTGACCGACGATGGTGATGTTTCCGATTTTTCATGGGATCCGGTATGGTTCGCAGCAACCGCAAAAACTTCTGAAGGCTGGAATGCAGAGATAAAAATTCCGTTGAGCCAGTTACGTTTCAGCCAGAACACTGCTGACGGGTGGGGGCTTGAGATTGAGCGATATATTTACCGTAAGCAGGAAATGTCGCTCTGGCAACCTATTGCCCGGGATGCACCGGGTTGGGTAAGTTTATACGGACGATTGCAGGGAATCAGCGGTTTGAAACCGAAACGTCAGATTGAAATTCTGCCTTATGTGGTTGGCCGTCATAACCGCTATAAAAAAGACCCTGAAAATCCTTTTAGTAAAGGTGAAGAATGGAAATCAACCGCTGGTCTGGATGGCAAAATTGGCCTGACCAATAATTTTACCCTCGATTTTACCATAAATCCCGATTTCGGGCAGGTTGAAGCCGATCCTTCGCAGGTTAACCTGACCTCGTTTGAAACTTACTACAGTGAAAAACGTCCGTTTTTTGTCGAAGGTAAAAATATTACCAGTTTCAGTCTTACACCAGGCAACAATGGATTCTCGAGCGATAACCTGTTTTATTCCAGACGTATAGGCCGCCGGCCCCGCATCGATCCTTCACCCGATTATCATTTTATCGATTACCCCGAAAATACGGCTATCCTTGGCGCTTTGAAAGTTTCAGGCAAAACACGCAATGGATTGTCGGTAGGTGTGTTGGAAAATATTACTTCAAGCGAAAAAGCAAGATACCAAACGGATACAGGAATTTTTTCTTCACCGGTCGAACCTTTATCAAGTTATTTTATTTCAAGGGTTCAGAAAGATTTTAATAAAGGTGATCAACGGCTCGGGGCAATGTTTACAGCTACCAACCGGCGGATTAATCATCCCGATATGGAATTGCTTCATCATGAAGCATATACAACCGGACTGGATTATTATCATTCGTGGAAAAACCGGACTTATTATGCAAATTTCAAATGGTACGGCAGTTATGTCGCCGGATCACCCGAAGCCATTACACGGACCCAGCGTTCGGGTGCAAGATTTTTTCAACGTCCGGATGCAGGTTATGTTGAGGTTGATTCTAACCTGACTTCCCTTACCGGACATGGTGGTTTTGTCAGTGTCGGAAAATCGGGCAACGGACACTGGAATTTTATTGCCTGGATTAACTGGCGCTCTCCGGGTCTCGACCTGAACGATGCCGGATATCTTCGTCGTGCCGATGATATATTCCAGGTTTTCTGGGTTGGCTACAATGTATATGAACCTACCCGTATTTTCAGGTCATATAATTTTGGTTTCAACCAGTGGACAGGTTGGGATTTTGGCGGAAACTCAACCTACAAAGGGGGTAATGTAAATTTTAACGGCCAGTTTAAAAATTACTGGAACCTGAGTACCGGTTTCAATGTTGAAGGCCAGAATACCGATAATTTTATGCTCTTTGGCGGGCCATCGGTCAAAACCCCGGGCGATGTCAATTACTGGTACTGGATTGGTACCGACGGTCGCAAAAAACTCTGGTTTGGAATCAACCAGTCATTTGTCCTGGGATTCGAAAACGGCTACCATGGCAGTGATTTCAGCGTTGAATCAACCTATAAACCAATCAATGCTTTAAATATCACCTTATCGGCTGGCAAAAGTTTGAATTACAATAATCTGCAGTTCATTGATGTGGCAGAGTTCAATCAACAGAACCATTATATTCTCGGTAGTTTTATCCAGGAAACTTATTATGCCTCGCTGCATATTAATCTCAGCCTGAGCCCCGATCTTACCCTGCAGTATTATGCACAGCCATTTATTTCGGCCGGGCGCTATGGAAAATTCAAGCAGATTACCGATTCACATGCCAGTAATTATTCCGACCGTTTTCAATTGTATGATTCGCAAATGATTACCTATAACCAGGACGATGAAGTGTTTTGTTTTGATGAAAATATGGACGGAATTTCCGATTACCAGGTCGATAATCCGAATTTCAAATATTTTATGTTTCGAAGCAATATGGTTTTGCGCTGGGAATATACACCGGGTTCTACATTATTCCTGGTTTGGTCGCAGTCGCGGGACGACAATAATAATGCCGGCAGGTTCCACCCGAATGATTTCAGCCACATGGGGAAAATTAACCCTTACAATGTTTTCCTGGTAAAATTCTCGTATCGTTTTATGGTATAAAACAAAGGAATTACCAGTTTCAGGGTACCAGTTTAACGGTTTTGTTTTCAATAAGATTATGCAGCTCCGCAAGTAATGCTTTTTCCTGGTGGTCGATGATATAATCTGCGGTGGCCATGTGGATAATGGCATCGTATTCTGCACGCGTAAGTTTATGGTCTTCAATGGCTTTTACAATCATGTCCCGGAGCCTGTTTGCACTTTCACTGACTGTCATTATTTTTAAAATTTCAGATATTCAAACTTAAAAGCATAAAGTTATAACTCTTTATGGTTTTTTCAAAATATGTGTGTGTTTTTGTTGTTATTCACTTAATTTATTAAGTAATAAACTGATTATTTGTATTTGCTGTTTTAAGTGGTATGAATGAAAAAGGCTACCTGGTTTTGATTCAGATAGCCTGTGTGTTAAGATGGCCAAAAATTACTCAACCATGAGTTTTCCGCTGAATTTTGTGCCGTCAATGGTAACGACGTAGAAATACAAACCATTACCGGTCCTGGAAAGATCAACCTTATTGTTTAATATGTTTTCTGATAATACTTTGCGCCCCGAAATATCATACAATTCGAATTGGTAGGGGCCTGCTTTTTCCATGTTTATCATTACATAATTTACAGCAGGGTTAGGATAAATTTGAACATTTTTTATAATCTGAGTGGCAATGGATGCATTAATATCATATTCTGAATAATAACAAGATCCTGCTCCATCATCTATCCACCCTTTAAGTTCATCGCTCCATGTGTATGAATTAAAACTTTCAAGCATGTGATTGAAGTACAACAAATCATAAGAAAACACGTTAGGCAGAAGCAATTCGTTAAAAGAATAAGTGGTATTGTAGGTATAATCACCTTTGTAATCCGGCAACCATTGGGCGTTTTCTATGTCATAATAAGAAAAGATTTCTTCGGTCAGGTCATCGTTTTCATCATAAGTATATTCTGCTTTATCACTCATTATCCATTCTTTGAGGATACCGTCTGCCTCATAATAAATTTCTTGTATCAGGTTTCCTGATTCATCATAGGTATATTCATTTTTAGAATTTGGAACCCAGGCATCTGCATCGAAAAAGGAATATATTTCGTACAACAGGATATTATTTTCATCGTAAAAATATTCAGTTTTATTTCCTTCCTGCCAAAGTTGTTCATATTCATTCCAATAAGAAGTAATTTCTTCAGTAAGATTCCAGTTTTCATCATAAAAATATTCCGTTTTATAAGCAACCAACCATTGTGATGAATCGGGAAACCAATAATACTCGGTTTCGAGCGATAAAAGGTTGTTTTCATTATAGGCATATTCGTACTTCATGGTGAAGGTATCTATAAGTGAAACTAAAACCTCCTGTACGAGTAACCCTGCTTCATCATATGAGTAAGTGTAATTAAATTCCGCAGACCATGCCTGGTTTGCGCTGTCTTTACTAAACTCTGTTGCTCCGGTATTGAGACCTTTGTCATTGTAGGTAAATTCCATTTTATAATATTCCAGATTCCCGGTTTCATCATTGATTCCTTCCTGAATCATTGAATCGAGTCCCATTTTTAATTCCAGGGTGGATTTAGGTGTTTTTTTCAATGTTTGAAATGATTTGCCCTCCTGAAATTTTCAGGCCTGTTTTTTTTATCTTTTATTATTTGCAGCTTTTCTGCAAATTTTTTGATATGGTCTGGAGGGGTGGAAGGTTGAGCAATCAAACTTATAATCAGGCATAAACCAGTAAAAAGTGTAATCATTTTTTTCATAGCATAATTTTTTATAGATTAAACAACATACACAAATATAGAATGATTTCGATAAGTTTAAAAGGTTTTTTTATAAATCCATTCATTTATATGATTAAGTACATGTTTTACCATGCAGAAAATAAAATGTTATTTTCATTCCCGGCAGATATGCATTAAGAGCGCTCCTGAAGGGAGATGAATGAAGTACTGGTTAACCATTTCCCAGAATTATCATTTTCATATTCAATGCCCGTCATTGATTGCATGTGAATGGTAATTTCAATGGTACAATATGGTTTATCCGTTAATTTTTTGTATCATTTTAAACTTTAACTGGTTTTTAACATCAAAAAGGCAAACTTTAAAACCAAATCAGTATGAAAACAAAATTTTTTAACACCCTGGTCATTTTCACCACCATGTTGATGTTGACACCCATGTTATCTTTTTCCCAGCCAATGGCAAATCCGCCAAAAAATTTATGCCTGGGCATAGAAGGACTGAACGACCAGCAAAAAGAACAGATGGATAAAGAAATGCTAAATCATCAGAAACAGATGATGGTTTTACGTAACCAGGTAAAGGAAAAGAAAGCCCGATACAACAGCCTGATGGTTGCCGACAAGGCCGATATGAAAGCCATTAACCAGGTGATCGATGAGTTGGGAGCCCTGAAAATCCAGATGATGAAACAAAGAGCCCAGCACATTCAGAATATCAGGGGTATGCTTAACGAAGAACAAAGATTAAAATTTGACCTCCGTAAACATCAAGGTCCAAAGCCGATGAAAAAAGCCAGAATGAACCGAAGGATGCATTGTGCACCTGACTGCAATATTGATCTGCAGAATATCCGTGAAGAACAGATTTTGGATGAAATTGAAAAAGATTAAAAGCAGTTTCTTTTCTCCTGAAAACACGAGGCCGTTAATACGGCCTTTTTTGTTGCAAAATGCCAGCCAAGTTTATACCTTTGATTTTTTATGATACCATGAGAGCAATAAGGAATATCTTGTTTATGCTGACAGCAATAACTTTTACATCATGTTATTACGATAATGAGCAGGATTTATATCCTCAGTCTCAGCTTTGTGATACATCGGCAGTAACTTATTCCGGTACCATTGTTCCGATGTTGCAGCAGCATTGTCTGAAATGCCACAATAATACAAACGCCCCTGCACTTGGTGGCAATATCAGGCTTGAGAATTATGTACAGGTTAAAAATGCGGTTGTAAATGGCAGTTTTGCAGGAAGTATTATTCACAGCAACCAGTACAAGCCAATGCCGCCCGATTACCGGCTCAGTCAATGCCTGATTTTGAAAACCCAATGGTGGATTGCACATGGAAGCCCTCAGAATTAATATCATCATGCTGCTGTTACCAGTAACCGTTTGGGCACAATCGGCCGATAGCCTCCTGATGATGCTCGATAACGAAATGCAGCAGCAAACCGAGGTTATTACTGCCACCTTTAAGTTAGGACGCATCATTAACTGCCATTCTGTTGAACAAATGGGGAAAGGCGATTTTGATTTCCGCATTCACCATCGTTTCGGAGAAATAAACGGGGGGATCAATGATTTTTTCGGCCTTGACTATTCAGCCAGTCACCTGATGCTCGATTATGGCATTACTGACCGCATCACAACCGGCGTTGGACGAACTACATGGAAGAAAACATGGACAGGTTTGCTTAAATGTTCGGTTTTCAGGCAGACAACGGGTAAAAAGGCATTTCCGGTAACCATTACTTATGTATCATCGGTTTTTGCCCATACCCTGGATTGGGAACAACCAGGCCGTGAAAATTATTTCTGGTCGAGGTTCGGATTTGCACATCAGGTGCTGATTGCACGGAAAATAAATGCTGACTTTTCTGTGCAGATTTCTCCATCGCTGCTCCATCGCAACCTCACCGAAACGAGGGAACAACCTAATGATATCTGGTTTGCAGGAATTGCCGGGCGCTACAGGCTTACAAAAAGAGTGGCTGTTACATCTGAATATTTATATATTTTTACCAGGCATTTTTCACCTCCCGGAGATTATAGCATGCCTTTATCGTTAGGACTTGATATTGAAACCGGTGGCCATGTTTTTCAGTTGCTTGTTTCCAATGCAGCGGCTACCAGCGAAGATGCATTGATTACCAACACTTCAGGAAAATGGAAGAAAGGGCAGGTCAGGTTTGGATTTAATATTTCAAGGGTTTTTTAAACTGAAGATGTAAAATTCAATGGGGTGAATAATAAAATGTAAAAAATGAACACCGGGAAAAGAGATACTGTTTCATTATCAAAGGCTGGCAACAAGCCGGTGTATATTTTTATCACCATTGTTTTATGCATACTTTTTACAGCCGGAAGCAACCATGGACAGCAATACATCTGCCGCAACGGTGAAATTTGTTTTATTTCACACACCCCTGTTATTGATATCGATGCATGCAGTGTGCAGGCCGGAAGTGTCATTGATTTTGCCACCGGGCAGGTTGTGGCGGCAGTTCCGCTGAAATCATTCCGGTTTAAACTTGCGCTGGCCGAAGATCATTTCAACGAAGATTATGTCGAATCGGAGCAATATCCGAAATCAACTTTTAAAGGCCAGATAGTAAATATGCCGGATAAAGGACTGGCGGTCGATTCGGCGATTCAGGTTGTAATAAAAGGCAGTCTCACATTACATGGCGTTACCAATCCGCTTGAAGTGGATGCTGTAATACAACCACAGGAAAAATCGCTGAAAGGAACATGCCGCTTCATGATAACGCTTTCCGATTATCAGATCAGCGTGCCGGTAACTGTCAAAGATAAAGTGGCTCAGATTATTCCTGTGGAAGTAGTTTTTATATACGAACTTTATAAATAACCCGACCATGAAAAGAAAGTACCAGGCATTGTTGCTGACAGCCGGAATATTGACTTTAACATTCATGATTTCAGCCCTGTATGTCTTTTACAAACCTCATACAGACATATCAGGAGTGCCGGCAAAATATGCTATCGAAGCTGTCGCTTTGGTTGATGCTTATCTAAGTGATGAACAATCAGCCAATAAAATGTATCTGAACCAGGTGGTTGAGGTGAAGGGCGTAGTTGTTGCTTCCGGTCAACAGTCGGTTGCTTTGGGAACAGAACTGAAACAGGTCAACTGCACTCCGCAGACGGATAAATCCTTTGGATATTTGCCCACTGTGGGCGATACCATTGTCATGAAAGGGATATGCACCGGCCTGAGTCTTACTGATGTATGCCTTTCCTCGTGCACCATTGTTAAGTGAAATTCCGCTTATTTTTTATAAGTAAAATCAATATGGTCAGTATGATCGTGGGTAGTGCGCACAACCCTGATGATTTTAATAACAGCATATTCCTGGCCTCCTCTTAATCTGGCTACAAAAACATTATTGCTGTCAACATTCCATGTATAGGGAAGGCCGGTATTGACGGTACCTCCGGTAAAAGCATCGATGGCCAGCGAACGGGTGGCATTTTCGTAATCGAAATGAGTGGGTTTGATAAATCTTGTGGTTGTTCCGGTATACCAGCCCTGTTCGAAATAATAGGGTGGTTCGGCAGGAGGTACGGTACTGTTTATCATATCTTTTTCCAGGTCATTTACCCCGGCAGGCCATGACCGGTTGGTTACCAGATCCCATCCGTTTGAACTATCGCCAAGCGCATTCCATATCCGTCCGGTATATTCTTCGGTAAGGGTATCGTTATAAATGGTATAGATAAAATTTGTAAGGGTAATGGTTGAATCGCGGTTATCGATAACAGTAAATACATATTTATCGGTTCGGTCCTGCCATGGAGAGGTAAATTTTTTTGAATACATAAGCCATTGCCCTGAAATGGCAGAATCGGAAATGATTTCGGTAATATTGCGATATTCCCTTGTAATGCGTAAATGTTTTAATCCTGGAAACTGATGGATACCTTGAGAATGGGCAATAATTCCTATGGTATAAATTTCACCCTGCCTCACCTGTGCCGGTGCTGATATAAATCCGGGCTGCCTTATCCAATCGGCAAAAAGCGGTATAACCACGGTTGATATCCATAATTCTTTACCAGCGGTTTTACCTTCAGAATCGGTAATACGTACCTGCCATTTTTCTGTTCCTGAGCTTTGAGAGGCGCAAAAATGAAAGATTTTAAATATTTCTCTCATGGTTAACATGGTGTCTGTGACCGCATGTATGTTTTGATCGCGGGTAATTTCCAGATGCGATAATGTGAGCAGAGAATCACTTTTTGCCCTAACTGCTATGGCAAAGGCCGAAGCGGCATCGAGCAGGGTGTCGCACCAGATGGTAGAATCGGTACTGACCAGTAAAATAAAAGGTTCTTCAAAAAAGGGAACAGGTTCAGGCTCGTGCCGGCATGTAGTTGAAAGCCATGCCACAAAGCACAAGATGAGTATTGCCCTGTGTTTCATACTTCAAATCAGCAATTTCAATTTGTAGGACCGTTATCAGTTTTGGCTTCAATAACACTCTGAATCTGCAATGGGACATTGGAGAAAAAGTTAAAACCTCCTGTTTTCCGCACTTTTTTGCAACACCTGTCTAAAGTATTGAAAATCAATAT
>CAZLJX010000018.1:0-70955 GCA_964559985.1 uncultured Bacteroidales bacterium
ATAAAGACTGGCAAGAAGGAACACAAATAAAAATAACAGAATAAAAAATATCTTGTTTAGAGTTCGTTGAATAATTGTGATTTAATAACTTGCGATACAATTTTTGTTTGTTGCAAGTTTTTCTTACACAAACAAAATAAACAATATAAAAAAAATTTGGTGTGCCCCTTGGCTTTGTCTTCGGGTTGGTCTCCTGCTCATACTCGCCTTGCATTGCAAGTACAATGCAAAGTATAAAGAGTACTGCTATCGCTTCGCCTCCACAGCTAGCATAGTGCAACTACTATTCTGCTGCTGCTAACTGCCTTCGTCATCACGTATATTGTGAGTTACCATTAACAATAGTATGAAATTTTTGCTTTGTTGTTAATAAAAAAAAATTTAGCAATTTCAATTTTATAATCAAATCTTTTCTTCAATTCCTTAGGAAATTCAATTCTAAAACAGTTAATTTTTAGGAACTAACACAATAACAAAAAAAAAGAGATTACCTTTGTAGGATAATCTTTTGCGGTCTGGACGAGACTCGAACTCGCGACCCCGTGCGTGACAGGCACGTATTCTAACCAACTGAACTACCAGACCGTTTTTTTAAATGCGATGCAAAGATATTTCAATAATTGATTTTAACAAAAATTTTTTTTTGAAATATTTTAAAACACCACTAACTTGGTGATAACTCATTTCTATTCAATAATCAATAA
This sequence comes from uncultured Bacteroidales bacterium, assembly GCA_964559985.1. Classification (GTDB taxonomy): domain Bacteria; phylum Bacteroidota; class Bacteroidia; order Bacteroidales; family CAZLJX01; genus CAZLJX01. Next base: position 705 of record CAZLJX010000018.1, read on the forward strand.
TATTTTTTTTTAATAAAAAGCGTCATTTGAAAAATGAAAAGTGAACATGCCCGTATCTTCGTTCTTCAAAAAAATGCCCGTTTTGTGAAAATACTGTATTTTTATCATGTTCAATGATCAGTATTCCGTTGTTTTTTAACCATTGGTTTGAAAAAACCAATCCGGGCAATTCATCAATACGTTCATGAATGAAAGGAGGATCGGCAAAAATAAGGTCGAACGAATGCCGTGGATGTTTCAGAAAGGTAAAAACATCTGCTTTGAAAATTTTTACCTGGTTCATTTTTAATGCTTCACACGTTTTACGGATAAAAGATATATGAAGTGGGTTGTTTTCAACAGCCCAGATCAGCTGGCAATTGCGCGAAGCAAATTCATAGCTGATATTTCCGGAACCGGAAAACAGGTCGAGTACTTCAATTTCTTCAATATTGAATTGATTTTCAAGAATGTTGAAAAGTGCTTCTTTGGCAATATCGGTAGTTGGCCGGGCTTTAAATCCTCCCGGGGGATGAATCTGGTGACGCTGGTATTTACCCCCTATTATCCGCATCTGACCGATAAAAACATAGGTAAATATACAATAGATTGGGTTGTTTGCAGCGGGAAACGGTAATCGGCATTTTTTACCATTTTCTGAAGAATAATTCCCGGGATGTATTTTTTCAGCAAATCATATAATGCGCTGCTTTGAGCTGGATGACAGAAAAGCGAGATCGATATTTGCCCGGTATCACATTTGTTTTTTTCAAGGGCATTAAGTATAAGATACAATATATCAGTATGTTGCTGATACGAAAAAGTGTTATAAAACCTGAGCTGGCTGGCATCGGCAATCAAAAAGTCAAAACAGTGGGGATGTACGATACAGTTGGCTGTTAAATGATGATGGTTAATATTACGGGCAGTATCCGTAATTTCGTCGATCAGCGGTGCAGCCTGTGGCATAATTACCGGGTTGTACAACACTGCTGAAGCCATGGATGCTACATGTTTATGAACATTGAATAAAACGTCGATAGAAGGCTCTTCGATATGATAATGATGTGGAAGGTAATGCTCATTATCTTCGAGGGTAAGCTGTCCGTATGCCTTGGCAAGTGCATCGTTATAAAAAGGATGGGGGATAAGCATGGATGATTCTCCGATCCATACCAACCTGACTTTGCGATATGGATGTGAAAGCATTTCATCGGTGGTAAACCATTTTTCGATCAACTGCCGGTATGTATGGTCACTGTGTGCAAAAGGCAGTTCATAACTTTTAAATGCTATAAAACGCCGATGGCCAGGGTCGTAGACGCAAAACGAAAATCCCCTCAGGCTTATCTGAAGGGATAATTCGTAATGTTGTACTTTATAAAGATCAAATAACGGATCGGTAAATTGTAAAATAGTTTCCAAAATTAAACAGCTTATTCCCAGTTTCCGGCATTGTTGTTTGGCTCTTCCAGCGAACCAACCCTGAGGCCCGGAAATTTTGCGCCGTCGTTCAGATTGATGATCAGCTGTTGATTTAACCCATGTAAAATATCGGTATTCAGGGCAGATGCTTCAAAAACCCTGACTTTTACCTTTGATCCGGTAAGGATGGTGCCGGCACCCAATTTGAACTGAACGCCATTGGTGAAAGGAATATATCGGAGCGAGTCGAAACAGTAACCCTTTTTAAAAAGCGTATCGGCTATCGGAACAAGCACGGTATCACGGATAATGAGTTTTTTCTTAACAGCTTCGGCTTCGGTCATCGTGGCAAGCAGGTCTTCGTCAATCTGACCGATTGATTTAACCACTTTCATCTTTCCGTTTTTCAGAAAATCAATCAATGTATCAAAACTGCCGGTAAATTTTCCGTTCTGATCTTTATAGGCAATCTGTGCCGTACGGATATCTTTCAGCTTATGAATTACTGCAGCATAACGAATGGCTTTTTCTTTTTCAAAACGAATGGGTATCATGATTCCGTCATAGAGTAACCATGTTAATACCCCGATTATTATTATCAATACGATCTGAAATAAAGTTTTCATTTGGTATGGTTTTATTAATTAAGTTTGGCAAAAATTAATTTTCAAATATAACGATATTTTAAAAATGATAAAGGATCATTTAAGAAAAGTTTTTTTAACCCGTTTTAAACACGATCCTACTGTTTCGCAAAAGCTTGTAATCGAAAAACTTCTCTATTTTACGCTATCGGTCGACGATGAAAAAAAAAATTGTTTCATTCTTACCGGATATGCCGGAACGGGAAAGACCTCCTTGCTGTCGGCTTATGTCAATATGCTTGATGAATTTAAAATCAGATCGGTGCTGATGGCTCCTACCGGAAGAGCTGCCAAGGTATTCTCTTCGTTTTCAGGTTTATATGCTTCTACCATTCATAAAGTAATTTACCGCCAGAAAAAATCAAACGACGGGTTTGGGGTATTTGTGCTTAATCATAATAAAAACCGCAACACCTTGTTTGTTTGTGACGAGGCTTCGATGATAGGAAATGAATCGAGAGAAAAATCGATATTCGGATCCGGACATTTACTCAACGATCTGATTGAATATGTATACTCGGGTAAAGGCTGCAGACTTATCCTCGTTGGCGATAAAGCCCAGTTGCCGCCAGTAGGGTACGATTTCAGCATTGCCCTTGATTCCGGTTCATTGCAGCATATGGGAATGGAGATTATCCATGCCGACATTACTGAAATCGTCAGGCAGGCTGCTGAATCAGGCATCCTGTTCAATGCCAGCAGAATACGGTATCAGATTGAAGAAAATAATATTGTCGTACCCAAGTTATCAACTGCCGGTTTCCATGATTTTAACCCTATTACAGGGAATGAACTTATTGAACATATCGAAAATGCTTACCGCGAGGCTGGAGTAAACGAAACCATTATTGTTACCCGGTCAAACAAAAGGGCAAATATTTATAACAATGGCATCAGAACGCGTATATTGTTCCGCGATAATGAGATAGAGCCGGGCGATTTGCTGATGGTGGTAAAAAATAACTATTTCTTTGCCGAACAATATGGATTTGAGGGTTTTATTGCCAATGGCGATATTGTGAAACTGGTAAAAGTGATGCAAACGGAAGAAAGATATGGATTTCAGTTCGCCCATGCATCCATAGAGCTGATTGATTATGATAACCAGGTACTCGAAGTAATTCTTTTGCTCAATACCCTGCAAAGTGAAACCGCATCGCTGACAAGCGAGGAACAAAGTAAGCTGTTTTATGCTGTTTTGGAAGATTACAGAAGTATCAAGGGCAAAAAAAAGCAGATAATGGCTGTCAAGGAAGATCCTTATTTCAATGCCATACAAATAAAATTTGCCTATGCAGTCACCTGTCACAAAGCCCAGGGGGGACAGTGGAAAAGGGTTTTTGTTGATCAGGGTTATTTTTTACCCGACATGCTGAATGTTGAATACCTGCGATGGCTATATACAGCTTTTACACGTGCCACCGATAAAATTTTCCTCGTTAATTTTGATAATAAATTTCTCAGTTAAAGAAGAAACATCCATCAATTATTTGATTACCAGCGATTCCAATGTTTTGTGCAGGTCTATTCCCCTGAGTTCTTTTGCAACGATGATCCCATTTCCGTCAATTAAAAAATTGGTGGGAATCCCCATGACGCCGTAAATCCGTGCAGGGATAGAATTCCAGTAACCCAGGTCGCTTACATGATTTTCCCAAACCAGTTTATCCTGGGCAATGCCGGCTTTCCAGTTTTCGAGGCTTTTATCGAGCGAAACACTGTAAACAGTGAAGCCATTGCCATTTTTAAATTTCTGGTCTTTAAATTTTATATAGGCATTCACTACATTGGGGTTTTCCATGCGGCAGGGGCCACACCACGAAGCCCAGAAATCAATAAGTACCATTTTTCCTTTCAGTGATGACAGTGCGATATCTTTTCCATCGGGATTTTTATATTTCAGTTCCGGAGCTTTGTTGCCAATCTGGGTGCCCACTACCTGGGAAGATGTATGCAAAGCAAACATTAACATAACCGCTAAAGCAGTATATTTTAAAAAATGTACTTTCATATTGTTCAGAATTTGTTTGTTTTAATTTATAATCAACGTATTATGAAAAAATAAAATATTTGCGATAAAAAACTTTGTTTTTCAATTATGGAAGTCTAACAATTTTTGCGCCAATTTTGTTCAGACGGCCATCGATATCGAAATAACCACGGTCAATCTGCTCAATATTATGGATAATGCTTGTACCCCTGGCCGACATGGCAGCAATAAGTAATGCCACACCTGCTCTGATATCCGGCGAAATAAGGGTTGCCCCTTTAAGGGCGAATTTTTTTCCCAACCCGATTACAGTGGCCCGGTGCGGGTCGCAAAGAATAATCTGCGCCCCCATATCAATCAGTTTGTCCACAAAAAACAGGCGGCTCTCGAACATTTTCTGGTGAATCAGCACGCTTCCCTTTGCAAGTGTCGAAACCACAAGGGCAACGCTTAAAAGGTCAGGGGTGAAGCCAGGCCATGGTGCATCATCAATGGTAAGGATTGATCCATCAATAAATGTTTCAATTTCATAAACATCCTGAGGCGGAACAATAATATCATCGCCTTGTAAATTGAATTTGATACCAAGCCTGCGGAATACTTTTGGTATTATACCCAGGTTATTATACGAAACATTTTTAATGGTAATTTCAGAGCTGGTCATGGCAGCCAGGCCGATGAACGAACCTATTTCAATCATATCGGGCAAAATGGAATGCCTGCATCCATGCAATGATTCAACACCTTCAATAACAAGCAGGTTTGAAGCTATACCCGATATTCTGGCACCCATGCTGTTTAGCATTTTGCATAGTTGCTGAATATATGGTTCGCAGGCAGCATTGTATATTTCGGTAGTACCTGAGGCCAGAACAGCAGCCATAATCACGTTGGCAGTTCCTGTAACCGAGGCCTCATCCAGCAGCATGGATGTACCTTTAAGTTTCTGGGCACTCATGCTGAAAAAATCTTTTTCGGCATCGAACGAAAAAGCAGCACCAAGGTTCTGAAAACCTTCAAAATGGGTATCAAGCCGGCGTCTGCCAATTTTATCGCCACCGGGGCGTGGCACAAAGGCTTTTCCAAACCTGGCAAGCAATGGACCTAATATCATTACCGAACCGCGAAGGCTACCTCCTTTTTTTGCAAATTCTTCGGTTAAAAGGTATTCAAGGTTTATATCAACTGCTTTAAAAGAATATTCACCCTGCCTGATACGTGTAACGGAAACACCCATCGCTTTCAGCAAATCAATCAACCGAAGCACGTCAAGAATTTCGGGAATATTGCTGATTATTACTTCATCGCCCGTAAGCAAAACCGCGCTGATGACCTGCAATGCTTCGTTTTTTGCTCCTTGTGGCTGCAATTCTCCTTTAAGAATGTGCCCGCCTTCGATCTGGAATGTTGCCATAATTTAAGATGATTAAACTGATAATGACTGATACTGTATTACATATGACCTTAAAGATATAGTATCATAATATATTAGCCAATGGCTGCAAAAACGGGTTTTACAATTTTTATCAACAGGATATTGATCTTGTTTTAAAGGTCGGGAACCAATGCAGGAAACACGGGCAGTGTGACCCTCTTAATGCAGAATTAATTTCGTTTATGGAATTTTGTTTTTTTATTTTTTGGAAGCAGGTCGCGCGTTTCAGCAAGTTTGGTATCGGGCGGAAGTTTGACTTTGTGTCCCGAAATGGTTTCAAGATCCTGGATAATAATTTCATCGCTCACAGCTTCCCTGTTCCATGCCAGGTAATACTTTTTCATCGTGTTGGCAAGGGTTTTCAGTGCATTGATTTTATCATCCGGGTTATCAATTGCTTCGGTGTTTTTGATAAATTTACTGATAAAACGGCCATAGTGTTTAAAAGGGATATCAGCATCGGGATAGGTAAAACGCAAGGGTTTTTCATAAACCGTTTCCCTGGTTGGTAATGGGTAGGGTGAATCGACATCGAGCTCAAAATCAGCCATAATAGCCAGATGATCCCAGAGCTTATGCTTAAAATCCTGCACATCGCGTAAATGGGGGTTAAGGTTACCCATAACATTAATCATGGCATAAGCCATTTTGGTTCTTTCTTCCCGCGTAGGCAGAGATTTGAGATGTTTTACCAGCCGGTGCATGTGCCGGCCATATTCAGGCAACGGCAGCATTGGACGTTGTGTGTTATACTCCGATTGCAGGTCGGTGTTGAAATTCTGTTGGGTTGATTGATTTTCCAATGTGTTATGAATTAATTGATTAAGTAACGGATAGAAACAGCAAATTCGTCATAGATAATGCCAACATATCCAATAAAATTAAGCGATGGCTTATAATCGATGCCAATATTAAATGGTATTTCTCCAATGGTGTATTCAAGGCCGATAATGCCGTCGACACCTATAAAATTATAATTCCTGTCCTGATCGAAATAATGATAGCGTGAATCGCCGTGTAAAAATCCTACGTGAGCGCCACCTCCGTAATACCAGTTAAGCTTAGGCAGCTCAAACGCCCTGGTATGTAATTCGTACAAACCTGTAAGTGCTACTCCATGATACCGGAAGGATATAATGGCCTCTGCAGCTTCATTTTTAGAAAAAAAATATTTACCGGTGATACCACTTGCCAGTGATGCACGTAAGCCTGCCGATAACTGGTAATCCTGTGAAAAAGTTTGAAATACTGAAATAATAAAGATAAGTGTTACAATAATTTTTTTGTGCATAGTGATTTTTTCAGTGTTGCAAAATTAATAAGAATATTTGAAAATTACTTTTATTTGAAAAAAATCAGGATTTTTCGGGTACAAAAGATTATGATAATATTTAACGGGTGTATTTCAACCAAAGGCTTAGCCTGAAGGGTTTTCATTTATACCGGTTCCGGTATTGTTTTTGACCTCAAAATAATTAAAGCTGAAAAGTTTCAGATTATTTGAGGTTTTGTTAATATTGCAGCATGATACGGCCAATTTTTCTGAATGTGCTTTTACTGACGTCTGTTTTTTGCTTTTCGCAAAACAAAATTGCCGACAGCCTTCATCGTGCGTTGAAAGAAGCAAGGAACGATACCACGCGGATCAATCAATTGCTGCATTTGGCCGATTTGTACAAAAAAGCAAACCCCGATTCTAATCTTTTTTATATCGAAAAAGCTCTGATTTTGACAAAAAACCGGCAAAATGACAGGTTGTCCGGAAATTTTCAATATTTAGAGGCCCAATGTTATAAAAGATTAGTTAACTGGTGTTTTCAGCATGGAAAAACCGATGAGGCAATACAATACCTCGGGCAGGCTATTACCATTTATGAGCGTTTGAGTAAGTCCGAAATTCCCGTTTATCCCGAAAAAGTGAAAAGCGAAATGGGCGACAGTTATTATGGCCTTGGACGGATATATGGTGAGAACGGACAGGTAGAAAAAGCCATTGAATATTATTTTAAAGCCCTGGTGATTAAGGAAGAAATTAATGATAAAATAAGTATGGCAAAATGCTACAATAATATCGGCACCATTTATTTTTACCAGGGAAATTATGATGCTGCCATCGGAAATTATCATAAGTCGTTGAAAATAAGGGAAGAAATATCCGATAAAATGGGTATATCCAACAGTTATATCAACCTTGGGCTTGTTTATAACGATCAGGGAAAATTTGATAAGGCCATTGAAAATTATCTGAATGCATTGAAAATTAAAGAAGAGCTGAATGATTATGAAGGGATGTCGAATTGTTATAATAATATCGGGAACATTCATGCCGATCAGAAAAATTATAACCTGGCCGTCGATTACTACAATAAATCGCTTATAATCAGAGAAAAACAGCACGATAAAAAGGGAATGTCAGCTTGTTATATCAATATTGGCCTTGTTTATGCCGAACAGGATTTTATTGACAAAGCGAAGGAATATTATTTAAAAGCAATTGAAATTTTTAAAGAACTCAATGATAAAGGTGGGATGGCCGATTGTTACAACAACCTTGGAATTGTTTTCAAGAAACAAAATAATTACAAACGGGCTGTGGAATATTACCTCAAATCACTTGAGATCAGAAAACAAACAGGCGATGTAAATGGCATTGCCATCGTGCATTCCAATCTTGCATCCCTTTATCTCAATATGGCATCTTCTGTGAGAAATGATCAAAGCCTGGAAAAAAATAACCACCTTAATAAAGCACTTGTTTATGGATTGAAAGCCATGTCAATTGCTGCGAAAACAGGAACGTACCCGCTTAAAAATACTATCGCTCATGACCTGATGGAAATTTATAAAGCATTGGGAAACAATACCAAAGCACTTGAATTTGCTGAAATATATATCCGGGGTCGCGACAGTCTGCTGCTTGAAGAAAAAACCCGTGCCCTTGCCGAGATGGAAGCACGCTACCAAACTGAGAAAAAGCAGCAGGAGATTGAAAAACAACAAATTCTGCTTGATAAACAAAAACTTGAAATCATGCAGACTACAACAGAAAAAAGCCGCCAGAGAGTAATGCTTTTTGCTTTCGCTGCTGCATTTTTTCTGACATTTATTTTAGCCATTGTAATTTATCGCAGCAGCCGCCTTAAAACCAAAGCCAACAGGTTGCTGATGAAACTAAATGCGGAAATTTTTCAACAGAAGGAAGAAATTCTCTCTCAAAGCGAGGAGATTGAAATTCAGAATAAAAAAATTACCAATAGTATCCAGTATGCAAGTCTGATTCAGTTGGCAGTTTTGCCCGATCCTGAGATCGTTGGTACTTTTTTCAGTAGTTATTTTCTGATTTATAAACCCTGCGAAATAGTAAGTGGTGACTTCTATTTTATTAAAAAAGTTGAAAACAGGGTATATCTGGCTGTTGCCGATTGTACCGGCCATGGTGTGCCGGGTGCTTTTATGAGCATACTTGGAGCCACACTTATTAACGAGATAATTCACCGTAAATCAATTACCGAAGCCAGCCAGGCGCTTGATCAGCTTAGAATACTTATAAAGGAATCGTTGCAGCAAAAAGGCAACAGAAATGAGCAGACTGACAGTATTGATATTGCTTTCTGTATGATCAACCTCGAAACGCTGGTGATGAATTTTTCCGGAGCTAATATCCCATTATGGCTTTTTAACAGCAACCGGAAAGATAGCGAAGATATTCTCCATATTTTTGAAGCCGATTTCCAGCCTGCCGGCATTTATGTGAAAGAAAAGCCTTTTACCGAACATATCATCCAACTTAGAAAAAATGACACTTTTTACATTTTCACCGATGGTTATAAATCGCAGTTTGGTGGTGAAAAAGGTCGTCGGTACAAAGACAAACAGTTAAAAGAATTATTGATTGATATTCAATCGCTTCCTATGCCTGAACAAAAAGAAATTATCGAAACCCGTTTTACCGATTGGAAAGGCAATTACGAACAAATCGATGATGTTCTGGTACTGGGTGTGAAAGTCTAATTTAGGTTATTCCCGGATTTTTACCGAATTGATTATCCGGCACAATTGTGGTTCAATCATTACCTTTTCCTGGTCATAAATAAAAATAATTTGCGCCAGTACTTTATTTTGCGAAAAAACCAACAGAATAAAACGCTGCTCAATATCATTTTCAAAATATGAACCTTTTAAAAGCAGGGTGTTTTCACTGCCTTTGATTTGAAAATCCTGCTGCTGGTAATTGAGATTTTTCAGTCCTTCAATGGTGGTCAGGTCGTTGAGAACATTGCTTGCTGCAACTTCGAGATTAATCGACTGGGCAATGCTGTAAGTTATGGCATTGAACATAAATGAGAAACGGTTGTCAATGTTTTTGGTGTGAGTTTCAAGGCCGGTTATCTGGTTTTGATATTGTTTCGGGATGTTGTCGTATAAGCAGGTAACCCTCTCTGGCTTAAAAGGAAGGTTCATGGTGATTCCGACCGAATCGAACCGGTATTCCTCCCAATTTCTAAAATTTTTTTCAAGGAACTCAACCGGTGATGCGGTGGATGCTTCCTGGTATTTTTTTATGGCATAGAACAATACCAAAGGCGAAATCATCATCGTCAGGGTAACGATGACGTAAACCATATATGGTTTAAATTTAGATTTTTCTCTGAATAACAAATTGTCTTGTTCGTTTAATGCTGCATCATTTCTGCAACATTCACTTTGAAAATCCTGAAATGTCTTATGGGGATAACGTTTCGACCATGAAAGAAAATTATTATCGATTTTCCGGTTGCATTGCTGACAGAAAACCAGGGTCTCTGAATCACATAGATTTTGGAAACCGCATTTATCGCATATCAGGAAATATTTTGTCAAAAAAGGTAAGTTTTAAGGACAGAATAAGTTCATTTCGGTGATATAATTCCATACTTTTTCAGGGAAAAAATACTTCATATTTTTTCCCATAGCAATGGAATGGCGTAACATGCTGGCCGATATTTCCAGCAATGGCGCATCGGTAAAACGTATATTAGGGTGGCTAATTAATGGGTTTTCTGAACAGCCTTTTCGCGGATAAACCCAGATGGGATACTGATCGAGCAGAAACTGGTAGTTTTTCCATTTATGCAGGCCAGCCAGGTTGTCCTGTCCCATGATCAGTGAAAAATGCCGCCCGGGATATTTTTCACCCAGATACGCCAGTGTATCGATGGTATATGATGGTTTTGGCATTGTAAACTCTATGGATGAAGTCCTGAAACGAGGATCGTCATTAATGGCAAGATTAAGAAGCTCAAGACGCTGGTAATCGGGCAGCAGTGTTTCGTGGCTTTTAAAAGGGCTTTGCGGGCTTACTACAAACCATATTTCGCGAAAAGGGACAAATTCGGCCATATAATTTGCAATGGCCATATGGCCTATATGCACCGGGTTGAAAGAGCCGAAAAACAAGCCTGTTTCCATTTTATTCGGCCGTCATAAAAGTTTTTATATTATTATATACTTCTTCTGTAGCCTTTTCGAGTTTATCATTTACAACCACTTTGTCGAAATGCTTTGAAAAAGTAATCTCAAATTCTGCTTTGGCAATTCTTTTTTCCAGACTTCCGGAATTTTCTGTGTGACGGTTCTCCAGCCTTTTTCGCAGTTCGTCAACCGATGGGGGCATGATAAAAATACTCAGGGCTTGTTTCCCGAATATCTTTTTCAGATTTATCCCGCCTTTTACATCTACATCAAACAAAACACAATTTCCTTGCTCCCAGATACGATTTAGTTCTGATTGTAATGTGCCGTAAAACTGGCCGGGATAAACTTCTTCCCATTCGACAAACTCATTTTTCAGAATTTTTTCTTTAAACTCACTGGTGGTTAAAAAATAATAATCCCTGCCGTCAGTTTCACCATTGCGTATAGCCCTGCTGGTGGCCGAAACCGAAAAAGCAAGTTTATCAACCTTTTGCAGTAATTGTTTTATGATTGAAGTTTTACCGGCACCCGATGGCGCCGAAATAATGATCACTTTTTCGTGCATGGTTATAAAATATTTCCCGATTGTTCTTTTATTTTTTCCAGTTCGTCTTTCATCTGTACTACCAGCTTCTGTATGTCGGCATCATTGGCTTTGGAACCAATGGTATTTATTTCGCGGCCTATTTCCTGGATAATGAAACCCAGTTTACGGCCAGCTGGTTCGGTACTGTTGACCGTTTCAATAAAATAATTCAAATGATTTTTCAACCGTATTTTTTCTTCGTTAATATCAAGTTTTTCAAGATAAAAAATCATTTCCTGTTCAAAACGGTTCTGATCAATTTCGTCGCGGTTGAAAAATTCAAGCAGGTTATTTCCTATACGTTGGCGTATTTTATCAATCCGAGGTTTTTCGTAAAGGTCAACCTGCGAAAGCAAATAGTCAATCTGGTAAATGTGTTTAATGATATCTTCTTCCATGACAAGGCCTTCGTTGCTTCTGTAACTATTGCAGTTGTCGAGGGCTTCGGAAAGGCACGACCTGAAACTTTGCCATTCGGCATCGGTAAGTTCAGCAGTTGAAGATTTCAGGCTATCGGGAAAACGCATCACCACTTCGAGCGCATGTGGCATAAAATCAATATTGCATTCGGCGCCCAATGCCGCTACCTGATCGAGATATTGCTTAACCACTGTAGTGTTGATCGATGCAGGTGTATCGGGGTTGATATTTTCAATATTCACAACCAGCTCCACTTTTCCCCGTTGAATTTGCCGGGCAATTTCATTCCGGATTTCCAGTTCTTTTTCGCGGTAATACGATGGCAGTTTAACAAAAATATCGAGCTGTTTGCTGTTGAGAGTCCTTATTTCAACAGTTACCCTGCGGTTTTCAAATTCGGTTTGTGCTTTTCCGAAACCGGTCATTGAATATAACATATTGTTTGTTTTTTTATTCATGCAAACTTAACGTATAAAGCCTTAACATACAAATCCGGAAAACAAGTTTAAGTATCTTTCGTTTTTTCTGATAAATGGCATAATTTTGGTAATAAATCGCTATATTAAGAAAAAATAATTATCATGAAGGATTGGTGTTTTTAATCATACTTCCTGTTAATCAGAAAATAATTATGAAAATCTTATTCAGAGATGAATTTACCGGAGAACAAGAAAATTATTTTTAGTACACCTAATATTTCCCAAATATGAAGATCAAAACCCTCAGGTTGCATGTGTATCCGTTGATGCTGGCGGCCATAATTGCCTTAATGGTGAATCCTTCAACAGAGGATAAATCAGTAAAAGATCCTGTAAATTATGATGAATACTGGAAAATCATCGATTCACTCGAGATGTCAGGTTTGCCAAAATCGGCGCAGCAATACCTTGAAACAGTTTACCGGAAAGCTTATACGGAAAATAATACTGATCAACTGATCAGGGCAATGACCTATAAATTAAAATTTATCAGTTATTATGAAGAAAATCCCTGGCTGAAAGAAGAACAACTGCTAAAAAAGGAAATTGCTGCTGCCCGGCCTCCGGCACGCCAGGTTATGCATGCTATGATGGCCGCTTTTTATCAGAAATATTACGATCAGTTTCAATGGCAGATTTTGCAACGGAGCTATGCCAAAGGCAATGCCGACAGCGTTATGACAAGCTGGGATTTGGTGACTCTCAGGCAGCATATTATTGCCGGTTTCGATTCATCGCTCAATATGCCCGAAAAATATGCAACAATTAACGTAAGACAGTATAACCAGTTTATTGAAAAAGGAACGGCTCCCGAAAATATACGCCCCACACTTTATGATTTCCTGCTTCACCAGGCCATTGATTTTTATACTTCCTCTGAAACCGAGCTGCAAAGGCCTGCCGATTATTTCAACCTGAACAACGCTGCTTATTTTGCCGACATAAAAACTTTTATAAACCAACCGCTATCAAAATCCGATTCTCTTTCTTCTGAATATCAGGCCGTAAAATTGTACCAGCGCTTGTTGAATTTCAGGTTGCTGCAGAAAAGCCCATTAGCCCTTGCTTATGCCGATCTCGACCGGATTGAATATGTTTATAATCATTCTTCGCTTGGTTCAAAAGACAGCCTTTATAAGCAAACCCTTGACCGGATGGAGAAAAGCTATGCCAGCAGTGGTGCCGAACCTGAAATTATTTTCAGAAAAGCCATCTATACTTTAAGCCAGACCAATAATGGGAAAAATAACTCTGCCAGGCTCGATGCGCTTGGTTTGTTTGAAAGTATTCTTAAAAAATTTCCACAATCACAGGCTGCCCGTAATGCAGCTATTGAAATAAAAAACCTGAAAACGGGTGAAATCAGTATTGACGGCCTGAAATATGAATGCCCGTCTTCTCCATTTGCAGTAAAAATCAGTTACCGTGTTGATTCGGTTGTCTACCTGCGTGTTTACAAAACCGAGCCGGTGGATGACAATACTGATTACAGGTCGGATTTTGATAAATATGAATATATGGTAAAAAAAGGCAATGTGATTTATTTTAATCAATACCGTTTACCTTCATTTTCTGATTTGAATCCACATACTACTGAAATAATTCTCCCCGGATTTGATCCGTCTTTCTATCTGATTGTTATAGCTGATAACGAAAAATTTGTTTACGACAGCAATGATGTGTCTTTTTATAATGTACAGATAACAAATTTTTCCTTGCTGTGTACCTATGATAATAATACTGGTTTTAATTTTTATTGCGTCAGTCGGGAAAATGGAATGCCTATGCAGGGAGTGAAAGCCACTGTGATGGAAATGTTTTATAACCAGAAAAGATACCGGTACGAACGCAAAGAAGCTGAATCATTTATTACGGATGAAAACGGAAGGTTCAGCATGGCTCTGACAAATAAATACAGGCAGTTCAATATTAAGCTCAGCCATGGTGATGAAACCATTATCATGCAGGAAGTATTTTCCGAGTCAGGATATAATTCCCCATGGGAACCGGAACCTAAGAAAACATGGATTATCACCGACCGGAGGTTATACAGGCCAGGACAAACGGTTTATTTTAAAGGGCTTTTCTACCTTACTAAAAATGCCGATACCTTGCTCCCAATCAAACAAAAATTTCTGGAAGCCATTTTGTATGATGTAAATGGCCAGCAAAACGGTAAATTAAGCCTGAAGACCAATGATTTTGGTACTTTTAATGGTTCGTTTGTGTTGCCGCCTAAAGGGTTAAACGGGGCATGGCATATTCAGACCAATTATGGAACCTGTTATATCCAGGTAGAAGAATACAAGCGTCCGCGTTTTGAGTTTTCATTTGAACCGGTTGATAAGCCGATTAAGCTTGGGGACTCAATGATCCTTACAGGGAAAGCACTTACCTATACAGGCGCAGCACTGGCTGATGCAAAAGTCGAATATTCGGTCAGCCGTAAAGTTTCAAGGTGGTGGTGGTGGTTTTCGACCGATGCCGGTACTATGGTGAGCACCGGGGAAATGAAATGTGATAAAATGGGGCAATTTTCTATTGCTTTTAAAGCCGATCCGGATTTTTCCGACCCTGGTTTCAGAACGATGTATTATAATTTCACGGTATCGGTCAAAATATCAGATATTACCGGGGAAACCCACAGCGATGTAAAAAGTTTTGCATTGGGGCATTCGCCTGTAAAACTGAAAAACGATGCCGGCGATGATATAGAAATTACCTCAGCAGGTTCATTGACTGTCAGTGCCGTCAATTTTAACAATAAACCGGTTGTTTGCAAAGGAAAACTCACCATTGAAAAACTGAAAATTCCGGAAGAGCCGCTTACCAACAGGTTATGGGCTACCCCCGACCAGTTTATGTACGATTCAGCCACGTGGGTCAAACAGTTTCCGGGGAATGTATATAAAAATGAAAATAAACCTGAGTATCTTCCGGTTGATAAACTGATTGATAACTATGCGGTTGAAAGCAATGTGCCGATTAAAATTCCTTTTCATAAATTTGAAACCGGATATTACCGTTTCAGTACCGAGATGACCGATGAAAAAGGAATAAAAACCTGCCTTGTAACTTATCATCGGTTATATTCAGCTACCGGTAAAGTATTGCCAACACTATCACCCCTGAGCGTTGTGAAAGTGAAAAATAAATGTAAACCGGGCGAAATAAATCAACTGCTTTTTGGAACAAACCTGAAAAATGCCCCCGTTCTTACTTCATGGCAACGAAGAAATGCACCTTTCAATTCCCAATGGATTATGACTGAGAAAGCCGGCAGATCACTGTCAATGCCTGTTACAGAATCCGATCGGGGAGGGTTTTATATCGAAGGGGCTATGTTATATAAAAACAGGGTTTATCAGTTTTTCGAAAAAACAGATGTGCCCTTTAACAATAAAGAATTATCAGTGGTTTTCCGTTCGTTCCGCGATAAACTCCAGCCCGGTGAGCAGGAAAAATGGGAGATAACTGTTGAGGATTTCCGGGGTAACCCCTCTGTTTCTGAAATGGCGTTGACATTGTATGATGCCTCGCTTGACCAGATTTACCCCCATCAATGGTTTTTCAGCGGATATGGAAGTTTTTATGCTACTGCAAAAACCCATGCTCCCGGAATCCAGACCTTGACCGGGAGAAACCTCAGAAGAAGCTACCCGGCTTATGTAGAACCATCTGCTTACACTTTTGATATTTTCAACTGGTATGGGTATACCAATGGATATTATTATCCTGCAGCCAGAAGGTCGGCAATGGCAGAAACCCTTACTGCCGCCGGATACGATTCAAAAGCAAAAATGATAAAAAGCACTGCCCCGGGAAAAGCTGAACAGGTTTTTGAAGTTGTAGAAAACGTAGTTCAGGAGCCGAGCCTTGAAGCGGATGACAAAGCAGGTGAGCCGCTTCCGCAGCAGCCCGAAATTAAAATCAGGACCAATTTTAACGAAACGGCATTTTTTTATCCTGATTTAAAGACCGACGAAAAAGGCAACCTGAGTGTTTCTTTTACCATTCCTGAAGCGCTTACCCGTTGGAAATGCATTGGTTTTGCCCATTCACAGAAAATGGAGTATGCTATTTTTTCAAAAGAGCTTGTCACCCGCAAAGAGCTGATGCTGACCCCAAACCTGCCCCGTTTTTTCCGTGAAAGTGATAGCCTTATATTTTCAGCTAAACTGGATAACCTGTCAGGGAAACTGCTGTCGGGCAAAGCTATGCTATGGTTTACCAATGCAGTAAGCGGTGAAGATGTTACAAAGCTGATTTTAACAAACAGTATTCTTGATTTCAATGTTAAAGCAGGTGAAAATGCAAAGCTCGAATGGCCGTTAAAAATACCGGCAGGGTGTCCGCCACTGATCTATCATATACAGGCAACATCAGAAAAACTTGCCGATGCCGAACAGGGAATGATACCGGTATTACCCAACCGCAGAAGGGTGATCGAAACCATGCCATTGTGGATCAGCGGAAAAGGGGAAAAGACTTTTCAATTCAGTAAATTTATTAATAACTCTTCTCCAACCTTAACGCATGATGGCGTTACGTATGAATTTACTCCCAATCCGGCATGGTATGCCATACAGGCACTTCCTTACCTTACCGAAGATGAAAACGAATCGACCGAGCGTACTTTCAGCCGTTTTTTTGCCAATGCCGCATCGGCATGGCTGCTACGTTCAGACAAGGTGATAAAAAATGTTATTGATGTGTGGAAAAAACAACCCGAAAGCAGCTTGTTTTATTCAAACCTTGAAAAAAACCAGGAACTTAAAAATATAGTACTGGAGCATACTCCATGGGTTACCGATGCGCTTGACGAAAAAGAACAAAAACAACGTTTGCTGCAATTGTTTGACGAAAACAGGTTGAAATACGATATGGATGAATGCCTTGACCGGTTAAAACAGCAGCAGCATGCCAGTGGCGGATGGCCATGGTTTGAAGGAATGCCAGTAAGCCGTTTCATCACACAGTGGATTGTTTCAGGGCTCGGAAGAATTGACCACCTTGGAATGGTTCCTCAGTATAAAGATAAAATCAATAAAATAACTTCCAGGGCGGTTGATTATCTTGACCATGAACTGTCAGAAGATTTTAAAGTGTTGAAAAAGAGAATGAAACCTGATGAACTGGTTAAATATAAGCCTGGCTATTACGAACTCAATTACCTGTGGACGAGGTCGTATTTCAATATTGATATGGATAAAGAAGTTGCTGATGCTTATGATTTTTATTACAAACAGGCTAAATTATTTTGGCTCGAATATCCGGAGCAGATCCAGGCTAAAATAGCCTTATTATGTTCTGTCAGAAATGAAAATTCAGTATCATATTCAATCGTTAAATCACTTTCCGAAAGGGCAGTACACAACGAAGAAATGGGTATGTACTGGCGAAACCTGGCTGAAGGAAGGTACTGGTACAACGGTGCCATTGAAACCCAGGCCACCATGATTGAACTCTATGATGTGGTTGCACATGATTCGGCTGCCGTTGAAGAATTGAAACGATGGTTGCTTAAAAATAAGCAGACCAATCGGTGGCACTCGTCAAAAGCCACAGTAGAAGCAGTTTATGCACTTATTAACAGGGGTGAAAACCTCTTAACCACCAGCCCGGGAGTTTTATTAAAAGCCGGAAATGAAATCATGAATCCTGCCACTGACAAAAAAATAAAAGATGAAGCAGGTACGGGATATTTTAAAAAAGTATTTTCCCCTTCACAGATTAAGCCTGAAATGGGAATTGTTACTGTTACAAAGTCAACCCCAGGCCCTGGTTGGGGTGCAATGTACTGGCAATATACCGAAGACCTTGATAAAATTTCGGGACATAATACCAGCCTTACCATTGGCAGGAAATTATTCATTGAAAAAATTACACCGGCCGGACGTTCTATCGTTGCTGTCGATTCGGCCCATATGCCTGCTATTGGTGACCGGTTGATAGTTCGTATTGATTTGTATACCGATCGTGATTTGGAGTATGTGCATCTGCAGGATATGCGTGCTGCTTCGCTTGAGCCCGATAATCCACTTTCGGGTTACCGGTGGCGCGACGGATTAGGATATTACCAGGCAATGAAAGATGCATCGGCCGATTTCTTTTTTCACTGGTTGCCCAAAGGAACGTATATTTTTGAATATGAGCTTTTTGTTTCGCAAAAAGGAAGGTTTTCGAATGGGATTTCAACCGTACAGTGCCTGTATGCACCCGAATTTGCCGCCCATAGCGAGGGGATTGTTCTTGAAATTGATAACTAAATCATTTAACGTCAGGAAAAAGTCTAAAAACTTACAAAGGTGAAATCAGTAAAAAGTTAATAAAATTCATTTCATAAAATTTTAACGTAATGAATTGGTAGTGGTTAAAATTCATAATAATTTGACCAGTTGTTTATCATATTTTTGAGGATTGCAATGATAAGTTGTTTCGATTAATTGTTCGGTTCTATAAGTCATGAAAATACTCTCAATTGGCAAAAGCATCTCTCCTGAAAAATGAAAAAAAAGTCCCGCTTTAAGGCGGGACTTTTAATTAGTATGCTAAAGCATTTATTTACTGATGTTGAAACGTAATGTACGAACCGTATCACCATCGGTTACTCTTATAAAGTAGCAACCAACGGGTAAAGTGTTTACATTTAAGGCAGTTTCAGCATTTACGTTGCTATGCGTAGCCACAACTTTGCCAATGGCATTGAAAATGGTAACGCTGGCATTGCTTATGCCCGATACTTTAATAAAACCACTTGCCGGGTTCGGGTAAACGGTGAAGTTAGCTGCTATATTGTTATTAATGCCATCAGGCCATTTAACAATAATAGTAAATACCTGCTCAACTTCATTTTCACCATCGGTAACTGTAATTGCCACCTGAACTGTATCTCTTTCAACAGGAGTTCCGGTCAGAATTGCTGTACCATCACCATTGTCGGTAAGGGTAAGCCATTCAGGAAGTTCTGTCGCGTCGAATTCCAGTTCATCGCCATTAACATCTGATGCGGTGATGTTGTAGGTATAAACTGAATCAGTAAAGGCAACTACAACCGGTGTACTTGTGAATTCAGGAGCAACGTTGGTCCATGAAAGAAGTTCAACATCATCAATCTTCACTGCATACATGTCGGTGCAGTCGAAATGACGGAATGCAATGTAAACATCCATCCCCATGTATGCACTCAGGTCAACCAGTCGATCTTCCCAAACGTTAAACGATAAGGTTTCTTCGAATAAAACAGTGGTGAAATCGGCTGCGGTGTTTCCGGTAGTTGAAATGAAAACCCCATAATGATCGCCAAAAAATGCAGACCCTGATGCATGGCTTGCTACCCACCATTTCAGCATTGCTTTTTCAGCAGTAACAGTAAACTGGGGTGCAACAAGGAAATTGTCAGGTGTAAGCACATTATTGCTGATCCATGAGTGCGATCTGGCTGCTTTGTTCCCTGTATGGGCAGCATCTGCGTTATCCAGAACCGTCCAGTTATAGGTGTCCTCGTCATTATCAATAAGTGTCCAGGCTTCCGGTGGGAATACATCACCTTCGAATCCTTCGAATGTCCATTCAACATTTTCTATGCCTTTTCCGGTAAGTACCATGGTAACATTACCACCGTTGGTTTCGATAACGAAATCAACAGAATCGATCCCTAATCCAGATGGGGTATAGGTAAAGCTGAATGCATGACTTTCGTTGGCTGCGAGATTGATTGCAGTTTCGAGACTGGTTGAAAATTCAGTGCCGGACAGATCGGTCAATGCACTGATTGTCAATACGCCTGTACCAGTATTTTTAATCGAGAAGATATTGCCTGATAATGCAGTATTTCCAAGCACAACGCTGCCTGCATTCCACGATGCCGGTGTTACAGTAGCAATGGGTTCAGTTGCAATAGCCGAAAGGCTGATATCGTCAATCTTCATGACATACATATCGGTGCAATTAAAATGGCGGAATGCAATATAAACCTGCTGACCCATATAGGCACTCAGATCAACCTCGCGTTCGAGCCATTCACTTGTCGAAATGGTTTCATCATAAAGTGAAGTGGTAAAATCAGCAGCAGCATAACCTGTTGTTGAAATAAACACACCATAATGATCTGCAACATAATCCGGATCCTGTCCGGCAACCCACCATTTCAAAATACCGGTTTCTTCGCTTACCATAAACTGCGGTGAAACAAGGAAGTTATCCGGGGTGAGTGGAACGTTGTTGTACCACGAATCTGAGCCGGCGCATTTACTTCCGGTGTGGGCATAGGTAACATTGTCAATTACAAACCAGTTGTAGGTGTCGTTGTCATTGTCAATGGTAGTCCAGCCTTCCGGTGGGAAAACAGCACTTTCAAATCCTTCAGATGTCCAGCTTACAGGATTAATTCCTTTTCCGGTAAGTAATACAGTAACATTACCACCGTTGGTTTCAATCACAAATTGAACGGTGTCGTTGCCTAAATTAACAGGAGAATAGGTGAATCCAAAAGTCTGGCTTTGATTGGTTGTTAAAGCACCACCGGTAACCAGATTTGTGGTGAACTCAGTCCCGGACAAGTCAGTAAGGCTTGTGATGGTAAGTGTTCCGCTGCCTGTATTGGTCATGGTAAATGTATTTCCTGACTGTGCAGACGTTCCGATTACTACATTACCTGCGCTCCATGCTGTTGGATCAATAGTGGCAACAGGATTGACCGGTATCTGTTCAATGGTAATATCATCCAGCCCGGTTCCCCATGCACCGCTTGTTGCATCGGTAATATCTCTCCAGCGTAACAGAACATTATTACCTGCATAAGCCGAAAGATTAACCTGTTCGAATTTATATGCAGTGGCCTGGCTCGGTTCGGCAAGCATTGCCAAAGTGGTCCAGTTTGCGCCATCATTCACTGATACTTCAAAGAAAGTAGTGTCATGTGCTGCAACTTTATCGTTAATGCGTTTCCCGGCACCTTTTGCTGTCGAAATATCATCATCTTTCCAATAGAAATTGATACGCATATTAGCCGGAAGGTTAATATAAGGAGTTTGCAGGATTGCAGTTCCGGTATGTGAATATGATACCCTTGCACAATACAGTCCTGAGTTGGCTTCTGTTCCTCTCGACCAGAGATTTCCTGTCCAACCGAGTGGTGGTACTAATCCGTTATTATTTTCGAATCCCTGAACGTATGGGAAACTGGTTATTAATGGGTTAGCCATTGTTGTGAAGTTCCATACGGTTGGGTTCGGACAATCGCCGTACTGATTGTAACCAACAACTTTCCAATAATATTGTGTACTGTAGTTAAGTCCGGACAATGCATAGGTAGTAACATTACCAAGGTCAACATTGTTTACAAGGTTAGTTGGTGGGTTATCGGTTCCAATGCTGATTTTATATCCGGTTGCATTGATTAAACCCTGCCATGATAAATTGGTTGATAATAATATGTCAACTGCTCCATCGGCCGGTACTGGATTAGTTGCCGGTTCGGGTGGAGTTGTTGAAATATAAATCAACGGGCCTCTTACAAAGTCAAGGTAAGTAACGCCAACACCGTCAAATCCGATATAATTCAGTCCAGCTGCAGTACTCAGGTAAACCACATAGCGTGCATAGGTTGCCGTTAGTGGTACAGCCAGCAGTTGTGTCCAGTTGGTCTTATCCGGTGAAAATTTAACCAGAAGCTGTGCAGTAGTGGATGAACTTGATTTCCTGGCATAGAATACCAAACTGTCGGTCGCAGTGATGTTCAGTTTTGGTGTAATCAGAATCCCTGCTTTTCCACTGGCAAGATAAGCATTTTTGGCACCGTCGTAAGGAGATGTACCCTGTGTCCATTGGGCACTTGGAGTAGCTTCCCATCCATTCGGCGGGAATGTTCCTTCAAACGATTCATAAATAATGCCTTGCGGATAAGCTTCGCCGTGCAATACCAAAGATGCATCACCGCTTGTTGCGTTGCTTACAAAGCTAACAGTCTGGTCAAACGAACCAGCTGCAACAGGTGCAAATACAATAGCGGTCGGTGATGATTGAGCTCCGGGAGACAATACGATGCTGGTGCTCAAATTCACCGAGAATGGGGCACTCATACCGGTAACACCGGTAATGGTAAGATCAGATACCCCAGTATTCGAAAATGTGACATACCTGGTAACTACTCCTACTCCAGCTTCAGTAATTCCATAATTCAGGCTTGAAGGGGAAACTAAAATCTGAGGTCCTGTTGGAATATCACTAAAAGTAATTCGGATATTCGGCCTGTATTTCAAGCGGTTAACAGTGCTTGATGAAGGATTGGCACCGGTTCCAAGCGGAGTGGCCGGTGGGTTGAGCGGATCCGGATTTAAAGCATCTGCATAATAAGAAATACTCATGGTGTCAGTGGCAGCTGTGGCGAAAAAATCGTTTGTACTGCCATGATAACCCGTGGTATTTTCATCAAATGCAATAATCAGGTTTTCTGTATTGTTGTATTCAAACGGAGTGGTAAGTACAATTTCGTACCATCCATCAACATTGAGCAGTGGATATGCGCCTTCAAATACTTTTGTCATTTGTGCTGCAGGAGCCCACATGGTAAGTTTTTGCAGGTTTGTATATCCGATATATACAGCTACCTGGTCGGTAAAAGTGCCTGTACCATTGTAATGGTAAGCAATTTTTGAGATGCGTTTATTCGCAATATTCAGTTCTGACTGCAGAAATAATGTTTGCGAATAGGTGTAACCATAATAAGGTTCCATCGGGAGGCTGGTACTGACTGCGGTTCCTGTGCCAATTTCAACCACCTGAGCTTTTACCTGGGTGCTTGCTACTATAGCCGCGATTCCCAAAACAAGAATAAATTGTAAAAATTTCATAGAGTTATAAATTTTAGATTATCAGAACAAATTTAAGTAATTAAAATATAGGGATAACTGATAAAGATCAATATTTAATAACATACTTTTTTAATATATTAGTAATTAACGACTTGCAAATATGTTTTTTATAAAGTGCTGCTTATGAATGACCAGTATTGAAAAATCGATGACCAACGGCAAAGCGATAAGATATCAAAAAGTTATATTGTTAATATACAGGTGTATAAATAAAAAGAGCCGGTTTTACCGGCTCTTTTTAGGTTTCGAGTTCAATCAGCAAGTCCTTTTTTGCGATCATCTGCCCTTCGTTTACATGAATTTTTTTAACCTTTCCGGTTATAGGACTGAAAATGAGATTTTTCATTTTCATAGCTTCAAAAGTAAGCAGTTTGTCATTAATGGTAACTTCCTGTCCTTCGGTTACATATATTTTTGTTATTGTTCCTGGAAGTATGGCATTAACAATTTTAGGATCAGGTTCCTGCCATTTTTTTCGCATTTCATATTTCCTGTTGAACATTGTTTTATATTTATCTTCATCAATGGCCAGGATTTTAAAACATTCTTTTTTTTGTGCTGTGTTTTCCATAAACAATCATTTTAAAATGGGGGTATTCCATGTTTTTTTTCTGGTCGGGTTTCGGTTTTATGGCTCGAAACGGCGATAGAATGCAATAGTATATGGCGTGTTTCGCCCGGGGCAATCACAGAATCGATATAGCCTTTGGCTGCCGCAACATAGGGATTGGCAAATTTTTCTTTATATTCCTTTACTTTTTGTTTCCTCATTTTTTCAGGATCTTCGGCTTCTGAAATTTCTTTTCTGAAGATGATATTGGCAGCTCCTTCGGGGCCCATCACAGCAATTTCAGCAGTAGGCCAGGCAAATACGAAATCGGCCCTCAGATGCCTGGAATTCATGGCAATATAACCTCCTCCATAAGCTTTTCGGATAATTACAGTAATTTTCGGAACGGTGGCTTCGCTATAAGCATAAAGCACTTTAGCTCCATGCCTGATAACCCCGGCATGCTCCTGGTCAATACCTGGCAAATAACCCGGCATATCTTCAAAAGTAACAATAGGAATATTAAATGAATCGCAGAACCGGATAAACCGGGCTGCTTTATCGGAGCTGTCGCAATCGAGGCATCCGGCCAGCACCATTGGCTGGTTTGCAACAAAACCCACAGTTTCGCCATTTAACCGGCCAAACCCGATAATCATATTGGCAGCAAAATGTTCCTGTATTTCAAAAAAATCGCTTTCGTCAACCATTGCTTTTATCAGGTCGCGCATATCGTAAGGTATTTTCGGATCGCTGGGGACAATTTCTTCAATTTTTTTATACTCCGACCGTGGTTCTTTGGGTGGGAAAGGTTTGGCTTTCTGACCGTTATTCCAGGGAATAAACGTGATAAGTTTTTTAATCTGTTCAAAACATTCGGTTTCGCTTTTGGCATAAAAATGGGCGTTACCGGTAATCTCGGCATGTATTTTTGCTCCGCCCAGTGCTTCCATCGATATTTCTTCACCAAGCACCGATTTTATAACTTCGGGACCTGTTATAAACATTTTCGAAATATTTTCAACTACAAAAACAAAATCGGTAAGGGCAGGAGAGTACACGGCTCCACCGGCGCAAGGCCCTAAAATAACTGAAATCTGGGGGATAACTCCGGAGGATAAAGTGTTGCGGAAAAAAATCTCACCATACCCTGCCAGTGAATTTACTCCTTCCTGAATACGGGCACCACCAGAATCGTTGATACCTATCAGTGGAACCCTCATTTTTAATGCATGATCCATGATTTTGGTGATTTTGCGGGCATGCATAAATCCTAATGAACCTCCGGCAACGGTAAAGTCCTGGGCGTAGATACAAATAGGTGCACCGAAAATGGTTCCTGTACCGGTAATTACTCCATCACCATGCAGAATTTTACCTTCCATACCAAAATCACGTCCTTCATGTTCAACAAAAAGGTCGTACTCCTGGAATGAATTTTCATCAAGTAAAGCCATAATTCTTTCGCGGGCAGTCAGTTTCCCCATTGCAACCTGTTTTTCAATGGCCTTTTCACCACCTCCCTGCAGAATCATCTCTCTTTTCTTGATTAACTCTTTTGTCTTTTGTTTTAACGACATAGGTTTTCTTTTTGGTTTAACAATATGATACTTTAATCCTTCTCGATTTTTTTTGGTAAAAATCAGGGAAAATATAAAGAACAAGAATGCAAGGTTACAAAATTATTGTGTACAATGAAAGGATTAAGGGGTAAATTTTGATGACGAATTAATAATTTGTATTGATGAATGTCAGCGGGCTGCCTGTCTGTACAATACAGCAGCAATTACTGCGTAAATCAAATTTGGCACCCACACAGCGATCAATGGATTCATCCCTGCGTTGATTGAAAATACGGTTGAAACCTGCATTAACATGATATAAGAAAATGCAAAAAGCAAACCAAGCCCTATATTTAAGCCAATTCCACCCCGTGTTTTTTTCGAAGCCAGTGTTAACCCTATGATGGCAAGTATAAATGTAGAGAAAGGATATGCAAAACGTTTGTATTTTTCAATCAGGAAAAGTGTAACATTTTCATTTCCGGATGACAGCTGGTTGTCAATAAACCGGCTCAGTTCATTGTTGTTCATGGCTTCAACAATATTTATCCGCTGGTTGAATTCCGAAGGATGAAGCCTGATGGTAGTGTCGATACTTGAACCTGAAGTGATTTTTTCACTCATTCCATTATAATCCCTGATATAATAACTGTGAATCGTCCATTTGTTTTTTACAGAATCCCATTTGATATAATCAGAGATTAATTTAGACTTCAGTTCGCCATTTTCAAATTTCTCAATGGAGAATTTATAGCCGATGTTGTAAAAATTGTTGTAGCTCTCCATAAAGATATAGATGCCAGGCTCAATCTGACGATGGATATTGGTTGCCCTGAAATGATAAGCGTTTTTAATGTATTTTTCTTCAAAGTCGAGTCTGACTTTATTAGCAGGTGGAATAATATAACCCATTAACAAAAAAGAGAATATGGCAATAATGGCAGATGCGATCATATAAGGCCTCAACAGGCGTGGATAACTCATCCCGCTGTTAAGGATAGCAATAATTTCGGTTTGGGAAGCCATTTTTGAAGTGAAGAAAATAACAGCAAGGAACGTAAAAAGCGAAGTGAAAAGATTTACAAAATAAGGTATAAAATTAAAATAATAATCAAATACAATGGCTTTCAGCGGTGCTTCGCGTTCAAGAAAATCATCCACTTTTTCCGAAATGTCAAAAATGATGGTAATAATAATTATCAATACAAGGGCATAAACAAAGGTGCCCAGATACTTGCGAATGATATACCAATCAATGATTTTTAGTTTCATCTTAAATTAAACGGCAGCTAACATAATATATTTTTATCATATTGGGATAGAACATTCATTGAAAATTGATTTACAGGAAAAGATCAGTATAATCAGTATAAAATGATTTTTTCTAATTCTTCTTACCTTATATACATTTTTTATACCATAAATATATTAAAATCAATTTCAGGATGGTATTTCCTTTACAAACGGCAGGCTAATTGTTTTACCATGGTATTTTTCCATGCATGGAAGGTGCCTGCTTTAATCTGCTCCGACGCTTCAGTAACCAGCCAGAGGTAAAATGCAAGGTTGTGTATGCTTGCAATCTGCATGGCCAGCATTTCGCCAGAAACGAATAAATGCCTTAAGTAAGCTTTTGAATAATAATGATCTACAAAGGAAGTGCCATCGGCATCAATTTCAGAAAAATCGTTTTCCCATTTTTTATTACGCATATTTATAATGCCGTTGCGGGTAAATAGCATTCCATTGCGGCCGTTGCGGGTTGGCATTACGCAATCAAACATATCTACACCCCGGTCGATGGCTTCAAGTATATTGACCGGTGTTCCGACACCCATCAGGTAGCGGGGTTTGTCGTAGGGAAGTATTTCATTTACAATTTCAATCATATCATACATTACCGGAATGGGTTCACCCACTGATAGCCCTCCTATAGCATTGCCATCCATATTGTATTCAGCAACCCGTAAAGCTGATTCTCTCCTCAGTTCGGGGTAAATGCAGCCCTGGACAATTGGAAAAAGTGATTGCTGGTGTTCATATACAGGTTGGGTTTCCTGAAATCTCTTTACTCCTTTATTAAGCCAGTCTAATGTTAATTGGAGCGATTTTTTTGCATAGTTGTAATTGCTGTCTCCGGGGGGGCATTCGTCAAAAGCCATGATGATATCTGCGCCAATGATGCGCTGTATATCAATTACATTTTCAGGTGAAAAAAAATGTGATGAACCATCTATATGTGACCTGAATGAAGCACCACCGGCAGAAAGTTTCCGGTTGTCGGCGAGGGAAAAAACCTGAAATCCACCACTATCGGTAAGGATAGGTTTATTCCAGCTGATAAAACGATGCAATCCGCCTGATTGCCTGAGTATCTCAGTTCCTGGCCTGAGATATAAATGATAGGTATTTCCCAAAATTATCTGTGCTTTAATATCAGAAACCAGATCACGCTGGTGTATTGCTTTTACAGAGCCTACTGTTCCAACAGGCATAAAAATAGGCGTATGAATCCTGCCATGATCGGTTTCTAAAACCCCTGCACGGGCTTTACTGTTTTTATCGGTAGCCGGTATATTGAATTTCATATTCAGGAAAAAATAAAATGCTGCATGATTAAAGCAAATTCATCTGGAAATTCAGCATGAAGCCAATGGCTGGCCCCTTTAATTTCTTTAATTTCTGCACCCGGGAAAATTTCGTATATTTTTTGAAAAGTGGATGAAGGCACATAATTTGATTTTTCACCTTTAATAAATAATACCGGAAAATTTTTATTGCCTGCAGGCAAATACCCTGCCGATTCTTCAATACCTGCCATCATCAGGTGTAAATTGCGGTTCAGGCTTTCGATATTAATTTTCCATGACCAGGTATTACTTTCAAATTTCAGGTTTTTAAGTAAAAAATTACACAATAGTTTATTTTCTGTTTTTTTTAGCAGCAGTTTTTCTGCTTCATCACGGCTGTTTAAATGCTTAAGGTCAATGCTTAACAACGTTTTTATCAATTCCTGGTGAAAAACAGTCTGCCCCTTGTCAAATTCGCCGGAATATGATACCGGTGCAATATCGGCGACGATCAGTTTATTAACAAAATCAGGGTATTTAAGAGCAAACAGCATTGCAGTTTTTCCTCCCATGGAATGACCCATAATGGTTGCCTTTTCAATTTTATGGGTCTGAAAATATTGTTTCAGATCATCTGCCATCAGTGGATAGCTGTGTTCGGCAGAATGAGGTGAATGACCATGATTTCGTGCGTCGATAAGATGAACGGTCATGCGGCTTTCAAATTTGCGTGCAATGGAAAACCAGTTATCGCCTGAACCATAAAGACCGTGCAGGATTATCAATGGTTGTCCGCTGCCTGAAATACGACTGAAAAGGTTCATAAATTACCGGCAGAAAGTTGTTGTTTATACATCTGAATTGTATTTTCAAGGCCAAAATACAGGGCATCGCTGATGAGAGCATGGCCAATGGATACTTCGAGCAAGCCTGGTACCTGAGAGGAAAAATATTTCAGATTGTCGAGGCTAAGGTCGTGCCCGGCATTAATTCCCAGATGTACTTTCCGGGCAGCAACGGCAGCTTCAATGAAAGGTTGAATGGCTCTTTCCCTGTTGATATGATAATTAGATGCATAGGATTCGGTATACAATTCAATGCGGTTGGTGCCAGTTTCGGCAGCATGGTATATCAATTCTGCAATAGGGTTGATGAAGACAGAAGTCCGTATGCCGGCTTGCTGAAACAAGGAAATAATTTCTGTAAGGAATTTTTTGTTTTTTTTGGTATCCCACCCTGTATTTGAAGTAATGGCATCAGGTGGGTCAGGAACAAGGGTAACCTGATGAGGTTTGACGTCAAGCACCAGTTGTATGAATTTTTCGGATGGATATCCTTCTATATTAAACTCAGTGGTAATTTCCGGCCTGATTTCGTAAACATCATTATACCTGATATGTCGCTCATCGGGACGGGGATGAACCGTGATGCCATCGGCACCGAATTGCTGTATTTTTATCGCAGCCAACCTTACATCTGGAATATTTCCGCCCCTGGCATTTCGGATTGTGGCAATTTTATTTATATTTACACTTAAACTGGTCATGATTAAATGGCATTTGAGCCTGCAAAGTTAACAAATATTTTATGCTTGCTAAAGAATTAATATCAGAAGTAATTCCACCCCTCAGGACATCCGATACCGGTGTGGTCGCCCTCAACTGGATGGAAGTTTTCAGGGTATCTCATCTTCCTATTGTCAATAATTCGGAACTTTTGGGTTTGATTTCTGATGCCGATATTTACGATATGAATACCCCCGAAGAACCTGTAGGCAGCCATAAACTTTCTTTAAACCGTCCATATGTATATGCCAGTCAGCATATTTATGATGTAATCAGCATTTTTTCCATCAATAAACTTACAACCCTTCCGGTTTTGAATGAAAAAAATGAATACCAGGGTCTGATCTCGCTTTCCGATTTATTACAGAAAACGGCTGAAATAATGGCTGTCGATAATAAAGGCGGTATTCTTGTCCTTGAACTGAATGAAAAAGATTATATGCTTAGCCAGATAGCCCAGATTGTGGAAAGTAACGATGCAAAAATACTTAGTTTATATGTGTTTTCTCCTGCTGATTCAACAAAACTGGAAATCACCCTGAAGATTAACCGTACCGACCTTTCGGCTATCGTTCAGACTTTCGAACGGTTCAACTATGCTATCAAAGCTTCATTTTCAAATAACGACCTGGTTGATGACCTGCTGAATGAGAGACTTGATTCATTTCTGAAATATCTGAGCATTTAATCAACCATTTAGCCATGTTACGCCATTTTCTGTGTGTTTTATCTTGCCTGTTTCTTTTTCAGGGTTATGCCCAGAAAAGTATGATTGATTCCATTGTCATTGCAGGCAATAAAGTTACCAGGGAGTCTACTATTCTGCGTGAATTGCCATTTTCTGAAGGTAGTTTTATTGCAAATGATTCAATACGGTTTTATGAGCAAAAAATCAATGAAATACTTTTAAATACATCCCTGTTTAATTATGTTACTACCAGTGTCGAAATGGTTATTACCGGACATTGTACACTGAAAATTACTGTTGAAGAAAGATGGTACTGGTGGCCTTATCCTATTTTTGAACAAGCCGACCGCAATCTATCATCATATTTTTACAATCAGGAGTGGAACCGCCTGAATTATGGATTTTATATGGTCAGATATAATTTGTTTGGCAAACGTCAGACATTAAAGGCAAAGGTGAGATTTGGCTATAAGGAACAATACGGGCTAATGTTTCATAACCCTTCACTGCACCTTCAGCCTAAACTTGGCATTTATTTCGATATTTCCGGGTTCAGACAAAAGGAAATTTATTACAACACAAAAGAGAATAAGCCGGTGTATTTTAATCATCAGGATGTTTATATTAAAAAGGAATGGAGATGTATCGGCGGGCTTGAGTTCAAAATTAACTGGTCATCAGAAATATTTATTAACTGGAATTATTATATAACCAGCCTCAGTGATACCGTCCTTAAATTAAATCCCCGATATCTCAATCAAAATGAAAGTCATTCGGCAGGATCCGCCATGGGTTTTTCGGTCGATAAAAGGGATATTCATGTCTATCCGCTTAAAGGATATCGTGTTGAAATGAGTTCGGGTGTACAATTTTATAATGAAAAACCCGAATTCCTTTTTTCAGGGAAAGTGGGTTATCATAAGCCTTTGTCAGATAAATGGTTTGCCTCATCAACCCTTTATGGAAGTTATATTGCCTTTAGCAAACTCCCGTTTTATTATCGCTATCAGTTAGGTAATGATTTATATATCAGAGGGTATGAGCTCAACCTGATTACCGGAAATGCTTATCTTATATCAAAAAATACCATGAAGTTTGCCATCCTTAAGCCCAGGATATTTCAGATAAGTGCACTGCAGATTCCGCAGTTTAATAAAGTGCATTATGCTGTTTATATGAATTTTTTTATCGATGCCGGATATATTTCTATTTCGCCGTCGGTGGCTGATAATTATAACAATCAAATGCTTTACAGTTTTGGGACAGGGTTAGACCTGGTAACATACTACGACAAAATATTCAGGATTGAATGCACCAGGAACAATATGGGATTATTATCGTTTAATATTCATGCTTACATAGAATTATAATAATTTTTTACATTTGTTGGATATTTCAAAACAGGGTGAATTAATTTGTTTATTTATAGAAACGAAAATGAAGTGTAAACAATGAAAATTGCATTATTCCTTAAAAGTCAGTCAAACGACCTGGCTCGTATTTTTTTCGACCTGTACGATCAGTTTGTAGCGCGCAACCAGGTAATGTTAAAGGTTTACAAGCCATTTATAGACTTTTTAAACCAGGAATGGAAATTACAACCCGTAGCAGAAACTTTTTCAACCCCGGACGAAATCAGCGATGTTGATTTTTTTATAACCCTGGGCGGGGATGGAACCTTCCTTGAAGGAGTAACATTCGTCAGAAACAAAGAAATACCTATGGCAGGCATCAATACAGGCAGGTTGGGTTTTCTTGCTGATATTACACCAAATGAAATCGAAAAAGCTGTAAATGGTATATTGAATAATAATTTTACAGTCGAAAAAAGGACGCTCTTACAGGTTGAAACCAAAGAAAATATTTTCGGCGATTTTAATTACGCACTTAACGAACTTACTATACATAAAAAAGATAGTTCATCGCTTATTACCATTAATGCGGATATCAACAACCAATATATGAATTCATACTGGGCTGACGGATTGATTATCTCAACACCAACCGGATCAACGGCATACAGCCTGAGTGCAGGTGGCCCCATTGTCACTCCCGATTCAAAAACATTTATTATAAATCCAATTGCATCGCACAACCTTACGGTCAGGCCACTGGTAGTATCGGATGATATTGAAATTAGGCTGACCATTTCTGGCAGGAGCAAGGAAAACTTAATTTCACTCGATTCGAGAAGTGGTTTTTTAAATGCCGGTGAAGAAGTAACCATCCGGAAAGCAGGTTTTTATATACATATAATTAAGCTTGAAGATCATAATTATTTCAGGACTTTGCGTTCAAAACTGATGTGGGGAGCCGATGTTAGAAATTAAATTTTTAATTTAATTTTTTTTTATATTTCTTTACAACAAAATGTGAATATAAAAATGGACATTAAAACAAGCAAACATGTTTGGTAAATACATAAGTAATCTGCTGCTTGTAGTTGTTTTTACCCTGATAATAACGGGCGATCTTATAGGCCAGTCCAACAGGTGGAAAAGATCGAGGTATGAACTGACAGGCGGCTTTGGAATAACTAATTTTTTCGGTGAGTTGGGCGGTGCCGATAAACCCGGGTCAAAATATTTCACCGATTATGATTTTAATTCCTCCCGGCCGGCATTATCTGTTGGATTCAGGTATAAAGTACTTGAAATGGTAAATGCACATGCTCATCTTTCTTATGGTGTTGTACACGGCAGCGATGCTAATACCGAAAATATTTACCGGCGCGACCGCAATCTGCATTTCCGCTCAACCATTATTGAATTCAATACAGTAGCCGAAATATCAATCATAAATGAAAAGCTGACCCATAAATATAACCTGAAACGCAGATCAGGTTTTTCGCTGAAAAATCTGAATACCAATTTATATGTATTTATGGGATATGGATTTTTCTATTTCAATCCCAAAGCAAAATACAACGGCAAATGGGTGGCATTGCAGCCATTAGGTACCGAAGGACAAGGGCTGATGGAAACACGGCAAAAATACAAACGGGTTTCGGCCTGTATCCCTTTTGGTTTTGGTTTCAGGTATTTTATTAACCGTTATTGGGGAATTGGTATTGAATATGGTGGAAGGTACACTTACACCGATTACATTGATGATGTAAGTACAACTTATGTTAATAACCAATGGTTGAGAAATGAAAGAGGTAACGAAGCTGCCGATCTGGCCGATCCTTCATTTCTTGACGGTGAAAACCTGATAGGCCAGCCTTATGGGGGTGGTGACCAGAGAGGAAACCCAAAATATGACGATTTTTATATGTTTACCCAGATTACGGTTTCTTATAAATTAAGAACCGGACGTACGGGGTTGCCTAAGTTTTAATTTGCAGTATTTATGCCTTACCGTATTATTTTTATATTTCTGCTTTTTATTGTTTCTGATCTCCAGGCACAGAACTGGAAACGTACACGTTATGAACTTTCAGGGGGGATTGGTATCGCAAGCTTTATGGGCGATATAGGTGCCCCTAAAAATGAAGGCATTAATAAATATGTATGGATGCATTACCAGGCATTTTCTCCCATCGGACATGCCGGGATGAGATATATTATAAATCAGAGGTTAAGTGTCAAAAGTCAATTGCGTCTTGGGATACTTCGGGATAGTGACCGCTTTGGAGCATACAGGCTGATTATTGTTGGAGGGAAAACCTATGGAAGGGGTTATTATTTCCAGACTTTTCTGGCCGAATTGTCTGTTCAGGGCGAATTCCACCTGGTGCGTGAAAGAAGAAAACGTACCCTCTATTCCCAATCAAGTGATTTCTTTATCCGGTTCAGGAATTTTAACCTTCCTACTTATATATTTGGCGGTATAGGTGTTAATTATTTTAACCCAAAGATGAGGGTAGGAGGACAATGGGAAAAAATGCAGGTAATAAGGGTGAATGGTACAGGAATTCCCAAACATAAAATGGCCGCCCTTTTTTATGGGGGTATTGGATTTAAATACAAAGTAACCCCAAGATTGTTTTTTGGTGTGGAAGCTGCCTCACATTTATGTTTATCAGACAATCTGGATGATCTGGGTGGCAAGGTGTCGAAATATAAAGGGGTAAAAATGGCTGGGTTAGGTGGTGACTTCTACGATATTTATAACACCCTTACATTTAACCTTACGTTAAAAATGAAGACCAACCGAAAAGGTCTGCCACGGTTTAAACGTACTTTTACAGGTATTTTCTGATCCCGTATAATAAACAATGAAAAAAAAGGTTTATTATTGGAGCAAAATCCAATATTACGCATGAAGCATTTTTATAGCTTTTTTATTTTGATATGCTGTTTTTTACATGCCACACCCCAGTCTCCCATATCGGAGTTTGGCATTTTTGGTGGCATTTCTTATTACCTTGGTGATATTAATATGTCTAAACATTTTTATCAGGTCAGACCGGCAGCAAATATCTTTTACCGGCATAACCTTGATGATTATTATAGTATTAAAGCAGCTGTTTCATATGCCAGGTTAAATGCTTCTGATAACGACTCCGACTGGCCTTACCAGCAGTTCCGTAAGCGAAGTTTGTCGGCTTCTGTGATCGATTTTTCTTTCGTTGCTGCGTTCAATTTTTTACCCTATAAACCCGGAAATGTGAGAAGAAATTACTGGTGCCCTTATATTCTCACAGGCGTTTCATATGCTTTTATTATCAATTCATTTACTATACCTATGGGAGTTGGCGGAAAATATAATATTAGCAAACACTGGTCGGTAGGGGGAGAATGGATTTATTGTAAAATCGTATCGGATCAGATAGATATAAAAAATACGTATAATGCTGCAGGACAACAAATTTCAAATCCAAAAAATAGGGACTGGATGAGTATGTTATGGATAACCATAAGTTATAATATAGATTTATTGACGAATTGTCGGGCATATGATTAAATTTGCCAAAATTTTTTGGATGCTATGTCATTAAAGGAACAAATTAATAAAACTTTACTTCCTCAACATATTGCCATTATTATGGATGGTAATGGCCGGTGGGCAAAACAGAAAGGTAAAGCCCGCATTTTCGGACACCGGTCGGCGGTTACTGCTGTAAGGGAAACCATTGAAGCCTGTGGTGAATTAGGTGTAAAATACCTGACTTTATATGCTTTTTCAACTGAAAACTGGAAACGTCCAAAATCTGAAGTGGATGCTTTAATGAACCTGCTGGTTTCAACACTGGGTAAAGAACGTGACAGGCTTATGCAAAATAATGTGCGACTAAAAACCATCGGTGAAATCAATACCCTGCCAAAAAAAGTGCATCAGAACCTGATGAAAGTAATACATGATACCTCAGCTAATACCGGATTAACGCTAATTCTTGCACTGAGCTACAGCTCGAAACGAGAAATTTTACTTGCAGTTAAAAACATTGTTCAGACAGTTACCAAAGGCAATATAACATCCGAAGACATCAATGAAGAAATGATTGCAAAATCATTATATACATCAGATTTTCCCGATCCGGAACTTTTAATAAGAACCAGTGGCGAATACCGCATCAGTAATTTTTTACTATGGCAGATAGCTTATACCGAGTTGTATTTTACGCCAACCCTCTGGCCCGATTTCGGCAAGGAAAACCTTTTCCAGGCCATTATTGATTACCAGAAACGCGAAAGACGTTTCGGATTAACAAGTGAACAAATTAAATAATATTATATCAATGCTGCGTTTTGTCCATTTTATTGTATTTATCTGTCTTTCAGGTTTTATTGCTGCACAGGTTTCTTCATCATCAACCCTTCAGATTGATTATTCCAATCCACGTGATTATGAAATCGGTGGTATTACTGTATTAGGGGTGAAATATTACGAACCTACGGTTATTATTCACCTTTCGGGTTTGAAAGTTGGCGATAAAATTACTGTCCCGGGAGAAAAAATAAGTCATGCCATTGAAAAATTATGGAAACAAGGTTTGTTCTCCGACATTAAAATCTATGCCACCCAGATTGTAGGCAACACTATTTTTCTTGATATTGAACTGAAAGAAAGGCCAAGACTTTCAAAATTTTCTTTTACAGGTGTTTCAAAATCAGAAGCTGATGACCTGCGCGAAAAAATCAAACTGATGAGGGGTACCCAGGTCACCGATAATACCCTTATTACAGCAAAAAATACAGTACGCAAGCATTATGTCGATAAGGGATATTATAATGCTACTGTTGATATCATTCAGAAAGATGATACCACAATGGCAAATACAGTTATCCTCGACATTGTTGTCAACAAAAACAAAAAGGTTAAAATTAACCAGATAAAATTTGATGGAATCACTTACCTGACTGAAAATAAGCTTCGCAGGTCAATGAAAGATACAAAGATTAAAATGTGGTATCGTTTTTATAAAGTTTCAAAATTTGTCCCGGAAAACTTTGAAAAGGATAAAGAAAATATTATTGCCAAATACCAGGAAAATGGTTACCGTGATGCTGCCATTCTATGGGATACTGTGTATCGTTTTAATGAAAACCTGCTTAATATTGAGATGAAAATTGATGAAGGACGTAAATATTTTTTCCGCAACATTACCTGGGTTGGAAATACGATGTATAGCAGTGATGTGTTGTCGCAGGTTTTAGGAATTAAAAAGGGCGATATTTACGATCAGAAAGTGATGAATAATAAATTATATGTTTCAGAAAATGCTGTAAGTTCTCTTTACCTCGATGAGGGATACCTGTTTTTCTCAGTCACACCGGTCGAAGTGCTTGTTGAAAATGATTCGATTGACCTTGAAATGCGTATTTATGAAGGAAAACAGGCTGTCAATAACAGGATTGTTATAACGGGTAATTCCCGCACCAACGAACATGTTGTACGGCGTGAATTAAGAACAAAACCCGGACAGTTATTCAGCCGTTCCGATATCATCCGCTCGAACCGGGAGCTGGCAACACTGGGTTTTTTCGATCCTGAAAAGCTTGATGTTAAACCAACGCCTAATCCTTCCGATGGAACAGTCGACCTAGAATATATTGTTGAAGAAAAAGCATCAGACCAGATTGAGTTGTCGGGAGGCTGGGGAGGTGGAATGGTTATCGGAACCCTTGGTCTTACGTTTAATAATTTTTCTGTCGGAAACATTTTTAACAAGGAAGCTTGGAGACCATTACCAACAGGCGATGGGCAAAAACTGATGATCAGGGCGCAAACCAACGGAAAATATTATCAGGCTTATTCTCTTTCTTTTGTCGAACCATGGCTGGGAGGTAAAAAGCCTAATTCACTGTCAGTATCATTGTACCATACCATCCGTAGTTTAGGAACAAGCCTGCTTGAGATTGACCAGTACATGAAAGTGAGTGGTGTCAGTGTGGGGCTTGGACGCAGGGTACAATGGCCCGACGATTTTTTTGTATTGTCGCACGATCTAAGTTATCAGCGCTATGCCCTTAAAAATTTTACCGGCTATTTTCTTTTCAGCAACGGAAAATCAAACAATATCAGCCTTACAAACACACTTTCGCGAAATTCAATGGATCAGCCCATCTATCCGCGCAGAGGCTCATTATTTTCAATTTCAATGCAACTAACACCTCCTTATTCGCTTTTCGATAATTATGATTATTCAAAAATGACGGATAATGAAAAATATAAATGGATTGAATATCATAAATGGAAATTTAAATCATCGGTATTTACAAATCTGATAGACAAACTTGTACTAAATACACGGGCAGAATTTGGCTATTTAGGTTTTTATAATTCAGAAATAGGCCCTTCGCCTTTCGAAAGTTTTCAGCTTGGAGGTGATGGTTTATCGGGCTACAGCTATTATGGAACAGAAATTATAGGGTTACGGGGATATGATAACGGACCCAGCAACCGGGGATCGTTAACACCGCCAAAAGGAGGAAATCTGTACGATAAATTTACCCTCGAATTGCGTTATCCCTTATCGCTCAATCCTTCGGCAACCATTTATGTTCATACTTTTGTCGAAGGTGGTAATGCATGGTATGCTGCCAAAGAATTTAACCCCTTTGATATTAAAAGGTCGGCTGGTGTTGGTTTCCGCATTTTCCTGCCCATGATCGGTGTTCTTGGACTCGACTGGGGCTATGGTTTTGATCAGATTCCCAATCAGCCCGATGCCAACCGTGGACATTTTGCCTTTGTTATTGGACCTCAATTTTAACAGGACTTAATTTTTAAAACCACAATAACCATGAAAAAATGTTTCTTATTCGTGATAATGCTTTTTTCAATAAACGCATTCAGCCAGAAATTCGGATATGTCAATACCGAATATATTTTAAGCAATATCCCCAACTATGAAAAAGCACAGCAGCAAATAGACCTGATTTCGGTGGAATGGCAAAAGGAAATTGAAGCCAAATTTGCAGATATTGACCGGATGTATAAAGAATTCCAGGCAGAAAAAGTGCTGCTTACTGAAGAAATGCGCATTAAACGTGAAGATGAAATTATTAAAAAGGAAAAAGAAGCCAAAGAGCTGCAAAAAAGATATTTTGGCAAAGACGGCGATTTATTTAAAAAACGTCAGGAACTGGTAAAACCTATCCAGGACGAGGTGTTTAATGCCATTAAAGAACTTGCTGTTGAAGGAAACTATGCAGTAATTTTCGATAGTTCCGGAGGAATGAATATGCTTTATACCGACCCGAAATATGATAAAAGCGATGATGTTTTGAAAAAACTTGGATATAAAAATTAATTTCTATATTTGTGCCTTAACTAAAAAAAAATAAGCATGAAACGTATCATTTTTACATTGACAGCCATATTGTTATTATTGATGGTTTTTAATGCCCCCGCTCAGAAAGGATTGAAATTTGCTCATATTGATACCCAGGAATTAATGAAAGCTATGCCAGAACGGGAAACGGCAAAGAAAACCTTAGAAGCACATGCCAAACAGTTAGAAGATCAATTACTGGCCATGCAGAAAGAATTTGAAAACAAGTATAACGATTATCTGGCAAAAGCCGATTCGCTGGCCGACCTGATACGCGATGCCAAAGAAAAGGAACTGCAGGATTTACAAAAACGCATCCAGGCTTTTCAGCAAACAGCACAACAGGATTTACAAAGCAAAGAAGAAAAGCTGATGCAGCCCATTATTGACAAGGCAAAAAAAGCCATAGAATCTGTTGCCCAGGAACAGGGCTTTATTTATGTCTTTGATATGAGTATGGGCGTTTTGCTTTATCATTCGTCTGACAGTCAGGATATTTTACCTTTGGTGAAAGCTAAATTAGGGATTAAGTAATTAAATTAATTTGCATTATAAAGATGCCTTTATGGCATCTTTTTTTTTATATGCTCCTGGATTCAGACAGAATTTTTACAAATAAAATGGAAATCATTACCCTAACTCTTATGCAATATGAATGAAAAAATCATCTATCTCGGAATGATTGACCCGGTGGTGTTGTTTGGTGTGCGTAACAGCCATTTTGAGAAGATGAAAACTTTTTTTCCTAAACTCAAGCTTTTGGCAAGGGGTAATGAACTGAAAGTTACTGGCGAACCTACTGAAATTGAATTTTTTGAGGAAAAAATAAACCTGATCATCGAACATTACAATTATTTTCACACCCTCAGCGAATCGGATATCGACCGGATTTTCAATGATGGTGGGCCTTCTTATGTTAAATTACCCGATGAACAGGGCGATATCATTGTCTATGGCGATAATGGAAAACCAATCAGGGCGCGTACTGAGAATCAAAAGCTGATGGTTGAAAAATTAAGGGAAAATGATATGGTTTTTGCCATTGGGCCTGCCGGATCGGGAAAGACATATACAGCTATTGCACTTGCTGTCAGGGCATTGAGAAATAAAGAAGTGAAACGTATTATTCTAAGCCGCCCTGCGGTTGAAGCAGGCGAAAGGCTTGGCTATTTGCCGGGAGACCTGAAAGAGAAAATCGATCCCTACCTCCAGCCTCTTTACGATGCACTGAATGATATGATTCCTCCTAAAAAACTCGAAGCGCTGATCGAAGACCAGATTGTGCAGATTGCACCACTGGCATATATGCGTGGCCGTACACTCGATAATGCTTTTGTCATCCTGGATGAAGCACAGAATACCACCATCAATCAGATAAAAATGTTTCTGACACGCATGGGCAGGTCTTCTAAATTTATTATTACCGGTGATATTACCCAAATAGACCTTCCTTATAATGTTCCCTGCGGGTTGATTCACGCCATTAAAATTTTAAACCGTATTGATGGCCTGGCCGTCGTTGAGCTGAACGAAAATGACATCATCCGCCACGAGCTGGTTACCCGTATTGTAAGGGCTTATGCAAAAGACCGTAATAGCGATTCTGAAAAAAATAACCTTTCCAAATAACATTGATTATGATACAGGCATTAACTTCCACACAATTTCAGTTTCCGCGACAGAGAAATATTTATCATGGCAAAGTCCGTGATGTGTATGATATTGATGGCAAATATCTGGTAATGATTGTTAGTGACCGTATCTCGGCTTTTGATGTCGTGCTTCCTAAAGGCATTCCATATAAAGGTCAGGTGTTAAACCAGATAGCTGCCGGATTTCTTGATGCTACAGCCGATATTGTCCCAAACTGGAAAATTGCAACCCCCGATCCGATGGTTACCGTGGGCTTAAAAGCTGAACCTTTTAAGGTAGAAATGGTGGTAAGAGGATATCTTTCAGGCCATGCATGGAGGGAGTATAAAAGCGGAAAACGCACCATCTGCAGTATGTCAATGCCCGAAGGAATGAAAGAAAATGACCGCTTTCCGTCACCCATTATTACACCAACCACCAAAGCCAGCGAAGGACATGATCTGGATATTTCGGCTGATGAGATTATCAGCTCAGGCCTGGTGGGTGAAGAACATTACTGCCAGCTGGAGAAATATACCCTTGCCTTGTTCCGAAGAGGAACAGAATTGGCTGAAAAGCAAGGGCTTATACTTGTCGACACCAAGTATGAGTTTGGTTTACACAACGGCTGCATCGTTTTGATTGATGAAATACATACTCCTGATTCTTCCCGCTATTTTTATCTTGATGGATACCATGAACGTCAGCTGAAAGGTGAGCCCCAGCGGCAACTTTCGAAGGAATTTGTAAGAGAATGGCTGATGGAAAAAGGTTTCCAGGGTAAAGAAGGCCAGCAGGTTCCCTTTATGCCCGATGATTTTGTACAGCATGTTTCGGAACGATATATTGAACTGTATGCAAAAATAATGGGGAAACCTTTCAAAAAAGCTGAAGGTGAAGATATTGAAAAGCGTATTTCGGAAAATGTAATGAACTGGCTTGTTAAAAATCTGTAATTACCCGCTATTCCCTTTGCTTTTGAGATTGTTCCATTTGCTCAATTTTTAACCTGAGGTCGGATATGGAACCTTCAATTTGTGAAATTCTGAGCAAAAGCTGTTCAACTGTTTCGCGATATCGTCGGTTTTCATTTTCGTTATCCTGCATCTGTGATATTAACAGGGTTTGCTGGTCAATTTTTGGTTGCATCTCTTTCCATCGCCAGTCAAGAGTTTTAATAGCAACAGCCAGCACACCAATACGGTCAGACAGTTCAAACAGCGTATCATTACCTATAAGCCCGTTAGCATCGCGCCCGAATGCCTGGTACCAATCCAAATGACCGGGAGCAAAACAACGTTTCCCGTTCAGGGTGCAGGTTCCCAATGGCAGCGATTGTATTTTTCCCAGTATTTCTTCTCCATTAACGGCTTTCAGATCAATAAGATCCGTTTTGAAACTTTGGGCACAGGCAACATTGATAATATTGGCAAGGATGATGAAAATTATGGTTTTATTCATTGTATTTCAAATATTTGTTAATAATAAGCAAATCACTTTACTGTTAATTATCTGCCAAAATTAAGAATTTAAAAAGGCATTTATCAATGATTTTAATAAAATTGAATCTCATATCAAAAATCAGCCAAATATTATTTATCAATTTTATTAAATAATCTAAGGTCAATAACCGAAAATATATTTACTTTGCTTTTATGACAGTTCGTTTAATCATGCAGAATATTTTGACCAAAAAATAAACCTGTTTTTATTCAGCATTTTCCTGATCCATTGCAAACAAATCGCTCATATCCTCTTCTGAAAGTTGTTTCATAAAGTCGCTTTCGCTGATGATTTCCCTTGCCAGTTTTTTCTTTTTTTCCTGGAGCTGCAGAATTTTTTCTTCAATACTTCCGGCGGTGATAAATCTTAAGACAATCACTTTTTTAGTCTGCCCAATTCGATGTGCACGGCTCAGAGCCTGTGCCTCCACGGCCGGATTCCACCATGGTTCAAGTATCATCACATAATCGGCAGCGGTAAGATTGAGACCCGTGCCTGCAGCCTTGATTGAAAGCAGAAAAACTTTTTTTGAAGTATTGTCATTAAAATCATCGATTTCCTGCTCCCGCCTGGTGGTTTGGCCGGTTATCATGCTATATCCTATACCGGTTGATTCAAGGTGTTTTTTTATAAGGTTCAGGTGGGTAACAAATGATGAAAAGACCAATACTTTATGTCCATTGGAAGTGATATTTGCAATGGAATCTTTGATTTGTTCATATTTTCCCGAACCGGCATGGAGGGTTTCGTCTATCAGAACCGGATGGTTGGCTATTTGCCTGAGCCGTAGCATTGATTCGAGGATAACGAAAGTTGATTTTTTCATTCCTTTTTCATTGATGCTTGCCCAAATTCTGTTACGGGCTTCTGATTTGGCTGTTTCGTATACTGTTTTCTGCTCCGGATCGAAGCTGCAATAAACAGTTTGTTCATCAAGAGGTGGCAGGTCTGGTTCCACTTCTTCTTTGGTGCGGCGAAGGATAAATTTTTCGGTAATAGTGCGGAGTTCTTCCACCTTTTTATGGTTATTGTGCAATTCGACAGGAAGAATATAATTGCTGTGAAAATACCTGTAATTGCCTAAAAACCCAGGAATTACAAAATTAAGTTGTGACCATAAGTCAGATAATGAATTTTCGATGGGTGTGCCGGTAAGCGTAAACCTGTTGGTGGCTTTTAATTGTGCCAAAGCTTTGTAGGTGAGTGAACGGTGATTTTTAATGTACTGGCTTTCGTCAAGAATAATGTATCTGAACACAGGTTGGGAAAACAGTGCAATATCGTTACGCATTGTTCCGTAGGTAGTAAGCACGACATCATATTGGTAAAATGTTTCCAGCTTTGATGACCTGTCACCTCCCTGATGAATGATTACCGATAGGGAAGGGGCAAATTTTTTTATTTCATTTTTCCAGTTATGCAGCAATGATAATGGCATAACAACGAGGCTTGCATTAAGATATATTTCACCCGAAGGTTCTTCCTCTTTCTTTCTGGTTTTTTTTGGGATTTTTGATTTTTTCAGGGAAATTCCTGAGTTTTTTGCTTCCAGCAACATGCAAATAGCCTGCACTGTTTTTCCCAACCCCATATCATCGGCAAGGCACCCTCCTAATCCTGCAGCCGATAAATGGCTTAGCCACCAGTAACCGTATTCCTGATAATGTCGTAAGGTACCTTTTAATCCTTGTGGCAGATCTTTTTTATGCATTTCTCCCAATTGTGCCCCCTGAATCGAGAAATTCAGGTTTGTATCGGTAGCAATGATTGATTCAATGGTTCCGGCATCAATGCGTTTTTTCAAAATTCTTATCAGGTTTTGCCTGGTGTCTGCCATACGCAGCAATTCGCGGAATTTACCAAACAGTTCATCGGGAAGAATCATTTTTTTTCCGGAGGGCAGGTTGTA
The DNA here is from genome assembly GCA_964559985.1 of uncultured Bacteroidales bacterium. GTDB lineage: Bacteria > Bacteroidota > Bacteroidia > Bacteroidales > CAZLJX01 > CAZLJX01. The sequence continues at coordinate 44,692 of CAZLJX010000018.1, forward strand.
TATCCTGATATTTTGTAAAATATGATCTTTCAGCATAATGACCGGTATTTCTATCTCATCTAAAACAATTGTGCCATACAGGTCGAACCAGTCGGGATGCTCTGTCTTACTTATTTCGAGCTGGGTTTTACCTATATAATAAGTTGCCTCGATAAAAGAAGTATCAGTCTGAATTTTCTGCTCTTTAAGCTGGCTTTCATTATTATTGATCCATGTAATGACTGATTGAAGCTGTTGTTCATAATTTAGCGCAAATTCAGCCCTGGGGTAGTAGAAAAATTCATCATTAGTGTTCAATCCGGATTCAATCAGCCATTCTTTTATACCATGTTCAAAAACGAAATCGCGACGGAAAATATTGATCTGGATATGATTTTTAACAGGTTCGCAATCAGCAATGGTCTTTTGCACTGAAGTGGGTTTTACCGGAAAACGTCCATATTTGAAATAAAGTTCAAAGGCAGGACATCCTTTCAGATCGGCCGATACCTTTAGTTTTACTTCATCAGGCTTTACAGTTTCATGCACCCAAAATCCAAAAAGCCTGGTATCATATTGCCTGACACAAGGCAGGATAAATTTTTCGAGATATTCATTTTCTGAGGCAAGGGGTATGTTTATTACCTTTTGCCTGGTAAAAAGCATCAGTTTTTTACTTTCGAAATTTTCAATTTTGTAAATAACCTGGTCATACAGAAAATAGCAAGGTGCATTTGTGATAACAGTAATTTTTTTCTCGGTAAAGTCAAATGGCTGATCATTTCTGAAAAAGTCGACCTGGTACTGAATACTAGTTTCGGTTTTTGTAAATGTAAAAACAGGATGAATAGGAATAGAACTGATATCGAGTAAGTCGTCTTCAAAAATGATATTGCTGTGCCCTGATCTAAAGGCAAGCAGAAAGCCTCCTTCGGCAATTCTTTGCAGCAGCAGGTCAAGTCTTCGTTCAATAAAGGGCTTTATTTGTTCATTATATAGTACATCATTAAGTTTGTTAATAAAGTCATTGACATTTTTTGAGTTGCGGCCATATACCCTGAACAGTTGTTTTTCGGAATAGGATTGGATCAGGTTAATAATTTCCTGCACTGGTTTGGGAAAATCATCCGGTTCGTTTATTTTTTCAAGAACCTCGAAATGATTATTAATATTTTTAACAAGGCAAGCTTCAATAATGATACCGAGTTTAAAATGTCGTGTTATTAAAAATAATATCTGCCCTGTTTTCATAGATCAGGCACCTGCTTTTTTTGCGTTGTAATTCATTGATTTGAGAATATCTATTATTTTATCACGGAAATCGCCCTGAATAATTATTTCCCCATTCTTTGCCGATCCGCCCGTTCCGCACCTGCTTTTAAGTGCTTTTGCAAGGGTCTCCAGGTCGTTTTCTGTGCCAATAAAATTTTTAATTACCGTGGCAGTTTTTCCACCACGGTTTTTGGTTTCAAGCCACACCTTAAGGTTTTGCTGACGGGGCGGGAGAGTATCCTGTCCGGTATTATTTTCAAAAGTATATTGAAAATCAGGATTCGTTGAATAAACGATATCCTGTCTGTTTTTAAAATTTTTAGATGAATTCATTGCACATTTGAATTTATAAATCGGTATTTTTTATCTGCCTGAAAGCGTTTCCGAGATTTTCAATAATATCAGAAGCAATAAGCGCTTCCTGGGTTATTGTTCCTGCAGCAATATCTCCCGCCAGTCCATGCAGATATACTCCGGTTACAGCAGCTTCGTCAGGCGGATAACCCTGGGCAAGCAAGCCAAGGATCATCCCGGTGAGTACATCACCACTGCCAGCTGTTGCCATTCCGGGGTTTCCGGTAGAATTGAACAGCACTGTTCCATCGGGGCAGGCTATTGAAGAATATGCGCCTTTCAGCACAACATAAACATTATACCTTGCAGCAAAACCGGTAAGTTTCTGAAGCCTTTCGTAGCTGTTGTTCCATTTACCCGCAAGTCGCTCAAATTCCTTTGGGTGAGGTGTAAGGATACTGTTAACAGGCAGATTATCAAGCCATTCTTTATGTTCTGACAGGATATTGAGCGCATCGGCGTCAATAACCATAGGCATCCTGGCAATTGATACCAATTGATTGACCATTTCATGCATCGATGTCGATTTTCCTATTCCGGGTCCAATACCAACCGCATCATAGTTTTTTAATTCATCAAAGTTGAGGAAAGGATTGTTGTCAGACAGAATATCAAGCATAGCTTCAGGAATAGCAGTTTGCATAATACCTGCACCGGATTGAGGTATATGAGCAGTGAGCAGGCCTGCACCGGTTCTAAGGCATGCTTTGGCGGCCAGTACAGCAGCACCGGTTTTCCCATTACTCCCGGCAACAAGAAAAGCATGCCCGTAATGGCCTTTATGGTCAAATTTTTTTCTGGTAGGGATAAGAGGCCTTATATCTTTTGTTTGAATGAAATAATATGGAGATTCTGTTTTCTGAATGGCTTCGCTACTCAATCCAATAGGAAGTATCTCCCATTGGCCGGTATATATTTCATTTTCGGGAAAGAAAAATGATAAAAACGGAAATTCAAATGTAAAGGTGAAATCTGCCTTGATGATGTTGTTGATGATATTGTCACTGTTATCTTCAGTTTTTAAACCCGATGGTATGTCAATGGAGAAAATAGTAGCTCCGCTGGCATTCATGTGATGAATAACGTTGGCAGCAAACCCTTCTAAGGGTTTTGTAAGACCATATCCGAAAAGGCCGTCAATAATCACCTCATTACTATGTATTTCGGGTAGTTGATTTTCAGAAGTAAGGTCTGAAATTTCAATATCATCAAGGTCAAAAAGACGGTTATAGTTAATTTGGTTATCTTTTGAAGGTTTTTTATCCATGTTAAGGGTATACACGGTAATTTTATAGTGCAAATGTCTTAGCATACGTGCAATAGCAAGCGCATCGCCACCATTATTTCCTGGTCCGGAAAAAACATGAACATGCTTTTCGATCCCTGAGATAGTGATGAATTTTTTCACAAATGCCATTGCAGCTCTTTCCATCAGGTTAATGCTATGAACAGGTTCATTTTCAATGGTGTGCTGGTCAATTATTTTTACCTGCTGAGCAGTGAATATTTTCATAATGCTCTAATTTATTGTTTTTTAACTCGCTGAAATCATATCATGTATATGCCAAATGTATATGAAAAGTTATAAAAAATTGGAAACTTCAAAAAGATTTTTATTTTTGTCATTAAAAAGGAATACATAATAACCAATTAAACTGAATTTTATGTTAAAGAAACATCCTGATGGCTTATTGACAGCCGCATTGGCTAATATGGGCGAACGTTTTGGGTTTTACACCATGATGGCTATCCTTGCTTTGTTTTTACAGGCAAAATTTGGTCTGTCGGGCACCGATGCAGGTTTGATTTATTCTATATTTTATTTTTCGATTTATATTCTGGCATTTGCAGGGGGTGTTATTGCCGACCGTACAAGAAATTATAAAGGTACTATTTTATTAGGCCTTGTTATAATGGCAATCGGATATATGATTATTGCTTTTCCGACCAAAACACCGGTTCCGAATAAAACTTTATTCCTGATTTTATCATGTTTCGGTCTGTTAACCATTGCTTTTGGCAACGGCCTGTTCAAAGGCAACTTACAGGCACTTGTCGGTCAGATGTACGACAATGAAACATACGGTAAAATGAGAGATGCCGGTTTTTCACTTTTCTATGCGTTTATTAATGTAGGGGCTTTGTTTGCTCCGCTCTTCGCTGTTGGCATCAGGAACGGATGGCTGGCTCATAATGGATTTTCATATAATCCAAGTCTGCCCGAATTATGTTATGCTTATCTTGAAAAAACCATTACCCCCGAGGCACAGGAGAAACTTGTAACCCTTGCATCGGAAGTGAGTGGCGGGGTGCAGGTTGCCGATATGAATGTTTTTGTCAATAATTATCTCAATGTTTTCTCAACAGGATTTCATTATGCTTTTGGAGTTTCGATTATTGCCATGCTCATTTCTCTGGTCATTTATGTAGTAAATAAAAGCCGGTTTCCAAATCCCGGTCCCAAAGTATCATCAACCCCGCAATCGGGTGCAATCCTTATGGATATTAAAGAAGTCAAGCAACGGCTATATGCTTTACTGGCTGTCTTTGCAGTTGTAATCTTTTTCTGGTTCTCTTTTCATCAGAACGGGCTTACACTAACATATTTTGCCAAAGATTATACCGATCTGAGCGGAATTAAAATTAACCTGGGATTCGTTGTTATTCAGGGCGCCGAGATTTTTCAATCCATTAATCCATTTTTTATCATTTTACTCACACCAGTCATCATGGCCATTTTTGGATGGATGCGTGCCAAGGGGTTTGAACCATCAACGCCAAAAAAAATAGCCATAGGAATGTTTATTGCTGCTTCTGCCTATTTTGTTATGTGTATGGGCTCTATAGGCCTTCCTTTAAAATCGGAAGTGGTGGCTATGGGAGGATTGACAGATGTTCAGCGCGTTACGCCTTTCCTGCTGATCGGAACTTATTTTATTCTCACAGTAGCCGAATTATTTATTAGTCCACTGGGTATTTCATTTGTATCAAAGGTAGCACCACCACAATATCAGGGAGTTATGCAGGGTGGTTGGCTTGGTGCAACTGCCATTGGTAATCAGTTGCTTTTTATAGGAGCTATTTTGTACGATAGTGTTCCTATCTGGCTGACATGGTCAGTTTTTGTGGTGGCCTGTGTTTTATCAATGGTTACCATGCTGATTATGCTCAAATGGCTTGAAAGAATTGCTAAATAAATATAGATAGAATAATTACCATAGGGCTGCTTATTCAAAGGCAGCCTTATTTTTTCAACCAATAAATTAATATTTCATGGACACCCAATTTCCCGTTTTATTTATTGGCCATGGTTCACCAATGAATGCCCTTTTTGAAAATGATTTTACTGCATCTTTAAAGAGTCTGGTACATGAAATACCACGGCCAAAAGCCATTGTGGTTGTTTCTGCCCATTGGGTGACCAAAGGGCTGCAGGTTACTTCCGGGATTTACCCAAAACAGATTTATGATTTTTATGGCTTTCCGGATGAAATGTACAATATTTCATACCCTTGCCAGGGTTCAGTAGCTGCTGCCCGTTTGGTAATGCAGGCCGTGAAATCAATTCAGGTGACAGCAAATCAAAACAGGGGAATTGACCATGCTGCATGGGCTGTTCTTAAACACATGTATCCATTGGCTGATATTCCGGTCATTGAGCTCAGTATTGACCTCGATATGCCTGCTGAAACAATCCGAGCCGTTGCAGGTGAACTGAAATCATTACGAAGCAATGAAATTTTAATCATTGGTAGTGGTAATATGGTTCATAATCTGAGGTTTATGGAGTCTGAAATTGATCACCCGCCATATGAATGGGCTATTCAGGCCAACGATAAGCTTCATGCGCTGATTCTTGAAGAAAAAATGGAAATCCTGTTTCGTATCGATGAACTCGATAAAGACATCCGCAAGGGCATTCCTTCGCCCGATCATTATATGCCCATGCTTTACACCCTGGGACTGAAAGAAGAAAATGATACAATCCGGTTTTTTCACCGTGGTATCCAACACGCTTCAGTTTCGATGGCAAGCTTTATTATTGGGTAAGAGCGTGATGCGTACCATCGCACCAGGGTGGAGTTTTGGTGTGTTTGCACATGCACCAGAATACGGTGGTTTTTTCGAGCAGGGTCACTTTAACCGATTTAAATCCCGGAGCTTCTGTCCGGTGCGAATGATCGCAAAATGGCTGGGTTTTGGAATGACCACATGAACACCATTTATAAAAGCCCGGTTCTGCTTCATGTTTAAATGGTTTAACATCAGCAATTTTTTTTGTACTCATGGCTTTATCTAAGGTTTTTGAAAAAAAATCATTGTACTATTCTGGTCATCAAAATTGATGAATAATACCTTGTTACTGCCTGATGGCACTATTTTCCGGGTTTTGATATACATGTTATTGTGCTTGAAGCTGAAAATCCTGATTGTGAAATAATTGGCATATTTTAATTCATCTCTGGTGTTGAACGGCTGAATATTCAGCTTAAGTTCACCGATATATATATATTTAAAAATTTTAATATTGCTTTCGCTGTATTGCAGATCACTGAAAGGTACTTTAATTATTCCATCTGCGCCACTCAGATATTTTTTATCATCAATCATAACCTGACAGGAGACTAAGGGTTGGTTGAGTGCATCTTTAAAAACAAATATATACTGATTGTCAAGGTCTTTATATTCGCGGGTAGCAGCATATGGCTCATTAAAGACTGTATCGGTCAGTATGAGCGTATCTCCTGAAAAAGCAATATGTCCGGTTTCGGTGACTTCTTCAAATACCCTTGACACATTCGGATATTTATAAATGTAACTGCCATTTCTCAGTTCAAGGGTAAAATGCATGGGGGTATGAATGGTGTCAATACATACAAAAGGCAACCCTTCCACATCTACCTGATTGATGGTTTTTACCGAAATCAGATCAGGGGCTATGTATTCATATACTCCTTTTAATGCAGTTTGCGAAAAAACTGTTACAACCTGAAAAAACATGAAAAGTACAGCGTAAATATTTCTCATCTTACATGATATTAATGATTCCAAAATTACCGATTCCCTGTATGCTTTACAATCCATCTGTCAACAATAATTATTTTTTGTAAAGATTCCGGTAAAGCGTTGATTTACCGTTTTTTATTTAACCGGTTAATCAAAATTCCTGAAAGGCTGCCTAAAATCCCGGTCATTATGGTGATGGGGATGAGAGATATAGGCTGGTTATACGCAATCATAACGGCTGTTGGAAGCAACACCGAAAACGAAACAATCAATCCTTTCAATGCAGGATGTACTTTGATTTTGGTTTTTGAAATAAAAAAACCTATGACGATCCACATAAAAAAGGCAGAAAGATTAGCGTCCCATGCAATTTTTTGAATGAACATCGGTATTACATCAATCACTCCGGCAATCATTCCGACCAACAGGCCATTTCTGATTTTTTTCATAAATAATTTATTAAATGATAATTAAGTTTTTTCTTTTGACTGGCAATCAATACAAATGCCATAGCAGTACATGGCTCTGTGAGTGATTTTATAACTGATGGTTTTTGCTGCTGTTTCCATTACCTGGTCAATACGGGCATCGCTAAACTCAGTCACTTTTCCGCATTGTGTGCAGATAATATGGTCATGTTGCCTGCAGTTCAATGCTTTTTCGTATTGGGTGATATTTTTTTTAAACTGGTGTTTTACCACAAGGTTGCAACGCTGCAGTAAATCGATGGTATTGTACAGGGTAGCTCTGCTCACACGATAATTTTTATTTTTCATCATCATATAGAGCGATTCAACATCGAAATGACCGTCATGGTTGTATATTTCATCAAGGATGGCAAACCGCTCAGGCGTTTTACGATGTCCCATGTGGGCAAGGTAGTCGGTAAGGATTTTTTTTGCTGCTTCTTTTGTCTGATCGCATCCCATAATTTTTGTTTTTGGGAGTGACAAAATACGAAAAATATATCTTTATTTAGAATAAAATTAAATAAAAATTATTGGCTTTGCGATATTTCAATGCGGCTGACTGATTTAACCCCTTTAACTTTTCCCAAATTGCCGATCAGGTTGTTAAGGTCAGTAACACTATGAACATACAGGTCGATTGTACCTTCAAAAATGCCATCGTGGCTTTCGAAATTGATAGCACGCATATTGACTGTCAGTTCCTCAGAAATAATACCGGTAACATTGCTGATAATACCAATGCGGTCAATACCGGCAAGCCTTATGCGCGCCAGAAACGACATTACCTTATGTTGTGTCCATTTGGCTTTTACAATGCGGTTTCCGTAACTTGAACTCAGTTTGATGGCTTCGGGACAGTGATTTTTATGGATAATTATTTCATCGTCGGTTTTTATATAACCCATTACATCATCGCCTGGAATTGGGTTACAACATGAAGCAATTTTAAAAATATTTTTTTCCATCAACTCATCCAGGTCGATGGTTTTTTTATGGTCAATACGGGCAATGTTGTTCTGCTGAATTGCTGCATCACGTTTTTTCCCCGGACGAATAAATGACAGTTTCCAATAACGTATTAATTTATTGGCTGTTCTTTTTTGCAGGATTTTTCTAAGTTCTTCCGATTCAATTTCGCGGGTTCCGAAAATATAATATAAATCATCTTTGTTATTCACTTCAAAATGGGCATACAGTTTTTTAAAGATATTGCCGCCCGGGTGAAGTTGCAGTTCGGCAAGGCTTTCATCAAGGTGGCTCTTCCCTTTGGCAATAGTCTGTCGCCTGACTTCTTTAAAAGCTTCCTTGATTTTTGTTTTTGCTTTTGCTGTAACAGCAAAATTGAGCCATTCAGGAACCGGTTGTTGTTTTTCAGAAGTAATAATTTCCACCTGGTCGCCACTTTTAAGTACTGTATTCAGGGGTTCAAGTTTGTGGTTAACTTTTGCCCCAATAGCATGGTTTCCAATTTCGGAGTGTATTTCATAAGCAAAATCGATGGCTGTGGCATTTTTAGGCAGATTTTTCAGGTGACCCTGAGGGGTAAAAACAATAATTTCGGATGAAAACAGGTTAAGTTTAAATTCATCGATAAATTCAAGGGCATTGGTTCTTGGGTTTTCAAGCATTTCGCGGATACGTTTCAGCCATTTGTCCAGTTCTGATTCCTGGGAATCCGATTGTTTATATTTCCAGTGTGCTGCAAAACCCCGTTCGGCAATTTCATTCATGCGTGTTGATCGTATCTGAACTTCAACCCATTCGCCATACGGACCCATAGCTGTAAGGTGAAGTGCTTCGTAACCATTTGATTTAGGAGTGCTTACCCAGTCTCTGATCCGGTCGGGCTTGGGCATATAAATATCGGTGATGATAGAATATATGTTCCAGCACTGGGTTTTTTCAGGAATGTCAGGGCGTGGCTCAAATACGATGCGGATGGCAAATAAATCATATACTTCATCGAAGGGAACATTTTTACTTTGCATTTTATTCCAGATGGAATAGATAGATTTAGGCCTCCCCGAAACGCTGAATTTTATACCGGCTTCAGTTAGTCGTGCAATAATTGGCAGGGTGAATTTATTAATAAAAGCGGTTCTTTTGGCTTCGGTTGCATTGATTTTCTTTTGCAATTCAAAATAAATATCAGGATGCCTGAACCTGAAACTCAGATCTTCGAGCTCGGTTTTAATGGCATATAATCCCAGCCTGTGGGCTAAAGGAGCGTATAAAAATAAAGTTTCTCCTGCTATTTTAAGTTGTTTGTTGGGTGCCATACTGTCGAGGGTGCGCATATTGTGCAGCCTGTCAGCAAGTTTTATAAGAATTACCCTAACGTCATCGGAAAGGGTCAGCAGCATTTTTCTGAAATTTTCGGCTTGCAGCGATGATTCCTGGTCGTAAATCTCGCTTATTTTTGTAAGGCCTTCAACAATCGAAGCAATTTTATCGCCAAACATATGACGGATGTCTTCAACAGTATAATCGGTGTCTTCAACAACATCGTGCAACAGGGCGGCGACAATGGAACGTGTTCCGAGGCCTATTTCACCAGCAACAATTTTAGCCACTTCCAGCGGATGAATGATATAAGGTTCGCCCGATTTCCGCTTAATAGGTTTATGTGCTTCTCTGGCAAGGTTAAATGCCTTCCTGATCACATCAAGCTGGTTCTGTTCGCGCGACCTGTGGGCTAATGATAACAATTCATCAAAATGCCTGTTTATGAGCTGATCTTCATCCTGGGTATATTCTGTCATAATTGTTTCAACTTCCTTCCTGTTGCAAAAATAATCGATTTTGCTTACCAACAGTCAGTATGGCGAAGGTTTATTTTCAGGGTTTTAATAAAACAAATTCACCACGTTTCTCTATCAATTTACCATTTCCGGCCTTTATCCTTATGTAATACAAGTATTTCCCTTCGGGCATGGCTTTTCCGTTATATTGTCCATCCCATGATTTGTGCAGGTCTTTTGTACTGAATACCACCTGACCCCACCGGTTGATTATAATAAGCTGATAATCAGACTCAATGTATAAAATGTGGGGTTTAAATGTATCGTTCAGGCCATCTCCGTTGGGTGTAAATCCTTCAGGGATTATAAAAAGCGGTTCTTTTTCAATACAGGCAATATTAGAGTAGCTCCAGGCAATATCGTCGCGCGATGCTTTTACCTGGTAACAAACTTTCCCTCCGGGAAGGCTTTCAAAATCAAGAATCTCATTATAAAACAAATCAGTCAGATTTTCTGTTGTTTCTGTTTGGTTACCAATGATTCTTATTACCTGATAATGGGTTGATCCGTTCTGAAAAGGAGCATTCCATGATAATTGCGATTCCGAAAGATTTTCGCCGGCATTAAGGATGATGTTTGAGATTGTATCAGAAACAGCCGAAATATTGCTGCACCGGTTATAAACATTAATATACCAGCTATAAGATAACAGAGGTTCTATTGAAGTTTCAAATTTTACCTGACCACCAGAAGGGTTTATTATATCTGTCTTTTTTATCCAGCCAAAGTTATTCCGGTTCTCCATCAGTTCTATTTTACCCGCAAATTGCGACGAATCAAAATTAAACACCAGGGTTGATGGTGCAGCCGTAACCACTGAGACCGCTTTGGCAAAACGGGGGGAAATTAATTCAGAAGTGTTGACTTTTATAATATTTGAAGTGGATGAAATGATGTCGTCGGTAGCTACAATTTTGAAATAATAAACGGTATTTTCCGTGGGATATGTAAAAGTCAGTGTGTCGGCGTTGGTAATGGTGGCAAATTTTTCATAACCGGTATCGTAATTTACCGACCGGTATATTTTGTACTTCCTGGGCAATTTCAACTGAGGCAATTGGTTCCACCGGAGAAAAATTTTCCGGTTGCAGGTATCATGTGATTCAAGTTTTAAACACAAACTCCGGTGGCTTTCCGACAAAGGACTAAGCCTGACAATATATCCCAGCGAATCATAAATATAGGCCAGGCGGTAAGTGTAAAAATTCAGGTTGGTTTTAATATTTGCCTTCTGGATGATTGAATTTTGCTGTGTATTGTCAATGGTATCAGCGTAAAGGCTGTCCTGTTCACGGGTATAGCGATAAACGATATATTTTCTAAGAGTCGCAAGATGATACGGTTTCCATACAATAAGTATTCCTGAATCGGGCAGAATGGTTAAACTGTCAAGGCTCGGCGGTCCGCCAGCAGTATCGTTAAGCATTGTGTAACTTTCCTCCGGGTTGTTTAATGACGAGGATAATTGAATTCCCCATCCTGTTTGTTGCATAAAAAAGATGAGTAGAATAATACTATATGTTTTTAATTCTGAAATCATTGGTTAGTTCATATATAGTCTAATTCACCTGTTTCAACATAAAGAAATCTAAAGCATTATCATATCAGGTTTTTGATGCTGGTAAGGTAAAAATAAATGATGATCCTTGGCCAGGTGAGCTTTCAGCCCATATTTTACCATGATTTTTTTCGATAAACTCTTTGCAGAGAATAAGGCCTAACCCGGTTCCTTTTTCTTTTTCAGTTCCCGGGGTCGAAAGATTCTGGTCAAGGCGGAAAAGTTTTTGCAGTTTCCCGCTGTCCATCCCGACTCCTGTATCAGTTACGGTGATTTTAATTTCGTCTTCTTCATGCAGGGCTTTTATGTTTACAGATCCATTTATTGGCGTATATTTTATAGCATTGGATACAAGATTTCGTAAAACGGTATTTATCATTTCTTTATCGGCATAGGCAGTTATATTTGCAGGAATTTCATTGATCAGTGTAATTTGTTTCCTGGCTGCAAAGGCATCTACCAATGCAAAAACATTATCGGTAAGTTCGGCCGGATTGATGTTTGAAGGAGAAATTTCAATCTTGTTGGTTTGCGAACGAGCCCAGTCAAGCAGGTTGATGAGTAATTGCAAACCCTGCTCTGAAGAGTTTCTGATATACCCGATATATTCCAGTTTTTTCTCATCATCAAGGTATTTGTAATTGTCACTCAGTAAGGTTGAAAAGCCCAGCAAGGTATTGAACGGATTTTTCAGGTCGTGGCCTATAATGCTGAAAAACCGGTCTTTGGCTGCATTCAGCTCACGCAATTGCTTTTCGCTGGCTTCAAGTTCTTTTTGTTGTTTTTCAATTTTTTCGTTCAGTGCTTTCTGCAACGTAATGTCTTCTTTAATAGCTATGAAGCTTATAATTTGTTGGTTTTCGTCTTTAACCGGAGTAATTAAGGTTGATTCCCAGTATATTTCACCGTTTTTCTTTTTGTTACAAAATTCTCCTTTCCATGTTTTTCCTGATGTGATGGTTTGCCATAAATGCTGGTACACTTCTTTTGGCTGCTTTCCTGCGTTAAGAATGCTGGTATTGGTATTCATTACTTCTTCTGCCGTATAACCTGTATGCAGCGTAAAACTCGGATTGACATATTGAATATTTCCGGCTAGATCGGTGATGACAATAATATTTGCACTCTGATCAACAGCAGTGGCAAGCCGGAGGTTTTGCAGTTCGGTTTTTCGCTGAAGGCTTATATCACTGATAATGACAAGAAATGTTTTGAGATTTTCAGGCCAATGGTATGATAAAATTTTTATCCTGAATATTTTATCATGGTATACATATTCAAAATCACCGACATTTTCTCTTGTTTCTTCCTCCCGGATTTTTTCAAGAATTTTATCATTTAGTTCTTTTCCAAATAAATCAAAAAATTTATTTTTATCACCTTGTAAGGTCTTTAACATTTTTCCGGAAGCATCGAAAACCATTATAAAATCCTGGAATTGAAGGCCATTAATTTCTGATTGATTGCTGATATCCTGAGAGGTATTAATTTTTCTCTCATTCTTAAACCCTTTCAATCGATTTTCATGTGTTTTCAACCCCGACAGGTGATTTATTACCATTTTTATCCTACTGATGATATTCATATTTTAAACGCAGTATATTGTTATTTACCAGGTTTTTATTTCAGACTTTTTTTAAAGCTTATTTTTAGGTTCCCGGTATGTTTAATCGAGTTTAATTAATTAAATCTGACAGTCAATGCAAATATAACGTTTTTGAGCCCTTTTTTGTTGCTTTGCCTGATAACATTTGGGCTATAGGTTGAATTGGATGATCATATAAGTCATAAACCGGACATTGAAGCGGGTTTAAAGAAGTTCGCCAGTCCAGCTAAAATATGGACTGAATGTTTGTGAATCAACATCAGGGCGGGAATTAAAAATACCGTAAACAGAAGAGCCGCTGCCCGACATAGAAGCATAAAGCGCTCCGTATTCAAAAAGTTTTTCCTTTAGTGATTTTAGTTCCGGATAAATGTTGAATATTGGTTTCTCGAAATCATTTACTATTTTATCATTCCATTCATTTACAGGAAGATGAATATTTTCTGCAATGTTAAATTGCGGTTTTGAAGGTACTATTTCACGGTAGGCTTTGGCTGTCGATACACCAAAAGGGGGTGTAACAATGGCAATCCAGAGACCTTTCAGACTGAGTGCAGCCGGTTTAAGAGTTTCTCCCCGTCCGCCGACCATGGCGGGTGTATTTTGAATAAAAAAAGGACAATCGCTGCCAAGTTGTGATGCATAAGCCTTAAGCATTTCAATGTCAATATCCAGTGAAAAAACCTGATTCAGCAATATCAGCGCAGCAGCAGCATCGGACGAGCCTCCTCCCAGTCCTCCGCCAAAAGGTATTACTTTATGCAAAAATATTTTTACAGCCGGCAGATGATATAGGGGATATAAAAGTTGATATGCTTTAACAACCAGGTTTTTATCAGCAGGGCAATCAACAGCGGTGCCTGAATTTGAGAAGGAAAATTCTCCCGGTCTGCGTGATTCATCAGCCACTATTTCAAGTGCATCGCAAATCCCGACCGGATAAAAAAGACTTTCGATATTGTGGTAACCATCATTACGTTTTTCAGTAATATTCAGCCCGATGTTAATTTTTGCATTCGGAAAACAAAGCATATCCAGGTAGAAATAAAGTACAAAGTTAAATGCAAAATCTGTATTTCAAAAAATAATGCCTTGATCCCTGATTAGAATTGTCAGATATTGAAAAAGTATTTTACTTCATGAAAGATTAACAATAATAAGACTTTCAGCACTGCAAATCAAAAAAAGTTAATAATATTTGCTGCGGCTGGTTTTGATTTGAGTTTTAAATTGTGTTATTTTAAATTTGCAGATTGTAGCTTAAATATCTGTTTATCAGTAAAAAGCAATAATTTTTATTATAGTTAATTCATTTATAATCTATTACTGGTTTACAAATGGCAGTGAAAAAAAAGACAGGTGAAAGCACAGGAATACCGGTAGTGGAAGAATACAATAAAATTCCACCACAGGCTATTGAGCTTGAAGAAGCGGTTTTAGGAGCTTTAATGCTTGAGAAGGAATCGTTTTTTGAAGTAAACAATATTTTAAAGCCGGCCAGTTTTTATAACGAAATTCATGGCATCATATACCAGGCTATCATTGATATCAATAATGAATTAAAACCTGTTGATATTCTTACTGTTACAGAACGGCTTAGGGCGAAGGGTGAACTGGACAAAGTGGGTGGCCCGTATTATATTACCCGCCTTACATCAAGGGTTGGCTCGGCGGCCAATATTGAGTATCATGCAAAAATTATTGCCCAGAAATTCATACAGCGTGAAATGATACGCATGGCCGGTGAGATTCAGAAACGTTCGTTTTCTGATGGCGAAGATGTTGCCAATATCATTGAATATTCCGAGCAGGAACTTTTTAAAATTGCCATCAATAATATTAAAAAAGATGTTCAGCCAGTCGAAGTTATTATCAGGGATACACTCCGCGAAATTGCCGAAACGGGCAAACGTACAGATGGTTTAAGCGGTGTACCTTCGGGATTTACCAACATTGACCGTATTACCCAGGGGTGGCAGAAATCGGACCTGGTGATTATTGCCGCACGACCTTCTATGGGAAAAACCGCATTTGTTTTATCGATGGCCAGGAATATTGCCGTAGTACATAAAAAACCGGTCGTTATTTTTTCACTCGAAATGGCAGCAAACCAGCTTGTTACTCGTCTGATTACCGGCGAGACCGAATTGCCTGCCGAAAAACTGCGGTCGGGCAAACTGGCTGATTATGAATGGCAACAGCTTGAATATCGTATTAAACCATTGATTGATGCACCTATCTTTATTGATGATACCCCACAGCTTGGCATTGCTGAATTGCGCGGAAAATGTCGCAGGTTAAAAATGCAGCAGGATATTCAGCTGATTATTGTTGATTATCTTCAGCTGATGACTTCGGGTGTGGAAAAAGTGCAAAGCAGGGAGCAGGAAGTGAGTATTATTTCAAGGTCACTCAAAGCCATTGCCAAAGAGCTTGAAATACCGGTCATTGCACTTTCACAGCTTAACCGCTCGGTTGAACAGCGCCAGACAGGCAAAGGCAAACCCCAGCTTTCCGATCTGCGCGAATCGGGTGCTATTGAACAGGACGCCGACATGGTATTGTTTATTCACCGTCCGGAAAGAGTCGGTATTACCGAAGATGAGTATGGATCGACCATTGGAATTGCCGAAATTATCATTGCCAAACACCGTAACGGAGCAATTGGTGAAGTCAGATTACGGTTCAGAAACGACCTTGCCCAGTTTACCGACCTTGATAACGACAGCTATCCCGTTGCAGAGGGACAACCAATGATTAAAAGCTCCCGTATGAACGAGGACGTACAACTCGATTTCGGAATCGAACCGGACAACCCGATGTCCAATTTTTATCAGTCTTCAACCGAAGCACCTTTTTAATTGTTTAGTAATAAATATCAGTGATTTTCGTTGATTATTCTGTTAAACATGAATCAAAATAATTGCTTTTGGCTAATGAAATGTGTATGAGAAAGATATGGTTTTTATGCTTCATGGTTTGCAGTTTTATTGCGGGAAAGGCAGCGAGCATCCTGATTCCAATGGACGATACCCAGCAAAACCATTTAAAAGCCTATGGCATTGCATACTGGACCCTTGAAAGACAATTGCAGGTGCAGTGGTTGCTCAATTACAGGGGCGGTAGTTTTTTAATCCAGTTTGCCAGCGAGGTTGAAAAAGAATGCCTGATTCGTGGTGTAAGTTATGAAGTTATTACCGAAGGGCAGGCCAACCAGATTTTAGCCGAAATTGCTTTGCCCGAAGTAAATATGGATGCTGTGAAGCTCGAAAAAGCCCCGAAAATTGCTGTTTATTCTCCAAAAAACAAATTACCCTGGGACGATGCTGTTACACTGACACTGACCTATGCCGAAATTCCTTATGACGTCATTTATGATGAGGAAATTCTGGCGGGGAAACTTACCGGGTATGACTGGTTGCACCTTCATCATGAAGATTTTACCGGCCAGTATGGAAAATTCTGGGGTGCTTACCAGCACATGTCGTGGTATCGCGAAGATGTTGCCCTGGCTGAGGAAAGTGCGCATAAACTGGGTTTTCAGAAAGTGTCTCAGCTCAAGCTTTTTGTAGCAAAAACCATCAAGGATTTTGTCATCAGAGGTGGATTTATGTTTGCCATGTGTTCAGCTACCGATTCGTTCGATATTGCACTGGCAGCTGAAGGTACCGACATTTGTGCCCCCATGTTCGACGGCGATGGTATTGACCCCGATTATGCCTCAAAACTTGATTTTGATAAAACATTGGCATTCAGAAATTTTACCCTTGTAATGAATCCCTTTGAATATGAATTTTCCGATATTGATGTAACCAATAACCGTAAAGTTCCTGAAGACCAGGATTATTTTACGCTGTTCGAATTTTCGGCCAAATGGGATCCTGTACCTACCATGCTCTGCCAGGACCATGACAACCTGATTCATGGTTTTATGGGACAAACCACCGCTTTTAACAAAGACCTTATCAAACCAGGGGTTTTAATTATGGGTGAAAATAAATCAGCCGGTGAAGCACGTTATATTCATAATGAACTTGGTAAAGGATTCTGGACATTTTACGGAGGCCATGACCCCGAGGATTTCAGACATTTTGTAGGCGATAAACCAACCGATTTGTCACTTCATCCCAACTCTCCCGGATACAGGTTGATTCTTAACAATGTTCTTTTCCCCGCTGCAAAAAAGAAAAAACTGAAAACCTGATGATTCATTTCATTGAAGTAATTAGCCTGTAAATGGTATCAACAGCAAAAACCGATCAGCTATGGACCAGAAATTTTATTCTGTTGTGCATAGCAAACCTCCTGATGGCAGTAGCGTTTTATTTCCTTATTTCCACCCTGCCGGTTTATCTTGTTGAAGGAATGGGCGAAAATAAAACCAATACAGGTTTGATCATCGCTTTTTATACCCTTGCTGCCATTATAATAAGACCCTTTTCGGGCGCTGCACTTGATTATTTTGGCCGCAAATGGATATTTCTGGCTGCCTGGTTTATTTTTGCCTTGTTGTTTGGTTTATATGCTGTTTCAGGCACTTTGGTTTTATTACTGATAATTAGGTTTTTACATGGATTAAGCTGGGGAATTACCACCACCTCCGGATCGGCTGTGATGGCTGATATAATCCCCAGAACAAGGATAGGAGAGGGATTGGGCTTTTTTGGCCTTTCCATGACAGTAGGCATGGCTATGGGCCCTTTTCTCGGGATAATGATTATGGGTGAAAACCGGTTTCTGGATGTTTTTTTTACCGGTATGGTACTTGCTTTGGCTGGATTTGTCATAGCAACCATGGTAAAATACCCGAAATTTCAAAAGCATGATTCGAAGATCGATATCCAAAGCTTTATTTTCAAACCATCTTTTCCTTTGTCCATTGTAATGATGTTTGCCATGATTTCTTACGGAGGACTGATTACCTTTATTACTGTTTTTTCGCGTGAAAAACAATTATTGTCGGCAGGCTGGTTTTTTGCAATTTTTGCAGCCGGACTTGCAATTTCGCGTATTGCCGGAGGTCGTATTTACGACAGGAAAGGCCCGTCAAAAGTTTTGATTCCTGCATTTTTTCTGCTTATGATTGGATTTCCGGTATTGTCAATGGCAAGCAATAACTATCTTTTTTTGCTGTCGTCGATGATGCTTGGGATGGGTTTTGGAATCATTTTTCCGGTGATGCAGGCTATGGTCAATCAGCTGGCTATGCCTTACCAGCGTGGTGCAGCCAATTCAACATTTTTCACGGCTATTGATATTGGCATAGGCTTCGGATCGGTTTCTTTCGGCTATCTGGCCCAGATGTTCAGTCTTGATGCAGCTTATCTGGCAGCTGCTGCTCCGCCGGCGGCAGCTTGTTTTTTTTTCCTGGTATTTGCTTTAAAACAATTTCGCAAAAAAACCGCTTCTATTGTATATTCGTGAGTTTTTTTTATTTCATTTGTTTAAAATTTATATTTTGCAAATGAGATAAAACCGAATATGGCAGCGAAATTTCATGTCGATATTTGTTTCTCACCATCACTTTATCCTTGCTATGCACGAAAAGGCAACCTGGTAGTGCTGATCGATATATTCCGTGCCACTACAGTTATCTGTAAAGCATTGTGCGAAGGGGCAAAATCTGTCATTCCTGTTCCGGCAACCGAAGAAGCTTTGAAATATAAAGGCGCTGATTTCCTCATTGCCGGGGAAAGAGATGGTTATCAACTCAATGGATTTGACATGGGAAACTCTCCGTATGATTTTGATAAAAAACGGGTGAAAGACAGAAAGATAGTACTTACGACTACCAATGGTGTTCAGGCTATATCCGCTGTGAATGATGGCTCGCCCTTATACTTCGGTGCTTACGCAAATTTTTCGGTACTATCCAGATTTATCATGCTGAAAAAATGTGATGTGCTGTTATTGTGTTCGGGATGGAAAAATAAAATGAATATCGAGGATTCACTGTTTGCCGGCGAACTGGCACAAAACCTTATCAACAGCGGTAAATATTATACCAGGGGCGATTCTGCCGGAATTGCCATGGCATTGTGCAATGAAGCCGGTAACCGTAAATTATATTTTATACTCGGTAATTCGCCTCGCCTGAGAGGAAAAGTTGATATCCTGGGAAATGATATGAGATATGCACTTAAATATGATACCTGCCCCGTTATTCCTGTTTATCAGAACAACCAGATTGTAAAAAAAATACATGAAGCCTGTTTATAATATGTTATAAAACATAAGTACAAATTATCTTCCGTTTTTTTTATCTGGAATTAAGAAAAATTGTAAATTCGTTGAAAATTTCTGACTATTTACATAACCTAATAACATTTTAGCATATGAAGAAACATAATTTTAATGCGGGTCCTAGTATTTTACCCCGCGTAGCTATTGAAAACACTGCAAAAGCAGTTCTCGACCTGGACGGAATTGGCCTTTCGCTGATCGAAATTTCGCATCGTAGCAAGGAATTTGAAGCCATAATTGGTGAGACACAACAGCTTTTTAAAGAAGTGTTTGGCATTCCTGAAGGGTATCAGGTATTGTTTCTAGGCGGTGGCGCCAGTCTTCAGTTCTGCATGGTACCTTTTAACCTTCTCAACAAAAAAGCTGCTTACCTTGAAACCGGAGTATGGGCAAAAAAAGCCAACCAGGAAGCTAAATTGTTTGGCGAAGTGAACATCATTGCCTCATCGGCCGATAAAAATTTCTCTTATGTGCCCAAAGGATATGTTATTCCAAAAGATGCTGATTATTTTCATATTACTACCAATAATACCATTTATGGAACAGAAATACACACCGATATCGACAGTCCTGTTCCACTGGTGGCCGATATGTCGAGCGATGTGCTCAGCCGGCCGGTTGATGTGAAAAAATATGCCCTGATTTATGGTGGTGCACAGAAAAATATAGGTCCTGCAGGCGTAACCTTTGTCATTGTTAAAGAAGATATTTTAGGAAAAGTTGATCGCAAAATCCCTACCATGCTCGATTATCGCACCCACATCAAAGAAGGGTCGATGTTTAACACCCCTCCGTGTTTTGCTATTTATACAGTTCGGGAAACACTGCGGTGGATTAAGGGACTTGGTGGAATAAATGCCATGTACGAGATTAATAAAAAGAAAGCCGGTTTGCTTTATGATGCCATTGATGCAAGCAAAATGTTTGTGGGAACAGCAGCCAAAGAAGACCGTTCGCTGATGAACATCTGCTTTGTAATGAAAGAACAGTACAAAGATAAAGAAGATGCTTTCATGGATTTTGCCAAAAAAGCAGGTATGGTTGGCATAAAAGGACATCGTTCTGTAGGAGGTTTCCGTGCTTCTACCTACAATGCGCTACCCATTGAAAGTGTTCAGGCTTTGATTAGCTGTATGCATGATTTTGAAAAACAGAATGCATAGTAATTTATTTTTTCCGGGCTGGGTTTTTATATCAACTCAGCCCTTTTTATAAATATTAAAATTGTTGATTATGAAAATATTAGTTGCAACCGAAAAACCTTTTGCCAAAGTTGCCGTTGAAGGCATACGCAGGATTGTTGAACAAGCTGGTTATGAACTGGCATTGCTCGAAAAATATACCGATGTTAATGATTTGTATAAAGCAGTGGCCAGTGCCGATGCCCTGATTGTCCGCAGCGATAAAGTTACGAAAGAAGTGATTGATGCAGCCCCTGGTTTAAAAATTGTGGTTCGTGCCGGTGCAGGATACGACAACCTTGATCTTGCAGCCTGCTCAGCCAAAGGAATAGTTGCCATGAATACTCCGGGTCAAAACTCCAATGCCGTGGCTGAACTGGCAATCGGAATGATGATTTATGCAGCCCGTAATATGTTTCAACCCGGAACAGGAACAGAAATCCGCGGCAAAAAACTTGGAATACATGCATACGGAGCCGTAGGAAAAATGGTAGCCGCAGCTGCCAAAGGTTTTGGTATGGATATCTATGCCTTCGATCCTTTTGTGCCGGCCGATGCTATGCAGAAAGACGGGATTAAAGTGGTCGGTTCGGTGGAGGAATTATATAAAACCTGCGATTATGTTTCACTGCATATTCCGGCCAATGATAAAACCAAAAAATCAATCAATTTTGATTTGATGTCAAAAATGCCTAAAGGAGCTACCCTTGTCAATACAGCACGAAAAGAGGTGATGGATGAAGAAGGACTAAAAAAAATGCTGGCCGAACGTCCCGATTTTAAATATGTTACCGATGTTGCAGCCGATTGCCATGCCGACCTGGTAGCCCAATTTGCCGGACGGGTTTTTGCCACCCCTAAAAAAATGGGTGCCGAAACTGCTGAAGCCAATATCAATGCAGGGCTTGCTTCGGCAAACCAGATCGTGAAGTTTTTTAAAACAGGCGATAAAACTTTCCAGGTAAACAAATAATCAACTCTAATTAAAATTAATATGGTACGTATTAAACCTTTTAAAGGTGTGAGACCTCCTGCAGCCATTGCTGCCGAAGTAGCCTCTCGTCCTTATGATGTGCTTAATTCAAAAGAAGCCAAAGCCGAAGCTACAGAAAAATCGCTGCTGCATATTATTAAACCGGAAATTGATTTCGATCCGATAGCCGATGAACACTCAAAACAAGTGTATGACAAAGCCGTTGAAAATTTTAAAAAATGGCAGGAAAATGGTTGGTTGGTTCAGGATCAGAAAGAAATGTATTACGTCTATGCACAGACAATGGAAGGACGCACCCAGTATGGCCTTGCAGTTTGTGCAAATGTAGATGATTATATGACCGGAAAAATTAAAAAACACGAACTTACCCGAAAGGATAAAGAAGAAGACCGTATGATACATGTACGCATCAACAATGCCAATATCGAACCGGTATTTTTTGCCTATCCGGCCAACAAAGAACTTGACAGTATTGTAGACCAAATTGTTAGAACCACCAAACCTCAATACGATTTTGTAGCTGCCGATGGTTTTGGACATCATTTCTGGAATATCGACAATCAGCAGACCATTGATCGTATTACCCGTATTTTTGAATCCATTCCTGCCCTGTATGTTGCCGACGGTCATCACCGTACAGCAGCAGCAGCCCTTGTAGGAAACGAGAAAAAACAAGCCAATACAAAACACACCGGAAATGAAGAGTATAATTTTTTTCTTGCCGTTTGTTTTCCCGATAATCAATTGAAAATAATTGATTACAACAGGGTTGTTAAAGATTTAAATGGTTTGACACCAGAACAACTGATTGAAAAACTGAAACAGGATTTTGTAGTTGAAGAAAAAGGTACCGGGATTTATAAACCTGTAAAACTGCATAATTTCTCGATGTACATCAGCGGAAAATGGTTTAGCCTGACTGCAAAACCAGGAACCTATAACGACAATGATCCGATTGGCATTCTCGATGTTACAGTACTTTCAAACCTGGTGCTCGATAAAATTCTGGGCATCAAAGATCTGAGAACCGATAAACGAATAGATTTTGTGGGAGGTATCCGTGGATTGGGCGAATTGAAAAAACGTGTCGACAGCGGTGAAATGAAGGTTGCTTTTGCGCTTTATCCGGTATCGATGAAGCAACTGATTGATATTGCCGATACCGGAAATATTATGCCTCCTAAAACGACATGGTTCGAGCCAAAACTTCGTTCAGGCCTGGTAATTCATAAACTGGAATAAAAAAAAGCTGCCTTCGGGCAGCTTTTTTTTTATTATTCTTTAATGAATTTAGCCTTAAAATTATCCGTAACTAGGAAATACATTCCTTTATCCAGGTATTTTATATCTATTACGGCTGAACTGGTTAATCCCGATACAATGATTTTTCCTGTAATATCAGTAATAAAGTAAGGAGTATTTAGAGCTGTCATATTTGAAATACTGATGTAATCAGTGGCAGGGTTAGGAAATACAGATATATATCTGGTTTCAATTTGGTTAACTGCCGACCCGGCATCATAGTAAGCAAGATGGCTTTGTTTAATGGCATAGATTTTTCCGTTGCTTCCCGGTTCGCATTGCATAATATCGTAGGCACCATCCGAAATGTCGTTCCAGGTAGTACCACCATCGGGGGAGTGTTTAAAACCATTTAGTGAAATAGCCGCAAAAATTTGTCCGTCGGGAGTCGCTTCAAGGTCATAAACAGGCCTGTATGCCGATCCGGTAAATACCAGATTCCAGTTAGCACCTCCATCGGTCGATTTGTAAATTGTACCTACACTGTTGCTTTCATAAGCCCCTGCAAAGAGGTCTCCGTTTGGGGCTTTGCACATGCTGTGTGCGGTTAATGGCAGTCCGGTGTTAATGGGCGAAAAATTTACACCATCATCTTCCGATACATATAAGCCACCGTTTGTTCCTTGTGTGGCTGCATATATCTTATCGCCGTAACGTTTAAGCTGCAGAATTTTATAAGAAAGTGCAGTTTCTGTCCAGTCAACCTGGTTTTCAGTACGGAAAATAAAAAATGTTGACATTAAAGTAGACCCCGATACCAGTAATGCTCCGGTTGATGTTTCCATTACCTGTGTAAAAGTGTAATTTTTTCTTTTTAAGAGGGTGGTAAAATTTACACCCCCATCGGTTGATTTGAGTAAATAGGCGGTATCCATTACCTTATGACGGCAGAAATATACAGCTCCGTCGCTTCCTGTACCTACAGCCGGCACATAGTAATCGCCGGTTTCAACTATTTTTGTCCAGGTTTCGCCCATGTCGGCCGATACCCATCCGCCTGATCCACCTGCAGCATAAACGTAATTTTCACTGCCAAAGACAAGCCCGTATTGGTCGCCCAGGCCAATAGTCCCGCTGGTTGCATTCCATTGGGAATAACCAGCTGCCATAAATGATAAAGCAAAAGTCCATGTTAAAAGTAAATTTTTCATAATTGTTCTGTTTTAAAATTAACAATCAAAATTAAGATGAAAAATTGGAACGGAATATCTTTCTTTTTCTGAAAAAAGTAGTAATAAAATGTGAGGTGGATTTATGAGAGGTGAATGAATTTAAATGAGATAATAGTTGTAACTGATTCTATAATTGTAACAACCTGTAAATGAATAAAAACCTTATTATCACGGTGACAGAATTTTCTGTGGTAACTTTCTGATTGCCAATTGTTCAAGTTGAAAACAAAATCATCAGATTTATTTTTTTATTTGTAAAAAAAATGGTATATTGAGGTTTTTAGTTTAGATATTACTGCATTATTCCTGTTTTAGCTGTTTTTGATTTTTGATGCTTCTAACTTATTCAAATGACAGGATGAAAACATAGAGAATTAAAACAGAATCCATTGTAAAGCATTTCCTGATTTTAAAAAAAAATGTTTTGCTTTCCCCAGATATCATTTGAATATTAAAGTATTACTGTATAATAATTTAAACTAATATCCCTATGAAGAAGTTTTATATTATTATTGTGCTGGTAGTCCTGAATCTGGGGCTTTTGGCCCAGAACACCCTCATTACCGACGATGCGGGATATACAGTTAATTCTTCAGCCATGCTTGATGTAAAATCTGTCAATAAAGGACTGCTTGTACCAAGGCTGACAACTTTTCAGATGAATGAAATTGCTTCGCCTGCTACTGGTTTACTTGTTTTCAATACCGATAAAAATTGCTTTTGCTACCGTGCAGAGAGCGAATGGGTTGTGCTGTCGTCACAGCTGCTACCGCAAAATGCCGGCGTTAGTGAAGCATTGTTTCATGTGATCAATGCCAGTGGTGATACCGTATTTGCCGTTTATCCTGAAGGCGTGCGTATTAACGTTGGCGATGGACTTACTAAAGGCTCCGGTAACAAAGGAGGGTTTGCAGTGGGAGGTTTTTCGGGTGGAAAATCCTATCATGATTTTTTACAGGTTTATCACGACAGTGTCCGGGTGTATGTCAATGAAAATGTTAAAGGCAGTGGCAACAAAGGCGGTTTTGCTGTAGGAGGTTTTTCAGGCGGAAAACTTAGCCCCAGCCATTATATGCAACTCGACCCAAAAAATTATTTTATTGGTCATCAGAGTGGTAAGGCAGTTACTACCGGATTGTACAATTCTTTTATCGGATACCAGGCAGGTATAGCTGATACCAGTGGCAGCTACAATACATTACTGGGATACAAAGCCGGGTATTCAATAAAAAATGGAGGAAACAATGTTTTTATTGGTTTCGAAACAGGTTTTACCAATGATTCTGCTCATAACAACGTGTTTCTCGGAAATCAGGCTGGTTATTTTGCTCAATCGTCAAACAACGTTTTCCTGGGTTTCCAGGCTGGTTATTACAACCGGTACGGGCAAAATAATGTTTTCCTGGGTTATAAAGCTGGCGCCAATATCAGCGATGCTTGGAATAATGTATATATAGGATATTTAGCCGGTACCAATAATATTGATGGTCATGATAATGTTTTTATCGGCTCAGAATGCGGAAAACAGAATTTTGGCGGGTACAACAATGTTTTTATGGGCAAATCAGCAGGAATTTCAAATACCGGAGGTTCTGGTAATATTTTTGTCGGGCAGTCAGCCGGTAGAACAAATCAATCGGGAGATTTAAATCTTATTATGGGAAATCTTTCCGGTTATTCCAATTTTTCAGGTTCAAATAATATATTTTTCGGATCTTCATCAGGCTTCAGTAATTATGATGGGCTACATAATATAGCCATTGGCACTGAAAGCGGAAACAGGAATATATCCGGTTCAAAAAATGTATTTATTGGTTATAAAGCGGGTTATTGGGAATATGGCAGCGACCGGCTTTATATTGCCAATTCCGATGGCAATGAATCTGAGGTACTTATATATGGCGAGTTTGATAATAAACTGTTAAAGATCAATGGCACCTGTCATATTAATGATATTTTAAAGCTTACACCACGCACCTCTGACCCTGTCTCAGGTTCTGAAGGAATGATATATTTATATAAAAATGGCTCAAACTTTAAACTCAGAGTCCACAATGGAACAACATGGGTTGATTTGTAGTAACCTGATTCATCCATGATGACAGTTGCATAAAACTGCTGATATAAAAATAGTGTAGCTGCATTTTTTAACAATTCCACTGTCGGCAAAACCAATGACCTTGTGAAGATGAATTTTTGGCTATATTCAGGATTTAATAAATGGTTTTATATATTTTTTGGCGTAATAGACATTTTTAATGCTTTTTTTTGTGATTAATGAGTAATGGACATTTCTAATGCTTTTTATTTTTCCATTCCTTTTAA
>CAZLJX010000019.1:0-68935 GCA_964559985.1 uncultured Bacteroidales bacterium
GCTTTCTACCTTTCGCTGCTTATAGCCATCATTGTCAAAGAACTTTTTTATTCCTGCTTTTTAAAACTTGTCTGTTTCAAAAGCGGATGCAAAGATAATTCCTCTTTTCTATTCTGCAAATATTTATTCAAACTTTTTTTCAAAATAATTATTAACACCTGAAATTCAACAAAATAAAATTACATTTTCCCATTGTACGCCCTTTCCAGGTTTTTTATAACCAAATTAAAAATATATATTCGCCAAATATAATACATTTTTTATATGAATGATTGTATTGTCATTATTCCTACCTATAATGAAAAAGAGAATATTGAAGCTATTATCAGGAAAACTTTTTCATTATCTCACCCTTTTGATATATTAATCATTGATGATAATTCGCCCGATGGCACTGCCTTATTGGTAAAAAATCTTCAAATTGAATTTAATGACAGGTTATTCATTATTGAAAGGGCTGGTAAACTTGGACTGGGAACAGCATATATCGCCGGATTTAAATGGGCAGTTCAAAAAAACTATGAATATATTTTTGAAATGGATGCCGACTTTTCTCATAACCCCGATGATCTTGTAAG
This sequence comes from uncultured Bacteroidales bacterium, assembly GCA_964559985.1. Classification (GTDB taxonomy): domain Bacteria; phylum Bacteroidota; class Bacteroidia; order Bacteroidales; family CAZLJX01; genus CAZLJX01. The sequence continues at coordinate 579 of CAZLJX010000019.1, forward strand.
ACTTTACCAGGCAGCTTTGGATGGTGCCGACCTTGCAATCGGATCACGTTATATATCAGGTGTTAATGTAGTAAACTGGCCCATGGGAAGGGTTCTTATGTCGTATTTTGCGTCATGGTATGTAAGAATGGTCACCAGGATGAAAATTATGGACACAACAGCCGGTTTTAAATGTTATAGAAACAAAGTTTTGCGTTCTATACCCCTTGATAAAATCAAATGTATAGGCTATGCATTTCAGATTGAAATGAAATTCACTGCCTGGAAAATGGGATACAACATTGTTGAAATACCTATTATTTTTACCGACCGGAAAAAAGGCGCTTCGAAAATGAGTGGTGGCATTTTCAACGAAGCCTTATGGGGAGTTATGTTTATGAAAATCAGAAGTTTTTTCAAATCTTACAAGCAATGATGTTTTCATGAAACCCGTCCTGATAATAAATGCCCGTATTGTAAATGAAGGAAAAATTTTTCGCGGAGCTGTTCTGCTGAAAGATGAATACATTCACGATATTTTCCCTGAAAGGCCTCCTGAAAACATATTGTCGGCATCAACCATTATCGATGCAAAAAACGCTTATCTGCTGCCTGGGATCATTGATACCCATGTTCATTTCCGCGAACCCGGATATCCTCAGAAAGGCAATCTTAAATCGGAAAGCCTCGCTGCCATGGCCGGAGGTGTTACATCTATCATGGATATGCCCAATACTATTCCCCAAACTGTCACCCTCAAAGATATTGAACAGAAAAATGAACTTGCATCTGTAAAATGTCTTTGTAATTACGCATTTTTCCTTGGCGCCACTCCAAATAATATGGAGGAGATCATCCATGCCGATCCTTCAAAAATATGCGGCCTGAAAATATTCATGGGGGCATCTACAGGGCAGATGCTGGTTGACAACCCTGAAAGCCTGGATGAAATTTTTAAAAAATCAAAACTTCCGGTTGTATTACATTGCGAAAATTCATCGATCATTGATCAAAACCTTGTTGAGGCAAAGAAATTTTATGGCCAGCATATTCCGGCAAGGGCACATACTGAAATCCGTAGCCATAAAGCCTGCATTGATGCCACAAAACTGGCTATAGAGCTGGCTTTAAAACATAAAAGGCAAACCCATATTTTGCATGTTTCAACCAAAGCTGAAGCCCTTTTACTCGAAAAATGCCCTGATTTTATTACTGCGGAAACTGCTCCACACTACCTGTTGTTCAATCAAAATGATTTTGACCGGCTTGGGAACACGATAAAATGCAATCCTTCTGTTAAATCAGCTGAAGACCAGTCATTTTTACTTGATTCGTTAAAAAATGACACGATCGACAGCATTGCAACCGATCATGCGCCACATGAATCGGAAGTTAAAAACACTGACTATCTGAATGCAGCTTCCGGATTGCCGGGGATACAATTTTCACTGGCTGCCATTTACGATCTTTTTATTTTATATAATATAGGTATAGAAAAGGTTGCCGAAAAAATGTGCCATTCTCCGGCACGCATTTTTTCGATTGACCGCAGAGGTTATATCAGAAAAGGGTATTTTGCTGACATTACTCTTTTTAATCCAGACATGAATACTACCGTAAGCGCTTCAGATATAATATCAAAATGCGGATGGTCACCTTATGAAGGAATGTCATTTCACGGAAAAGTTACCCATACTTTTGTAAACGGAAAACTGATTTACGAAAATAATACGTTCTGTGGAAGTATAAACAGTAAAATGCTAACATTTAATCGTTTATAAAAATTACTTTCATTATTAAACAAAATGGAAAGCCCATGAAAAGCGATCAATTAATTATAATGCTTATTTTTGGTATAATAGCATTCACAGGCTGTAACGACAGTACTGAATCAAACCAGACAATTGGAGAGACTTCTGTTGGTTCCGATGGAATTATCATGATAGCCGACACCATCACCTACAATGTTGAACTAACCAATAAAGACCCTGAAGATTATGTTTCGGCAGAATTCTTAAAAAAACTGGAAACACGCGCCTTTATTGAAAATATTATGGCAAAGGTTACCCACGGAGAGTTAACTGCCTTTGATTATTTTACGGGCGAAAAAATTGAAATCCCAAAACTTATTAAAGACCTTAAAAAAGGAATGTTTAAACCTGATGATTTTGCCCAGATGCAGTTTTGTGAAGAATGGACTTTTGATACAGCCAGGCTGGTGTTTTCGAAACAGGTAAAATCCATCGTCCTGGGTTATAAAATCATCGATAAAGAAAATAATATTAAAGGTTACAAACCTGCATTTAAAATATATTTAAATCATCTTAGCCATGCAAACCGAAAATAAATTTAAAGTATTGTTTGTCGACACTACTCATCCAAGGTTGCTAGAATTATTACGTGAAGCAGGTTTTGACTGCGATTATCAGGTTAATCTGACCCGCAGCCAGATAATAAAAATTTTACCCGATTATCATGGGGTGATTTTGCGGAGCAAAATTAAAATTGATAAAGAGCTCCTCGATGCCTGCGAAAAACTTGAATTTATCGGACGTGTAGGCGCTGGTCTAGAAAACATAGATGTTGCTTATGCCAAATCACTTGGTATAAGGTGCTTCAACAGTCCTGAAGGAAACAGGGATGCAGTGGGTGAACATGCCCTGGGAATGTTACTGTGCCTGCTTAATAAAATCAATATTGCCGATAGCCAGATCAGGCAGGGAATCTGGTCGCGTGAACCCAACCGTGGTGTTGAAATTAAAGGAAAAACAGTGGGCATTATTGGCTATGGAAATACAGGGCGTGCCTTTGCCAGAAGATTATCCGGTTTTTTCTGCAATGTGATAGCTTACGACAAATATAAAGAATTTTTTTCCGATGATTATGTGGTGGAGGTTACCTTAAAGGAATTACATGCAAAAGCTGATATTGTAAGTATTCATGTTCCGCTTACCGACGAAACAAAATACATGATTGATGATGCATTTATTAATAAATTCAGGAAAAACATTTACCTGATCAATACTGCCCGGGGTAAAGTAGTAAAAACAACCGATCTTGTTAAAAATCTTCAGAAAGGAAAAGTTATCGGGGCGGCTCTTGATGTGCTTGAATACGAAGATACTTCATTTGAAAAACTGAAACATACTCAGTTGCCTGAAGCTTATCATTACCTGATGAATGCCCAGCAGGTAATAATGACACCACATATAGCTGGCTGGACAGCCGAATCGAACATCAAATTGTCTGAAATTCTTGCCAATAAAATTATTGCTGCTTTCAGCAATATTGCAGGTGATTAAGATGATTTAACGACAAAACGTGCTGTATTTCTCGATTTCTGTTCAACAAGCACTGTTTTTCCACTGATAAGTTTTTCAATAATTTCATCATTATAATGACGGATGGTAATCAGGGTCACTTTTTCGTTGTACTTAACCTTATAATCATTTTTTAAAATCCCGATTACTTTCAGGTATTTTTGTTCCATGTCATCGGTGCACACCGAAAAACTAAGTGCTGAATTCTGCGAAAGATTAACTTTCAGCCTGTTTTGAGCAAACAATGCAAAAATATCGCTCAGGTTATGCTCGGCTATAAATGAAAAATCGCTTGGAGAGATAGAAACCAGCACCTGGTTTTCCTTTATAATAATAATGGGTGCGAGTTTTAAATGATGATCGACCTGATGAATCAAAGTGCCATTATCCTGCGGATGAAGAAAAGATTTGACATACAACGGAATATTTTTATTCTGTAAAGGTTTCATGGTTTTTGGATGAATCACCTGTGCTCCGTAGTACGACATTTCAATGGCTTCGAGATAAGAAATTTCGGGAAGCTTTACAGCATTGTCAAAAAGACGGGGGTCGGCATTAAGAACACCGGGAACATCTTTCCAAACAACCATTTCAGAGGCATTGGCAATATATGAAAGAATGGCTGCCGTATAATCACTTCCTTCGCGGCCAAGGGTAGTCGAAAAATTCTCTGACGTACTGCCTATAAAACCCTGAGTTATATAAAATCCGTGGTAACCGGTGTCGAAAAAACGTGGAAACAAACTTTTTGTAAGATTCCAGTCAACGCGTGCTTCACGATAAGTATTATCGGTTTTAATTACCTGCCTGATATCAATCCATCTGTTATTTATTCCGCAATGTTGTAAATATAAACTCACGATGTGGGTCGATATCAACTCTCCGAAAGTTACAATCTGATCATATTCATAATCGAAATTCAGTGATACCTGCCCGGATATTTTCTGGAATAAGGCATCGAATAAGTATGAAAATTGTGGCAGTATCTGATGATAATTATCGCCAAACAAAGATTGGCAAATATCGGTATGAAAAGTTTTTACTTCGGAAAAAATTTTGTCTTTATCTTCCGTTTGCTCAAAAAAAGCCTTGGTAAGCCTTTCGAGCTGGTTGGTAGTTTTTCCCATAGCCGAAATTACAATCATCATCGGGCCTTTTTCGGTTTTAACAATTTCAACCAGTTCTCTGACTCCTTCAGCCGATTTTACCGACGCTCCTCCAAATTTAAATACTTTCATATATTTCAATCTTGACCCTGCAAATCTAACGAAACAAAAACCATTTGGCAAGTGAACATTTAGCGTAAATGATTATATCAACTGCATGAATCGGGGATTTGCTAAGATATATTTGTGTTAAGTGATAGATTGTTAAAGGAATAGAGTTTAACTGTAGGAAAAAGGATATATGGTTCCGGATACCGGGAGCACAATATAAAATATTGATTTTAAATATAATGACAGCTATCGGGTGTAAATTAAAAATATCAGTCAATAGGTTAGATGGTTAAAAAGTGTACAATATTGCTTCACAAATATTTAATACCCAGGTAGTTTATTTTTCGTTGCCAAAAACAAAATTGTCTGGTCAGAATAATGGGATAAGTTCAATATAAATAAAGTTAAAATGACTATCTTTAACCTCTTAAAACACCGCAAACGATTGAAATATGATACGTGAATACCAGGGAATGACTTTGAATGAATTTATCATTCTGCGACAGTCTGATTTTCAATATGCAACCGGCGAGTTATCGCGCCTTTTGAGTCATATTGGAGTAGCTGCAAAAATTGTAAACCGCGAAGTCAATAAAGCCGGGCTTGTTGATATTCTTGGAGAAGTGGGAATTCTGAATATCCAGGGTGAAGAGCAGAAAAAGCTGGATGTATTTGCCGATGCCCAGTTTATAGAGGCCTTGCGTGCATGTGGTGAAGTATGCGGTATTGCATCTGAAGAAAATGACGAAATAGTAACTTTTGATGATCTGATGGCAAAAGATGGCAAATATATCGTATGTATTGACCCTCTTGACGGTTCATCAAATATTGACGTCAATGTATCGGTTGGTACAATTTTCAGTATTTACCGCAGGGTTAGCCCACGTGGCACCAAAGCCGTCATTGATGATTTTCTGCAGGAAGGAATCAGGCAGGTTGCAGCTGGTTATGTTATTTACGGCTCATCAACCATGATGGTTTTCTCGACCGGAAGGGGAGTCAATGGTTTTACGCTCGACCCTTCGATTGGCGAATTCTGCCTTTCGCATCCCAACATGAAAACACCCGAAAACGGAAAAATTTATTCCATTAACGAAGGTTATTACCTGAAATTCCCTGAAGGTGTCAAGAAATATATCAAATATTGCCAGGAAAATGATAAAGGTACATCAAGACCATATTCATTGCGTTATATAGGTTCTTTGGTGTCTGATTTTCATCGTAACCTGATAAAAGGTGGTATTTATATTTACCCGCAAACCGAAGCTACTCCCCAGGGAAAACTACGGCTTATTTATGAATGCAATCCTATTTCATTCCTTGCAGAACAAGCAGGCGGTAAAGCATCGGATGGTTTCAGGCGGATTCTCGATATGAAACCCGAGAGCCTTCATAAACGTACCCCATTTTTTGTAGGCTCAGCTGGTATGGTGAGAAAAGCCGAAGAGTTTATGCTTGAATTTTCAAAAGATTTGTTGATTGAATAATGCAGCAGGACTATTTTGCTGCAAACTTTGATTCAATATCCTTTAAGCCTGTATCAACATAGGTTTTCATTTCTCCAAAACGGGTTTCGTGCAGTTGTAAATGATGTGCCTCATTATCAGCGTTATATTTTTTAATTTTAGCCAACATTACAAAATACACTATTGCAATTAATATAATGAAAATTAACACGATGACATATAACTGCATTTTTAATCCCGAAACCTGTACAAGCAGGGAATCAGATTTTATCTGCTGATTCTGGAGTTCGGTTTTCAACTGCGTAACAGTTTCGTTCACTGATTGAATCTGATTACGGGTTTCATCGTTGCCTGCTTTTAGCGATTCAGTGTTTGAAGCCATGTCTTTCTTAAGGGTATTGATCTGCCCCTGCAACTGCTGACATTTTTTATCCATCTTTGCAACCTTTTCCTTTACCTGGTTAAGTTCATCAGGTTGAACGGCTTGCGATAATGCTAAAACCGGGATTGCCAAACATGCAATCAATAACATTTTTATTTTCATAGTTTCCAGATTTTAATAAATAATATCAATGATTTTAATAATCTGAAATTTACGATTTTCAATCATACAAGTCAAATTTTTTTTAAAATTTGATACGAAAAGAATCCTGTTACAGGGAGCAATGACTATTCAACATAAAAAACCATAAATCATTTTGTTTAAAAAAAGTTATCTCTGAAATTTCAATGAAAATTGCTTACTTTGCTTAAAACAACAGGTATGCAATTCTATTCAGTCTGGGATCTGTTTATTGTTCCTTTGTATATCATCATCATCACAGGAGTTGCCTACCTCATATACCGTGCAAAAAGCAATAATCCGTTCTTCAGGTTCCTTGTACCTGGGGTTCTGATAAAAATTGCCGGAGCTATTGCATTTGTAATGGTTTACACGCTATATTATCCAGGAGGTGATACAACATCGTATTTCGACAGTTCGGTGATCATTACAAAACTTCTGTACCAGGATCCAGGCACCTATTTTTCTATTTTGACCAATCATCTGACTCCTGAAAATTACTCTCATTTTAATAAAACCACCTTATACCCTGAATTCTGGTTTGATAATCTTACCTTTTCTGTCATCAGATTCACCTCTCCTCTAACAATTCTTGGCCTTAACAGTTTTCTTGCAACCACTATATTGCTGAGTATCCTTTCTTTTACGGGAATATGGAAACTTTACCTTGTTTTTTGCGAGCAATATCCGGCTATTTATAAGCAACTGGCTTTTGCCATCCTGTTTTTTCCATCGGTATTATTCTGGGGATCGGGCATCCTGAAAGACTCTTATACCCTGTGTGCTGCTTCATGGCTACTATATGGATTCTACAGCCTTTTTATCAGAAAGAAAAATATTTTTATTAATGTTATTGCTATCATTATCAGCATATATGTTTTAATTTCGCTGAAACCCTATATTTTTTATGCTATTTTCCTCGGCATCTTATTATGGTTGGTTTTCGAAAAGCTGAATGTGTTTAAAAGTACCTTTTTAAAAACCATTTTTTTCCCTATCAGTGTATTGATTATCGGAGGGATAGGAGCCATAGTAGTCATAAAAATCAGCGCTTCGATGGGCGATTTCTATTCGAGCATAGAAGGAATGATGCAAAAGGCAGTGATCACCCAGGATGACCTGCGACGAGAATATTACGGAGGAAACAGATTTGATATCGGAAGCTTTCAGCCTACTTTCGGAGGAATTATTTCAAAAATGGGTCCGGCCATTATTGCAGGACTTTACCGCCCCTTTATCTGGGAAGCACGAACCAGTTTAATGGCGCTCTCGGGTCTTGAAAATCTTTTCCTGATCATATTTACCATCAGGGTTATTTTTTTTGGCCCTGTATTTATTTTCCGTTCCATCATTCATAAACCGTTCCTGCTGGTTTTTTCCCTTGCCTTTGCACTCACTTTTGCTTTTGCCATTGGACTTGCCACCGCTAATTTCGGAGCCCTTGTCCGTTACAAAATACCTCTGATTCCATTTTTTGTTTCGGGTTTATTTATCCTAAACCATAAATTCAAATTATATAGATTATCAAAAGATTTACCTTGAGTTAAATATATTAGATTGTATTAAACCAAAAAACCAGATGCCATGAAATATGTATATGTAATTTCGGTAATTTTTATAAGTGCTATATTTCCTTGTTATGCACAGACATGGAGCTCCAGGCTTGATAATATACTGAACCAGAAACAGCTACCCGAAAAAATTGCTGTAAATATATTTATGGCAGAAAGGCCTGATTTTATAAGCCTCAGATCATCTTTTGAAAAAGAAAGGCTCCCAGCGCCAAAAAGAGCAGAAAAAGTAATAAAATACCTTCAGCAACTTGCCCGTGAAAGCCAGGCTCCCTTACTGCAATATATTCAGCATCTGACTGAATTGTTTCCCGGCCAGATTGTATCTGTCAGGACGTTCTGGATTTCGAACAGTATTACCATCCAGGCTTCTCCTTATATAATTTCACAACTCATCATACAACAGGAAGCAGGGTTCAGTGATTTAGACATGACCCAATATATTTTTCCCGATCCCGCACTGGAAGCCACTGCTGATCATATGCCAAAAACTGTGCAAAAAGGCATCAAGGTCATACAGGCACCTGTATTATGGAATATGGGGTATACCGGGCGTGGCCGAAAAGCCCTGGGGTGCGATACAGGGGTAAATTTTACACACCCTGCCTTGCGAAGCCGGTTTTATGGAAATATTGTTCCACTCAACCAGGCCTGGTTTGCCTATGAAAATCCATGGCCTGTCGATATATCATCTTCTACACATGGCACACACACCATGGGCACAATTCTTGGTTTAAATAAACAGGACGGGGATACCATCGGGGTTGCCTTCAATGCCTGGTGGATGGCAACCGATCCTATTGTATCGAACCTGTCTGAAGTAAAACCGGTTTCCTGGATACTGGCTTCTTTTCAGTGGGCCCTTGATCCTGATGGAATTCCGGAAACCAGCCAGGACATTCCCGATGTGATCAACAACTCATGGGGTCTGGCCAATTCAAACGACATCAGTCATTGCAATTCGCCCATCAACAGCATATTTGAAGCAGCCGAAGCAGCGGGGATCGGTGTGATTTTTTCGGCAGGCAACGAAGGCCCGACAGAAGGCACTATTGGTGAACCAGCCAATATTAGCATCAATGAAGTGAATGTTTTTAGTGTAGGAAGTGTTTTAGGGCATTCCGCATCATTGCCCATCAGCGGCTTTTCAAGCAGAGGACCAACCAACTGCAACTCAAACGACAGCACCCCTTTATGGTTTAAACCCGAAGTTGTTGCTCCGGGTGAGAACATCTGGTCGTCCATAGGAACAAATGGATATGGAATGCTTTCGGGCACTTCAATGGCATCGCCGCATGTAAGCGGGGCATTTCTGCTGTTGAAAGAGGCTTTTCCCAATCTTACCGGCACAGAAATTCTTCATGCCCTTTATTATGCTGCTACTGATTTAGGATTAACAGGTGAGGACAATACGTACGGACGTGGTATTATCAATGTGGAGGCAGCTTATAATTACCTGGCGGCTGAACACACTCCTGTGCTGCCTGTCAATACAGGATATGATATTGGTATTGAGTCACTTAATGGATTTTCGCAATTTGTGTCCGGAAATTCAGTGATGCCGGTAGTCAGGTTAAAAAACTACGGTATTTACGAAATAAATGAATTAACGATCAGTTACGGAATAAGTGGTTATGAAGCACTTGAATATGCATGGACTGGTTCTTTACTGCCCGATTCGGTAATTGACCTGCAACTGCCTGAAATGAACCTGATGCCCGGGAAAAATCAACTTGTTTTTTCAGCCAACTTATTAATTGATGTAATTGAAAATGAAATACTTAATAATTTAAGATATGCCACAGTAACAACACCTGTGAATGCCACATTTCCTTTTTACGAAAATTTTGAAACTGCTGCAATGGATCTGAATGATCATCAATGGGCCATTAATAATGCCGACAGTTCCTATACCTGGTTTGCCGATACTGCAGGGGGCAATCCTAACGGTGTTCATGCTGCCATTATGCCATTTTACAGGTACACTCTCAGGCTAAAACAGGTTGATGATCTGCTTAGCCCTGTAATACATCTGCCCGATACAGGAAAAATTATTTTTACGATGAAACATGCTTACCAGAAACGTAACAGCCAGTTTTACAAAGATTCATTGCAGATTTATCTTTCAACCGATTATGGCCAGCATTTCAATCATTTGCTTTATTCGGCCGGATGCGCTGATCTGGCTACTATTGCTGCATCTTCGTACAATACCAGATTTATGCCATCGCTCCCGTCGCATTGGAAAACCGATACTTTTAATCTTTCAGCTTTTGCTGGTAGCGATATCATGATTAAATTCTCAGCCCGCAACGATAATGGCAACCAGCTTTATATCGATGATATCTCTGTCAGTTTTGACACTTCTGCTGTTTCGGTGAAACCTCATCAGATTTTAAGCCCGATGATTTGCATTTATCCTAACCCGGTGAAAAACTACCTGAAAATCACCACTACAGTCCCTTTTTCAGGGGTGATTGACATAACCGATTGCATGGGAAGGATTTTGCTTCGCAACTATCATGAAATGGACAGTGAATTTGCCATTGACGTTTCCATGCTGCAAAACGGGATATATATTTTACATCTGAATTCTGACAAATGGACAAAATCATTCAGGTTCGTAAAGCAATAAATCAGACCTTTATCCAATGATATGCATAGGGTTCGAGTACATTTCCCACTGCTTTCCCAAGTAAATCAACGGATGTCGGGATTTCTTCAGGAAGATCAACCTGACAGGGTGCACTGCCCAGGTTATGGATAAAAATATAAACCTGTTCTTTGATAACACGCTTAAAAGCAAAAACCTGAACAGCCTCATTCCCTTCAGGATGAAACAAAGGAAGTGGAATAAAAGAGGCGGAACCAAAATCATCGATCCGGTTACGGATACCGGTAATTTTTTTCAATTGCTGGAAAACTGCATGCGACAAAGTTTTTTTATCGTCCAGGTCGTGAAACACCTTACGCCAGTCGATATGACCCCGTGCAAGGTACCTGGTATCACGTATTCCTGTGTAATTGGACATGCGGTAGAAATATTCAATATCATTGAGCTTGGCAAATTCATCGCCGTAAAACACAATAGGTGTGCCTGTGACCGACATCAACATTGAAAAAGCAAGCCCGATTTTCCTTGCATCATAATCCATCAGGTCGGCCAGACGAGCTGAAATTCCGGCACCATTGCGGAAATTCCACCTCCGGTCGTGACAAAACGCTTGATGTACATGCTGGTATTGATCAAGCATTTCAAAATTTAACTCATCGTGACATCGCAGAAAAACAAACCATTGGCTATCGGGAGGAAGCATAAACCGGTGACTAATGTCCATCATATCGACCAAAGGTTGTTTGTTTTCATGGGCTATGGCACTGTAAAACTGCGGGATTAATGTAAAATGATATGCTGCATTGCATTCAGGCCTGTCAATGGTACCAAAATAAGCCGATGTTTTATCAGGAGGAAGGCAGGCTTCGGCAAGAAAAAGCGTATTGGGTCTCATAAAATCAATAACAGCGCGAAAAAAAGCAAGTATGGTGTGGGTTTGCTGCAAATTTTCACAATTTGTCCCTTCTTCTTTCCATAAATAGGGTGCAGCATCAGCCCTGAATCCATCTATGCCACGCGAAATCCAGAATGCCAATATTTTACTTATTTCGATCAAAACCTCAGGATTATGGTAATTTAAATCGGCCTGAAAACCGAAAAAACGGTGAAAATAATATTGCTCGCCGCATTTTTCCCAATTTGAATCTGCAAGGTGATTAAATATGACAGGTGCCTTGCTGTATTGCTTCCGATCGGACGACCATATAAAATAATCCCTGAAAGGAGAATTGGGATTACCTGCGGCCTCTTTAAACCAAGAATGATCTGTTGAAACATGGTTTAGTGCAACATCAAATATAACTTTCATGTTTCTTTTTTTGGCTTCTTTGATGAACCGGTGAAATTCACCGGAAGTTTTATTTTCAGAAATTTCGCTTCCGGTGCTGAAAAGTGTTGATCTGATGCGGTAAAAATCACTGATATCAAAACCCATATCACGCATGGGTGATTCAAAAACCGGAAGCAGCCAAAGGCAATTAATGCCTAATGAAAACAGATAGTCAAGCCGGCTGGTCAATCCATCGAATGTGTCGTTAAACAAATCGACATAAAGCGCATAAACGATAGCGTTTTTGTGCCAGTTTCTCTGAACAGGCAAAAGCGGATTTTCTGATTTGACTTTTACAAACCAATTTATCAGTTCATTGCAACCATTATCGGATGACAATGGATATAATTCATTCCAGAGTGTTTTAAGTTTAGGGGCTAATTCCTGTGGTTGCATTCCGATTTTATTTTTTTAAACCTAAAATATATTACTGATCGTAGTGATAATCCTTTTTTCTGAAATGCATTTTAACGATTTTGACTTCACGCTTTTTCCCTTTTCCATTTCTTACTAAAGATGGGGAACAAACATACTAATTTAAAAAAAAAATCAAATAATCAGAAAATTATCGGGCAATAAAATATCCACAGCATCATTAAAAGCGTTTTCACTTTAATAAAATATGCAATAATACAGGGATTTTCTATTTTTTCAGTTGAAAGACCGGTCTGATAAAACCAACGGTAGTGCCAATATCATTCAGGTTATTCATTACCTCATAGGATGAGAGGGCTTTTAATTCATTAGCTGAAAGAACATCAAGCTGTTGCAGAATTTTTATAACCACAGGTGGAAGCATAGCCATAGACCCCGATTCAATTTTGATGGCAAAACCAAGGTTGCGGTTTTTAACTCCCACACAATATATACCTTCGGCACCGACTTTACCAATCAGTTTGCCGTTGGATGCTTTCATCAGCCCGGTACAGAAACCTCCTGTTCCCGAAATCATTTCCGGATGGCTGACCATGGCGTCAAATATTTGGTGGGAGGCTAATTTATATGGCTTTATTAACTTGTCCGGATTAGCCAGACGGGCATAACCCAATGCCATGTTAAATAATGGAAAAGCATGCACCGGTGCTGAGCAGCCATCAATACCAATCATAAATTTATGTGCCGGCACATCACACATATAGGACATATGAGCCAGTATTTCCTGCTGGCATGGGTGTTGGGGTGATAAATAATCGTGTAAAGAGTATTTTTTATGACTGCAGACAGCAAGCATTCCGGCATGTTTTCCGCTGCAATCGCTGAACAGTGGAGTAAGTTCTGTTCCATTGCGGGCCAATTGCAAGGCATATTGAGGATTAAATGAAGTAACTATACCACCTTTGACATGCTCGTTCTGCAATCCAGCCTTTTCCAAAATCGAGGCAACCGACTTAAGATGAAATGGTTCGGCATAATGTGAAGAACAAATCACTGCAAGTTCATGAGATGTTAAACCCAATGCCTTATAGGCCCCGCTCAATATTACATTGATGGCCTGTAACGGTTTGGCAGCCGATCGCATGTAGGTTATTTTCAGTGGATTACCTGCCTTAAATAAAATATTTCCTGCAATATCAACTACTACAACATCGCCCCGATAAGAAGTTTCAACAATTTTACCCCGTGTAACCTCTACTAATTTTACTGACATAGAACGGATAAATTAATTCAGTAATACAAATGCTTTCTTTAAATCATCCATACGAATAAATCGTTTTATTGTTGATAATAAGGACGTTTAATTGCTCCGTATTTATGAAAAATCATTGATCTACAGATGGATCACTTCACCGTATGCTGCTGCTGCTGCTTCCATAATGGCTTCACTCATTGTTGGGTGCGGATGAATAGCTTTAATCAACTCATGCCCTGTGGTTTCAAGTTTACGGGCTACTACCAGCCCGGCGATCATTTCAGTCACATTTAAACCAATAAGGTGAGCGCCAATGAGTTCACCGTATTTAGCATCGAAAATAAGTTTTACAAATCCGTCTTTATTGCCTGCTGCACTGGCTTTTCCTGAAGCAGTGTAAGGAAACTTGCCAATTTTAATTTCGATACCGGCTTCACGGGCTGCTTTTTCGGTCATACCTACCGAGGCTACTTCGGGTACCGTATAAGTACAACCAGGAATATTCAGGTAATCGACAGGATGAGGATCAAGACCGGCTATTTTTTCAACACAGGTAATGCCTTCGGCTGAAGCAACATGGGCAAGAGCAGGCCCGTGCACAATATCGCCTATGGCAAAAATGCCCGGAACGTTAGTACGGTAAAATTCATCCACTTTGATTTTGCCTTTATCCAGAGCAATGCCAGCATTTTCAATGCCAATATCTTCAAGATTTGGTGTAACACCTACTGCCGATAAAACAATCTCAGCTTCAAGTTCAGTCAATCCTTGTGGTGTTTTTACAGTTGCTTTACAAATATCGCCTGTGATATCAACTTTTTCAACAGCTGATTCTGTCATGATGCTGATACCGGCTTTTTTAAGAGAACGGGCAAGCTGTTTTGAAACTTCCTCATCTTCAAGAGGAACAATATTAGGAAGAAATTCCACCAGGGTAACTTTAGTGCCAATGGCATTGTAAAACCAGGCAAACTCAGTTCCGATGGCTCCCGATCCGACAACAATCATGCTGGCGGGCTGTTTTGGTAATGTCATGGCCTGACGGTATCCGATAATTTTTTTACCGTCCTGTTTCATTCCGGCAATTTCTTTTGACCGTGCACCGGTAGCAAGGATAATATTTGTTGCCTGATAAACCGTTTTTTCATTGGTAGATGAAGTAACTTCAACCCGATTTGCCCCTTGTATTCTACCGTATCCGTTGATGACCGTGATATTGTTTTTCTTAAAAAGAAACTGAATTCCTTTGCTCATGGCTTCGGCGACTCCCCTGCTCCGGGCTATCATTTTTTCAAAATCAGGCCTTATGTCACCGTTAATTGAAACACCATAATCGGCAGCATGCCTGGCATATTCAAAAACCTGGGCACTTTTCAGAAGTGCTTTGGTGGGAATACATCCCCAGTTCAGGCAAATGCCTCCCAATTCGGCACGTTCAACCACAGCTGTTTTCATACCCAGCTGAGCCGACCTGATGGCAGCTACATATCCTCCCGGACCACTGCCTATAACAATCATATCGAAATTCATCATTGTTTGAATTAATTATTTTATTCTACCAACCCATCCAATATCCGGCCATTCCAAAAACAACCGATACTGCCGAATTGATTAATTTAATGTAAAGATAACTTTTTTTCGATTCTGCAAGCATAGGCAACATACCGTGTCCATCCTGTATTATGCTGTTAGCCAGTAAAACACTGAAAGGGGTTAGTCCCTGTAAATAGGTATTTAGAAATATCAGGTTTGGCCCTGATTCGGGAATCCATCCAATGGCAATGGCAAGCATTAATACGGTTACAGGATTGCTCCTGACCCAATCGCCGATATCAAAAAAACCTGAAAATATATGGATTAAAAACAGCGTACCCAGTGTCCAGAAAAAAATGCGTGACAGGTGTTTCTTAATGACATGCCCCCAAAGATGATGCTCGAGAAAATGATCAGGCACTGTTGCAGTAATAAACAACGATATAACCGTACTGCCCAATAAGAACCATAATTCCCAGCCCCAATCGGCAAAAATGCCGTGCTGATGCTCCTCTGCACCCGTTTCAATATGGTGATGACCCACCTGGCCGGTAAGCAGCAACACAAGAAAAATTCCCAGTCCGGTTAATAATAAAGCCCGCTGGAAAGAAATGTTTTTAAAATGTTTCCCAATATCGTGGGTGTGGTAACAGTAACAATCTTCCTGATGCTCGTGGATAGCAAGGTGATTCTGCCTTGGAATAAAAATACGACGGTTTTTTGTAACCACAAAAACAATTATTCCGACAATAATTCCAATTAAAAAAACAATTCCCGATAAAATAAATGCCTTTTTGGGCATGGTAGAAAACATCACAAATGCCTCATCACCCATGGTAGAAATCATGGCAGCAGTTACGGCCGAAAAATTTAAAATCCCATGAGTATATAGCGAAACAACCGTAAAAGCACCGATACAACCTGGTATAAGTCCGATAAATGAACCAAAAACGATTTGCAGATAGGGCGATTTTTCAAACGGTTTGCTCCAATTCCCATGGGTTTTAACATTGATATACTCAATAATAAGCATCATTGTCATTACAAAAGCCGTAATGATAAGGGTCTGGTTAAAAGCACTGCTGAAAATTTCAAAATAAGAAATCATTGTTCTATGATTTAAAACATTACAATTATACTGAATCTGCAAATATAGGATAACTTAGTATTGACAGAAAAAAATAATGCCATTAAGGTATGGATACTTCAACAAATTGATAATCTTTGCAGTTCAAATATAAAGAAGTTATGAAGGTAATTACCAGTACTTCCAATGCCGAGATTAAACAATGGAAATTATTGAGCGAAAAAGCCTCTGAGAGAAAAAAAACAGGTCTTTTCATCATTGAAGGGCAACGTGAAATTATGCTGGCAGCAAAGGCAGGATATGATATTCACGATATTTTTTTCAATGCACAGATTATCCCTTTATACGCATTACAGACATGGCTTAAAGCGATTAACCCGTTATTATTGCCCGATTTGACTGAAGTTTCACCCCCTGTTTATGAAAAGCTTGCTTACCGGGAAAATTCCGGCGGAGTGATTGCTCTTTGCCGGGCGAAAAAAACGGGACTCGAAACATTAGAAATAACTGATAATATGTTCATTGTAGTACTCGAGAATGTTGAAAAACCCGGAAATCTTGGAGCCATCCTGCGCACCTGCGATGCTGCCGGAGTCGATGCCGTGATGGTTTGCGATATGCAAACCGACCTGATGAACCCTAATACCATCAGATCCAGTTTAGGTTCGGTTTTTTCCAACAAGGTTATTACATGTAAAAGCAACGAAGCCATTACTTTTCTTAAAACACAGCAGATAAAGATAGTGGTAACCCATCTTGAGGCTGCATTACCTTTTCACGAAGTATCATACAATGGGTCTATTGCCCTGGTTTTTGGCTCGGAAGCTGATGGTGTTACTGCTATTTGGTCCAATGCTGCCGATAGTCGGATAATTATCCCAATGTGGGGCAGCGTCAATTCAATGAATGTATCGGTATCGGCAGGTATTGCCATTTATGAAGCAATAAAGCAGCGGAAACTCGTAAAAATCTGAATAATCTCAGGAATTCATTTTCAGATTTGTTTTAAAATCAATGGGTCTGGTCAGGTTAAAAAACAAAACATGAAATTTCATCTGTCCCTTCAGGTCAATCTGAACGCCTTCCTTAATAAAAGCACGGAAAACAGCGATTCCACCGGTGATAACTTTTGAATAAGGAACCGAAGCACAAATTTTATACTTGTTGGTCGAATTGGCTGGTATTACAAGTGGTTCGCAAAGAAAAGCCAATGCTGCAGTATCGTTTTCAAAAATCAGATAAGCATTCATTTCATCGACACGGTAGGTGAAATAAGAATGGTTTTTGATGTACACTTCCATATCAACCTTCACCCCGTTTTTATCAAAATTACCAACATTGATGTTGTCAACCTTTTCCAAGGTGAGATTGTCAGGCCTGAAACAGGAAAACGTAAAAAACAATAAAGCGGCAAGATATGGTAGCGTTTTCATTATTTAAGTATAAAATAAAAGGAGCCTGGGGCTCCTTTTATTATTATTTAACTTTCTTATCTGGTGCTTTTTTTCGCGATGAGTAGTTTATCTTCAAGGCTCCGGCTTTGCGAAGTTCCTGTTTAATATCAGTCACAATTCCCATTTTTACAAAGCCATCCACTTTGAGTGAGGTAGTCATAAAAGGAATTTCTGATTCATCGCGGGCCTGGCGTTCTGAAGTGATATAATCGCGTATATCGTTCAGGTTGGCAAATGCATCGTTAAGCTGAATACGTGGTTCGGTACCGAATAATTTTCTGTAATTCGGTAACGGTTCACCAACATAGATATAGCTAACGAGCGATTTTTTCTCCAGCTTGGCTATTTCTGTTGCTTCGGGTACCTGCACTTTGATAAGCAAAGTAGCTTCTCTCATGGTAGTAGTTACCATAAAGAAAAACAGAAGCATAAACACAACGTCGGGCAATGATGCAGTAGATATTGCCGGAGTTTCCTTTTTGTCGAGTTTACGTTTAAATTTGCTCATTATTTGGTTCCTCCGATATTTTTAGGTTCGGCTTCGGAAATACGCTGTGGAAAAACTGCTTTGACAATATCCTGCTGAGGTTCTGGCAGATCATTAAATTTCTTGCTGAAATAATTCGTCGAGAATTCATCGCGCAATTCGTTGTAAGCAGCAGTCAATTCATTCTGAACCCGTATATACATACCGTAAGAAGTACCACGGTCGTTCTGAAGTGAAATGATCCCTTTGGATATTCCAATTTTTCCAAGACCCTGAAAAAGACTATCTTTTTTCTCGGGTAATGCTATGCTATTGTTAGGATTTGCTATAAATTCCTTGGCTTTTGCCCTAAGCTGGTTTACGTCCATCTCCTGCCGGTTAACAAGCAGCCTGTCGTTTTTATTAATAAGAACAACCAATACATTGCGTTCTTTAATTTTCTGTTCCTGGTCTTTTACCGGCTGATCAGCAATCGGCGGCAGACGCCGGGCAATACCCGTGTCCACATCCATGGTAGTAGTAACAAGGAAAAAAATCAGCAAAAGAAAAGCAATGTCTGCTGTTGAACTGGCATTGATTTCAGGAAGTTTTCTTGCCATAATTATTGGTTTTTAATGGTAAGGCTATCATATATTTTTTATAATAGTGCTTTGTATCTCTGTAACAACAATGGACAATACAGCGCATAACATGACAATATACAGCATTTTCAACCCGGTGTCAACCGTCCCTGCGTAGACTTTACCTTTATCGGTAACTGCCTGCAATGCTTTTGCTTCGGCATCGTTTACCGACATGCCTTGAGCAAGTGATTGATTATATACTTCAGTTTTAACATCAGGATATCCGAAAAATTTCTCTGATCCCATAAACTGAGGGATTTCATTAGTTGAAAATATGTAAGCGATAAGAACTAAAAGTCCAAATCCGGCAAGCATAAAAAGACTCTTTTTGGCAGCTTTGGCACTTGAAAAGATGTTTACAACTGAAAAAACAACAACGCAGGCAATTGCGATGATGAATAGTAAATAAAAATATCTCAGAAATAAATTTGTTGCAGTGTCGAGATATTCGCCACCCTGACCGATCGCATAAAAATACCATATCCCGAATAAAAATGAAAATATCAGGAGAATGGCAGATGCGATACCTATTGGTTTTTTAATTTTATCCATAAAGGTTCGTATTAATTCTTTTTACTATAGGCTGTGAGAATATCGATAAGTGAGATAGAAGCATCTTCCATCTGATTTACCAGGCCATCAATTTTGGTAAGGATGTAATTGTAAAACACCTGAAGGATCATAGCTACAATAAGACCACCGATGGTAGTGATAAGAGCTACTTTGATACCACCAGCAACCAGTGATGGGCTGATATCGCCTGCTGCTTCAATAGCATCGAATGCAAACACCATACCAACAACTGTTCCAAGGAACCCGAGCATTGGAGCAAGTGCAATAAAAAGCCCGATCCATGTCATCCCTTTTTCCAGAAGACCGGCTTGTACGCCACCATATGAAATGACAGATTTTTCAACTACTTCAAGTCCTTCACCCATACGCATAAGGCCCTGGTAGAAAATGCTTGGAATAGGACCACGGGTATTACGGCAAACTTCTTTGGCTGCTTCAATGCCACCACTGTTAAGAGCATCTTCAACCTGCTTCAGCAATTTTTCAGTATTAATTGAAGCAAGATTCAGGTAAATAATGCGCTCGATGGCAATAGCCAGACCAATAATAAGACAGAAAATAATAGGAGACATCCATTCGGCACCACCTTCAATAAATTTCTGTTTTATAAGCTGATGAACCGATTTGCCTTCGGGTGCAGGTTGTGTGGCAGCCTGAGCAGCTTCAGGGGCAGGAGCAACCTGCTGGGTATCGGCAGCTTGTTGTGTGGTAGCAGGAGTTGGATCCTGTGCATTGACAAGGGTGGCCGCACTTACAGACAGCAACCCCAGAACAGTAATGAAAGCAAATAGTTTTTTCATAATGTAAACTTTAAAATTTAGACTATTAATTAAGCAACGAAATTATAAAAATATTGAAATTAAACAAAAAAAAGCGGAGAGAAAGGGATTCGAACCCTTGAAACGCTTTTGGCGTTTACACACTTTCCAGGCGTGCGCCTTCGACCACTCGGCCATCTCTCCATGAAATTATTACCCTTAAAACGGGCTGTCTAAAATACAAAAAAAAAATAAATCAACTATTAAAGTGAATTTTTTTGATTTGAAAATAATTCATGATATTCAATTTTTAAAGATAATACCCTTTAACCATCATTTGATCTGGAAGCATTTTTCAAAATTATTATGGTGAAACTAAAAGGTATCCCATGAAAAAAATACACACCAATACTTCAATCAACCAAGTATGATATATAAAATAGATTTTTGATCTTTCCCGGACCATCAAAAAAAACTGCCATTACAATTATTTAATGGGCGTAATTTCACCCCGCAGCGATCTGTTCCAGTTTTCAACCAGTTGTTCTTTGGTCATATCCTGGCCTAATAAAAACATCAGTTTTGTAACTGCTGCTTCAGTAGTAATATCATAACCGCTTAAAACACCAGCCTTTAACAAGCCTAAGCCTGTCTCATATTTGGTCATATCCACCATACCAGCCATACACTGGGTAACATTCACAATAACCATTCCATCATTTATTGCTTGTGCCAACATGTTAAGGAGCCATTCAGAGGTTGGAGCATTTCCTGCACCGTAGGTTTCAAGAATCAGACCTCTCAATCCGGGAGAAGATAATACCGATTCAACAAGTTGCTGGTTGATACCGGGGAATATTTTTAAAATGGCTACATTAGCATCCAACCGGGTGTAAGCCCTGAAAGGATTGCGATGAACAGGGTAATTGATGGCACTGTACTGATAATGAATTTGTATACCGGCCTTTGCAAGAACCGGGTAATTATCAGAACGGAAAGCGTTGAAATACTCTGCATTAAATTTGGTAGTACGATTGCCCCGGAACAACTGGTTTTCAAAAAAAATACATACCTCGGGGACCATGGGTTGTCCGTTTTGTGAACATCCCGCAATTTCAACCGCCGAAATAAGGTTTTCCTTGCCATCGGTACGTAAAGTTCCGATAGGCAATTGCGAACCTGTAAAAATTACAGGTTTTGAAAGATTTTCGAGCAAAAAACTCAATGCTGATGCTGAAAACGACATGGTATCGGTTCCGTGCAACACTACAAAACCATCGTATTTATCGTAGTTATCACTAATAATGCGGGCAAACTCAAGCCAGTCTTCCGGAATAACATCTGATGAATCGATTAATGGATCAAAGGTAAGTGTATCAATCTGTATATTGAAATTTGACAATTCGGGCAGTTGTTTCAAAATATGTTCAAAATCAAATGGTTTTAACGATCCTGTCTCAGGATTGACCATCATACCAATGGTACCTCCGGTGTAAATGATCAGTATCGATGGTTTATGGGTTGTTGTCATATTTTAAATAATTTTAAAGCATTTTGGGTGGTAATTCCGGCAATTTCATCAAATGTCGTCTGATAAATATCAGCGATTTTTTGCAAGATATAAGTGAGGTATGAAGGTTCATTACGTTTGCCGCGAAACGGAACCGGGGCAAGATAAGGGGCATCGGTTTCTGTAACAATGTACTTCGGATCAATTTCAGTCAAAACCTCTGGCAAAGTTGAATTTTTGTAGGTTACAACGCCACCAATGCCCAGCAGGAAGCCAGCATCTATAGCACGCCGGGCCTGACTGGCATTTCCTCCGAAACAATGTAAAATACCACTGAGTGTTCCATCCTGCTCATTTTCAATAACATTCATCACTTCATCAAAAGCATTGCGTATATGAACAATGGCAGGCACTTTATAATATTTTGCCATTTTTAGATGCGCCCTGAAAACTTCAACCTGCTCTTTCTGATATCGGGACGACCAGTATAAATCAATCCCTGTTTCGCCAAAGCCATAAAATCTACCAGTTTCAAACCACTGACGGGTTTGTTCTATTTGCTGCATAAAATTTTCATTCACCGAACAAGGATGAATTCCGGCCAGTGGAAAAAAACAATCAGGGTATTTACCAGTAATTTCAATTAATCGTTCAATGGTCTCTGTATCGACATTGGGTAAAAAAAAGCGTGTAATATTAAGTCGTCTTGCCCGGCTAACTATCTCGTCCAGATCGGGTTCAAACTCAGGAAGAAACAAATGCGCATGTGTATCAGTAATTTCCATCTGTAAAAGCCTAATTCAAGGCCAAAGGTAAATAAAATCGGTATATTATAAGCTTAGTGCGCCCGAAACATTTTACCCGGTAAAGCCATAACCTGTCCGGCAACTTCGAGATTGAAAAGCATGGCCGTCACTTTACTCACAGGCATTTGCAATGATATGCTGATCTGGTCAACCGACTGGTCTCCATTTTTTGACAGAAAATCATATATGCTGCGTTCCTCAGGTAAAAGGTTCACAAAAACTTCGGGAGGTCGTTTCTCAGAAGTGGAACCTGAGTAACTCCAACCCATGTAATATTCCAGGTCATCGGTTGAGGTAATGACAGCAGCTACATTTTTTTTAAGCAGCAGATGGCATCCTTCGCTCAGCTTGTCGTTAATGCGACCCGGAACGGCAAAGACGTCCCTGTTATATGCCTGCGCCATTTGTGCAGTTATCAATGCTCCTCCTGTCTCGCCCGATTCAACCACAACAGTGGCATCACACATACCAGCAATGATGCGGTTTCGTTTTACAAAATTGGCTTTATCGGCAATGGTATCAGTCATATATTCCGTTACCAGTGCTCCGGAATGTATAATGTCTTTTGCCATTTTACGATGGGCAGCCGGATAAAGGGTATCGAGCCCATGCCCTAAAACAGCTACAGTAGGTACCTGATTTTTAAGCGAAGCCGCATGGGCAAAACCATCTATACCGTGAGCAAGTCCGCTGACAACAGTAACCTGATAATTCTTTTCTTTCAGGCCTGCAATAAAACGGTTACAGAATTCCCTGCCATAAGCTGTGCCTTTACGTGTTCCAACCATAGCAATAAACCGTCCGTTGTTAAAATTGATTTCACCTTTCACAAAAAGCATCAGCGGAGCATCTTCGCAATTTAAAAGACGCTGGGGATATTCCTCATCGAGGTAAAAAACAGGTCTGATGCCATATTTCTCAATAAATGCCAGTTCTTTTTCGGCACGTGGAAGCACATCGGCTGAAACGACCATCCTGGCAATGTTTTCGCCAATACCGGGTATTTTCTTTAAGTGCCTCTCATTTTGCCTGAAAACTGCCTCAACGCTTCCAAGATAAGCCACCAGCTTTTTGGCATTGACACATCCTATACCGGGCAAAAGGCACAACGCTAATTTATGAATCAAATCCTGCGACATCAGACAACAAAGCTATCAAGATTGAAAAAGAGGAAAAATACAAAGATTTTCAATAGGTAAATCTCCGATATTAAAATATTCATTTTCCAAAATTGACAAATAATACCATTTGGTGAATAATGGAATATTTCTGATTATAAATAAATTAAAAAATTAATAAATTTACAAACTATTGACTTTCTGACACTTCTGACAATGCTTTTTGAAGCATTGCCAAATCTTTATCCGACAGCAAAGTAATGCTCACGGGAGGATACTTGGCAATCCCCTTTGGAGTGCGGCGAAACAAAATAAGGTCTTTTCTCAGACCATAAATACTTGTTTCAATTTCATATTTATATAATGACTGCAAAGGTATTTCAATCATTTTGTGTTTTCCGCTTACCGGGCTGACTGAAAAATATTTAATTACCAGCATTTCATTTTCGAAGCTGATATATAAATAATTGAAGCCAAGATTTCCGGCAAACCATAAACAAAAAATAAAAATTACAGTCAGTGCCCCCAGAACAATGACATCCGATTGTAACCCGAGAAACACAAGGACAGCAACTATGTTTATAAACAGTAAGGGGATAAGCAGGAAAAGCAGACGGCCTAAAGCGGCTTGTTTTTTATTTTCTATGAACATGGCTATGTATTTTACGTTGTTTTAATGCTGCATTAATCATTGATAATTCTCGTCCGGCCTGCCCATTTACCGAAGTATTCTCGGCTGCTCTGCGAATAAGATACGGAATGACTGCCTTTACAGGCCCGTAAGGTATATATTTGACCACATTATAACCGGCTGCAGCAAGAGGGTAAGAAAGATGATCGCCCATACCATAAAGCTGTGAAAACCAGATACGCTGATCATTATTCCGGATTTTTAACCTGTTCATTTCCAACATAAGCCACCGGCAACTTTCTTCGTTGTGGGTACCACAAAACAAAGCTATATAACCCATATTGTCAATACACTGCTTAATAGCTTGATTGAATGCCTCATCTGTTTTTACCTTATCAGGAAAAATGGGCGAAGGGTATCCTTTCAGCAGTGCCCTTTGACGTTCTTTCTCCATGTAAGCACCACGTACCAGTTTTATCCCGGCCAGGTAACCTGAGGTTTTTGCATCCTCTATTACCCGTTGAAGAAAAACAGGCCGGTCGGTACGATACATCTGGAAAGTATTGAAAACAACAA
Source organism: uncultured Bacteroidales bacterium (assembly GCA_964559985.1). Classification (GTDB taxonomy): domain Bacteria; phylum Bacteroidota; class Bacteroidia; order Bacteroidales; family CAZLJX01; genus CAZLJX01. Next base: position 25,424 of record CAZLJX010000019.1, read on the forward strand.
CTTTTTCACGGTTATATTTTCGCATCATCTCAAGTGCAATTTTATCAATGGCATGCTGATAACAATAATCTTCGGCATCAATTAATACGGGAATGTTTTTTTCGTGCGATAAAGCACAAATACGATCAATCATGGCATTAAATCTGCTGAAATGATTTGTTTCATTGTCATTAAGCTGATGGCCTTCCGAAATTTTTTCAAGAATTTCAGGGGGGATTAATGCTGTAGGTTTGAAAACAGAAAAAGCAACATGGGGGTGTTTTGCTGCAAATTCAACAGTATGCAGTATTTCTTCAAAAGTCTTCTGGTGGCCATTTTCTGAAAGCTCTCCTTCAACGGAATAATCTAATATAGACATGACACCGTTTTGAGCCAGTCTTTCCACCACCGGAATACAGGCTTCAAGCGTTTCTCCTCCGGCAAAATGTTTGAAAATGGTTGGTTTAACAATCCATCTCACAGGAAACCTGAGAAAAATTGCAACTTTTAAAAGCAGATTGCCGGTTTTAAATATCCATGGAATTGATAGCAGGCGAAACAGCCACCATAATTTTCTTAGCTCTTTATCGCTTTTTGAGGCAAAAACAATGCTTGTGTCGTTAAATGAAATCATCCATGGGTAATTTTATATTTCGCCTTGCTGCAACATACGGTAGATGGTTGATTTTCCAATATCAAGCCTGCGTGCAACTTCAAGTACATTATTATCATATTTGGCAAGAAAAAAACTGATAATCTTTTTTTCATACGCTTTAAGAGTAAGTTCTTCTCCTATTAAATTTTCCTGTTTTGACGATGCATGAAAAACAATTTCACTGGCGGTGATTACACCTCCCGAAGCCATGACACAAGCCAGATCGGTAACCGCTTTGAGTTCGCGTACATTACCGGGCCATGAATACGACATCAGTTTTTCAACAGCTTGTGGATCGATTGACAAAGGTTTCATTCCGTTTTCAAGGTAGAAATTTTTAATAAAATGTTTGGCCAGCAAAACTATATCGTTTCCTCTTTCACGAAGCGGAGGAAGATGGATAGAAAGCCCAAGCAACCGGTAGTAAAGGTCATCCCTGAAATTACCTTTTTTTACCTCATCAGCAAGATTACGGTTTGTTGCGACAATAAGCGAAAAATCTACTTTCACGATCTGGTTACCACCAACCCTAGATATTTCTTTTTCCTGGAGAACGCGCAACAATTTTGCCTGCATCGGAAGCTGCATCTCGCCAATTTCATCGAGAAACAAAGTACCGCCGGCAGCTTCTTCAAAGCGGCCTGTCCTACGTGACGCAGCACCGGTAAAAGCTCCTTTTTCATGTCCAAACATTTCACTTTCAATCAATTCGTGAGGTATAGCCGTAACATTGACTGCTACAAAGGGTTTTTTAGCCCTGGCCGAATTATAATGAATCGCTTTTGCAACCAGTTCCTTACCGGTACCTGTTTCTCCGGTAACTGTCACGGTAATATTGGTTCGTGCTGCTTTCTCAATTAATGAAAACACTTTTTGCAAGGGCTCTGAATTACCGATAATTAAATTCCCAAAATCATACTTTACGCTGAGCTGTTGTTTCAAAGCATCAATCTGGTAGCTCATTTCAATCTTTTCAACCAGGTTGCGCACAGCATTCCAAAGGTGTTCGCGGGTCTGGTCATTTTTTACAATATAATCATAAGCACCTTCATGCAAAAGTTTAACTGCTGTACCAATATCGTCCTGTCCAGAGATAATGATAACCGGGATTTGCGGATTCCACTCTTTGATTTTTTTCAACACTTCTGCCCCGTTCATATCGGGAAGCGAATAATCAAGCGTGATAACGGCAGGTTTCTTATAAAGGTTTTTCAGGCAATCACCTCCTGTACTGAATTTTTCCACTTCATAATCCGGATTGAGCGACAGGTAATATCCCAACATCTCGGCATACATGACTTCATCCTCAACAATAAAAATCCTGACAGGCTGCATATTAATTTATATTTGCTTTGTTGTAAAGTTATTCCTTTTCGTGGAAACGTTCCATAATCTGGAAAAAATTTGTATTGAATTTTATTTAATCGCCTGATATTCTTATATATAAAAATTGGCATTTTTTATGATAAACTACATAACCAATAAACGGGTTGATAATTATGGATATACACCTTATTGACGATGACCCTATGTATGTTGCACTGCTCGAATTTCATCTCAGGCAGCTCAATCATGGAAAAGTTACAACCTTCAGAAATGTCGATGAATTCATCCGTAATGATCAACCACGCAGCGCTGCAGTAATTCTGGTTGGCAACAGCATGTGCTTTGAAAGAGATTATCTGGTTTTGAATCAATCAAAACCCGGCAGTAAAATTATTTTTTTAACCGAAAATGAAAAAGTGGCTTCAGAATTACCCAACCCCAGGTTTAAAATAATCGGAAAATGCATCACCTGTGCCGAGGCCGTAAAAAAAGTACTTTCCTCGTTATGAAGTTCTTTGCTTAAAACAGAAAACCAAAGTCATTTTCATTTCGGATTGAATAAGGGAAAAATTTTACATTAACCATTACAAATCAATATTTTATAACAAATCTTTAAGCCGGATTCTATTAAATACCTGAAATTTTAATAGTTAACTTCTGTAAATTTGCCGGCCTATTTTGTCAACAATGGATTTTTAAATACATGAATTTTCAAAATTTCATGTAAATTTGACGCAATTAATGATGCATCATGGAACCTGATCAAAATCATAAACCAGGGCAAGGCTTCGGAATAACAGGTTTTATCCTGGCTATTCTGGGTATAATTCTGGCTTTCATACCTTGTACGGGATTTGGCTTTGTTGCCATCCTGTGTGCTTTGGCTGCCTTTGTTTTCAGCCTAGCCGGTTTTCTTGCCGCCCACCGGTCACAAACATCAAAAAGCCTTGTACTGGCTGCATTAATTATTTCGTCAATTGCTGTATTTTCGGGTTTGAGTCGATATTTTATGGTGCAGGGGATAAAAAATAAAACCAGCGTTGAAATTGAAAATGATTCCTGGACAAAAGACATGGACCAGACCATTGATGAATTCAACGAGGATCTTTTCACCGAAGATGAGCCTGTAACCGATCATAAAACATTGAATAAAAAAGATACCATCGCTGAGTTAAACAAGGCCATCGACGAAGAATTAACAAAGAAAGACGATAAAGAAGATTGATCACGAATGAATTATTTAAAAAATCCATATCACCAGATTAACATTGTGTTTATCACTGTGATAGTTTTTATTTTTATCTATTCATTAATTCTGAACCCAAAAGGGAATCATTACATTTTTACCTCTGCCTGCAAAGATTTACCGGCAAAATATTGTCCAAGCCTGGGGCTTCAGCACAGTTTCAGTGAAATAGTCAGGGGAAATTTAGGGAAAGCTTCTGAATATAACCCATATGGCATCAGAATTTTTTCATTTTTTCTTATCCAGTTTTTTCAGCGTATTGGTATTTCGGCTTTTCTTTTAATGAATTCATCCGCTGAAATTATTCGGATTGCCATTGCTGACGGATGTATCTCAACGGCATGTTTTATTGTTACATTTTATCCATTTATTGTTTTATAAATCAACAATTATGAAACTACTCAAAACAGGTTTACTGGCACTTATATTGTTTTCGTGCAAAGGAGAACTGAAAAAAGAAATTATTACCTACACCGATGGAAAGCCTAAATTTGAACGCATATACCACATTGGTGTAAATTCAAGAACATTGGTACACGAAATAAAATATTATCCCGATGGCAAAAAGGAGATGGAAGGAAGCTATAAAAACGACCAGCGTCATGGCGACTGGACATATTGGTACGACAATGGCAATGTATGGAGCCAGGCATTTTTTCGCAAAGGCATACGCGATGGGATAAGCAAGGTTTATTATAAAGATGGAAAAATAAAAATTGAGGGAATGTACAGGAATGGCAAAATGATAGATGAATGGCGCTATTATGATCATGAAGGTCAGGTAATTAAAAAAATAAAATATAACAAAAAAGGAGAAATGGTCGGTCAGGAGGACCTTAACAGGCCTGTACCTTTCAAATAAAAAAAAGATGATGGAAAAAATTCAGGCTTCTGTTCACAGCGAAATTGGACATTTAGAGGCAGTTATTTTACACACTCCGGGTCGTGAAGTTGAAAATATGACTCCCGAGAATGCCCAACGGGCTTTATACAGCGATATTCTTAACCTTCCGGTTGCTTTGGCAGAATACCAGCAACTGAAAGGAGTACTTGAAAAATTTGCAAAAGTATTTCAGGTAAAAGACCTGTTAACTGATATCCTCAGAAATTCAAGGGTGGTAGAAAGTTTTGTTGGCGAAATACTTGATAATGAAAACATTAACGAATCAAAATCGTTCCTCCTTAGCCATTCACCCGAAGAATTGGCTTCACTTCTTATTGAGGGAGTGGTAATGAAAAAAGATAACCTTACACGGTATTTTTCCAAAGAACGATATTCGGTTAGGCCGTTGCACAACTTTTTTTATACACGCGATGCATCCATCACCATTTTTGATGAAATTTATATAGGCCGTATGGCAAACAGGGTCCGCGACCGTGAATCAATGATCATGGAAGCTATTTTTGAATACCATCCCAATCTGAACAATAAAACAATTAACCCAATAAAGGAACCTGGTTTTAACCAGCGTATTACTTACGAAGGAGGCGACATCCTTGTTCCACGTCACGACATGCTTCTGATCGGCACCGGATGCCGGACATCATCCCAGGGTATCGATTTTATTCTGAACCACCTGGCAAGTAAAAAGGGATTGAAACACATTATTGTTCAGGAATTACCCCTTGAACCCGAATCGTTCATCCACCTCGACATGGTTTTCACTTTCCTCGACCGCGACCTTTGTATGGTTTACGAACCTGTAATCATAAGCCCAAACCGTTACCGCACGGTACATATCACCATCGATAACGGCAAAGTCAATATTAACCCCGAAAAAAATATTATCGAAACGTTGAAAAAAACCGGTATTGATGTTAAACCGGTATTCTGTGGCGGAACTTCTGATACATGGATCCAGGACAGGGAACAGTGGCATTCGGGAGCCAATTTTTTTGCTATCGGACCCGGCAAAGTGATTGGATACGGGCGCAATAGTAATACCATTGAAGAACTTAACAGGCATGGTTTTGAAGTTATAACCGCCAGTGATGTGATATCCGGAAAAACAAACCCTAATGATTATCAACGTTTTGTTATAACCATCGAAGGCAGTGAACTACCACGTGGTGGCGGTGGTGCACGGTGTATGACCATGCCTCTGCGCCGTGAAAAATTCAACTTCTGATGCACCGGCCTAAACTTTCGATGAACGAACTGGGGCGTAAAACCATTGAACAATATCAGCATGCTGTAAAAACGCCTTTTATTGTTGTACTTGATAATGTGCGCAGCCAGCATAACATTGGATCGGTTTTCCGTACCTGCGATGCATTTTTAATTGAATCACTGTTTCTGTGCGGCATTACTTCAACCCCACCCCATCGTGAAATTCATAAATCCGCACTGGGTGCAGAAAATGCCGTACCATGGAAATACTTTGCCAATACCCTTGAAGCAGTCGAAGAGCTTCATCAAAAAGGTTATTTGGTTTTTGCCATCGAACAAGCTGTAAACAGTATCTTTTTAAACAATATCTGCGTGGAGAAAGATAAAAAATATGCACTGGTATTTGGAAATGAAATAAAAGGTGTTGATCAGCAAGTTGTTGATATTTGTGACGGATGCATTGAAATTCCTCAGTTCGGAACAAAACACTCTTTTAACATTGCGGTAAGTACGGGAATCATTTTATGGGAATTATTTAACCGTTTCAACCAAAAATAATCGTCATAACCACGATAATACCTTTACTGTAAAACTGTATTTCAGGCTTGTAATTTCTTTAATAATTTTTTAAGACGGGCCTGCTGAGATTCTTTGTCCATTTCGGGAAGCCTTTTTTCAATTAAAGCAATAAAGGTTGTGCGGTTTTCTGAGTTAATGGCTGCCATGGCTTTTTCGGCATACATGGGCAGTTGTTTGGCCGGACATCGTTGCAATTGTTCTAACAATAACGGAAAGGTTTTCGGGGCAAATCTTTTATCGGCCGACAACTTTGCAAGTATGCCAACCCCGTTGTCAATGGTAATAACTGACCCACGTTCCATGGCTTTCAAAACAGATTCAAGATGCCCGAAAACTTCAGCTGTTTTATGTCCTGAAATGGTTTCAAGGGCTATCATGGCTCCCCAGACAAGCCGGTTGTTTTTTGAGGATAACAGTTCTGCAAAATTTTGATAATACGGAGCAATAAGATGATTGCCTCCCTGTAAACCTATTTCATACAGCACCTTGATACAATCGCTTTGAATATTTTTATCTTTATGCTTCAGGTTCACAATAAGTTGTTCAACCCATTGCTTTTGATGCTGCCGGATAATTTCTCCGGCAAGCTCCTTGTTAGGCAGGTCATCGCTACGCCCTACGCCTGATGCTATATAATCAAGAACATTCATATTGAATTGTTTCATTATGCAATAAATATAATAAAAAATCCGGAAAGAATGTCAATTTCCATCTTCTCAATTTATTGATTTGTTATATAACAAAAAAGCCACTGGTTGAATGCAGCGGCTTTTCTTTTTATCAAGGTTGTATTTTCAGGTAAATATGATTTGTGTACCAACTCCATCAGCCATTTCGTAGAATTGTCCTACCGTAAGGACATCTTTTACATGTTCTGACAAATCGTCTTTTTTGAGTTTAAACATATCCATAGCCAGTTTACAGGCATAAATTTCGCCTCCGCCGGCCGTGATCATTTCCAGAAACTCGTCAACGGTTGGAATATCAAGCTTTTCCATTTCCATTTTCATCATAGCCGATACACCGGCTTCGACACCCGGCAGCATTCCGAGCAGGGTCGGAAATGGCAAACCTCCTGGCATACGCATGGCCGGATTTCCGACCGTAGCCGTATGCAAATGCTTCATTTGCTTTTTGGTAATGGCATCAAGGCCAAAAAAAGTAAAAAATACTTTGGCTTCTATACCTTCCATCACTGCACCGTTGGCAAGCACCAACGAAGCATAAACATCTTCTATCATGCCTTTTGCACAGATGATTAAAACTTTTTTTAACGGATATTTTTCTGTCTGTTCCATGATATTGATCATTAAATATTAAACACAACTTACGGGTTTGGCAATACCTGCTATACGCGAAGCTTTTTTCAGCGGTGCACCGGGAAAAAGCTCATAAAAACCTTTGATATCTACTATCCCGGATTTACCTACCGACCTGATGGTCAGTTGTTCACCTTTTAAAACCCTGTCGCGGATAAACTGTAATACCTGAAAATGTTTTTCGGTCAGTGTAATACCCTCTTCACTGGCTATTTCGTTGGCCACTTCCTTTGTCCATTGCGATGACTGGGTCAGGTAACCCTCGTCATTGACATCAACGGTAATGCCTGCATATACTTTCTGTGACATAATTGTTTTGATTTAATTGTTATTGACTTATTTGAATTTATTGTTTCTGAATATTTTTTAACAGTTTTATCATGTACCCCATTGAATCCCGTACCTCCGGACTATTGAGCTGGCGGGCAAGACCAAAAACCGATTTGCGTTCGGTGGCAGCATCATATTTCGTATTGGCCAGTGCAGCAGTTGCTTTTGAAGCCATAGCAAGCACCTGTGGTTGAGAAATGTTTTTAATAATTTCAATCATGGTACCCAGCTGATCGACTGTATTTTTCATGTCATCGGGTGTAAACTGCCTGTTAATTTCACCCAAGGCACGCTGCATCTGGTTCAGGTATTCAAACAAACCTCTTTGCTCCAGCCTGTGCATCAGATGAATAAAATCAATTATCATTTCCCGGGTTATCGGTGCCAGGTCGGTAAGCAGGTCGTTCAGGCTTTCCATCATTCTGATGGTCCGGTTTATGTTCGGAATGTTTTTAATAACCCCGATAACCAGCTGCCGCAGCTCATCCATATCGAGTTCAACGCCTTTGTTTTCGAGCATGGTCACCGAAGTATCATAAGCATCTTTAGCAATCATCGATAAATCGCTCATCAGGTCTTCGAAAGCTTCTCTTTTCAGGCGTTGTTGGTTAACATAATCGAGCAACAGGTCGACTTTTGTATTCAGTTCGTCTATGCGTGCTTCGTTATTATTTGTTTCCATATTTTTTTCTGTTCAGATATGATTTAATAAACCTTTTTGCCGGCCATACTCATGTGTGTTTCAACTGGTAATTCCTTACCTGCCAACAGAATATGCCAGTAAATCCAACGAAAGAGAATTTTACCGTAATGGTTGAGTTTGGTATTTTGTAACAACCCAAACGGACCAATTCCGGGCAATGGAAAATGTCCGGGCAATGGTTCGGTTTCGTAATTAAAATCGATGATGGAGCCTTTACCATAGCCGGTTTCGATATAACAGTTGGCGTGGCCGTCGAATTTGGCTGTCATGGGGCGGTTTTCGATAATCGACATCAGGTTTTCGAACAATATTTCGCTCGAGAAATGGACTACCGATCCTGCTTTGGAGGTGGGTATGTTGGAAGCATCGCCAAGCACAAAAATATTACTGAAAGCAACCGACTGCAGGGAGTATTTATCGGTAGGCACCAGGTTCATATCATCTCCCAGTCCACTGCGTGCAATCATTTCGTCGCCCATATTGACGGGGATGATGGTAAGCACATCGAACGGAATTTCACGGCCGTCGTAAGCTACAATACTTTTATTTTCATTATCAACCTTTTCAAGATAAAAATCGGGAATAACCTCAATGTTTTTTTCACGCAGGAGGTCACTTAACATGGCAGTTGCCCTGGGTTTGGTAAAAGCCCCCGACAAAGGAGTAACATAGCTGATTTTTACCTTATCGCGCATTTTTTTCCCGGTAAAATATGCATCGGCCAGGAAAGCAAATTCGAGCGGGGCAACAGGACATTTAAAGGGCATTTCGGCTATGTTGATTACCAGATGGCCACCCTCCCATTTTTTGAAAAACTGGGCCAGCGCTACCGCCCCTTCGATGGTATAAAAGTCAAATATCTGCCGGTACCATAATTCACCTGTCAGACCTGGTGTCTGATCGGGACGGGTACGCACACCGGTAGCAATGATAAGATAATCATACTCAAGCACTCTGCCTCCTGAAAGAATGACTTTATTTTCTGCAGCTTCGACCTTGTCAATGATATTATAAATAATGTCTATCCCTGTAGGGAAAAAATCACATTTGGGCTTTACAACATCCTGACGATTATAAATTCCGAACGGAATAAACAGAAAGCCAGGCTGATAATAATGATTTTTATCCTGATCGACAATGGTAATTTTCCATTCATTACGGTCTAAAGCCTTGCGCAGCTTGTTTGCCATGATTGTTCCACCAGTTCCGGCTCCTAAAATGACAATTTTTTTCATTTTCAATTATTTTACTTAAAATTGATTCATATTTGATGTTTACAAAATAACAATTAATGAATGCACATATTCATATTTTTATATATGATAATTATCATAACCAGCAATGAATTTTGACCAACTACCTGAATGTAAGCATTGTTATTTGCGTTCGCCCCTGTTCAATGTTTTATCAGAAAGTGAACTGACCGATATTCAACTGTGCAGGTTGCATAAAAATGTTCCTAAAGGGCAACATATTTGTATTCAGGGAAATCCATCTGAATATTTTATTTACCTGCTTCATGGGCTGGTTAAAGTATATATCACCGATGAAACAAAGCACGACCATATTGTATGCCTGTCGAAACCACTTGATTTTGTAGGCCTGTTTGGAATTTTTCACCACGATGTATATCCTTTTTCTATTACAACCGTTGAAAACAGCACCGTTTGCATGTTGCCAAAAAAGGTAATTGTGTCACTTACTTATAAAAACAGCCATTTCAGCGTGGTAATGCTTGAGAAAATAAGTGCTGTTGCCGAAGCAATGATCATGCAACGAATAAAAATCAACCAGAAAAATCTCAGAGGGAGGCTTGCCATGGTGTTGCTCGATTTTGCATCAAATTACAGCAGCAATGATTTTGAACTTCCCGTTTCGCGGCGTGAAATAGGCGAACTGATTGATATGACCACCGAGAATATCATCCGCATTATGAGCGAGTTCAGGAGAGATGGAATTATTGCCATCAACGGGAAAAGGATAAGCCTTTTAAATCATTCACTGCTGCAAAAAATTTCAGAAAAAGGATAAACTATATGGTATTTATTACCCTTTTAAAAAAAAAAATTTTGTACTACCCGGTTAATTAACAGTTGTGCTTAATATTAAAAAAATACAGACTATGAAACTACATGAACTAAAACATCGACCTGACAATGAGGATTTCAAATTGAATGAAATTTTTTCTCAATTTACGAAGCTGTTAATTGAATTAGAAAAAAGGGAAATACCCGATGAAATAGTTATTTCCATCAATAACGACATTGATGAAATAAATTCAATTACAAATATTGGAAACGAATTGAAGAAACAGATCAAACAGAGACTACAAAGAATAATCAAACTACTGGAAAAAAATCTTAAACTCGTACCAAGAAATTACTATCGAAACATGTGGATGGTTTTAGGAATGGCTGTATTCGGCATTCCAATGGGTGTTGCATTTGGAACAAGTCTTGGTAATATGGCGTATTTAGCGATAGGTTTACCTATAGGCCTCGCAATTGGACTTGGGGTTGGTGATGGAATGGACAAGAAAGCATTGAAAGAAGGCAGACAACTTGACATAGAAATAAAATACTAAGCACAACAGCACCTATGCCCAATAGCCTATGAAAAAGCAATTTGAAACCGATTGCCCCGCGCATGCTTTGTACCTCTGTACAGTTACTAAACCCGCAAACCGGCGACCGGGCATAACCGCAAAACGCTATACCTATTTACTAAAAGCTGAAATATGCATATGAAAAATCATTTAAAACAATATTTAAAGCTACGGTTTAAACAAGATATTTCATGTTTTCTAATCCTTTTTTTTCTAACTGTGATCAATGAAAGGACTGTTGCCCAGACAACAATTATCATCAAGGAATTTCCATCAACAGGAGTAAACCGGAAAATATTTCTTGCTGGTAATTTCAACAACTGGAATCCGGGAGACACGAATTATATTTTCAAGCCTTCCAAAAATGGAAAGCTTGCATTCACCTTGAAAATCAAAAATAAAACAGCAGAAGCCAAAGTTACACAGGGCTCATGGAACAGCGTTGAAACCGACAGCATGGGGAATGATATACCCAACAGAATTATCAGGCTGAATGCTGATACCGTTTTCATTACTGTCAAAGGATGGAAAAAAGAAACAGAAACATTATGTATTTCCACGGCGTTGCCCCAGGTAAAGATTATTAATGATTCAATATACATGCAGGGATTTCATAAAAAAAGGACCATCCGCATTTACCTGCCTCCGGATTATTACCACTGCGAAAAAAAATACCCTGTTTTGTACATGCATGATGGACAGAACTTGTTTGATAAATGCACTTCGTTTGCCGGCGAATGGGAAACAGATGAGACGATGAATAAATTATATGACGAAGGGAAAACTGTCCCCATTGTTGTTGGCATAGACAATGGCGGGGAGGAAAGGCTTTTTGAGTATTCTCCATGGATTTCGCCTGAACACGGTGGAGGAGGTGGAGGGATGTACGTTTCGTTTTTGGTAAAAGAACTTAAACCATTTATTGACAGTCACTTCAGAACATTACCCGATAGAAAAAACACAATGACGGGAGGAAGTTCGATGGGTGCTTTTATCTCGGTATATGCAGCCCTGCAATATCCTGAGACCTTTTCAAAAGTGCTGGCTTTTTCACCGGCATTTGCTTTTTCTGATTCAATTTTTATATGGATGAAAAACATACAAATCAGTGAAAAAATCAGGTTTTATCTAATAGCAGGCACTACTGAACATAAAACCATGGTGCCCAACATGAAAAAAGCGGTAAAAATGCTTCAAAAAGCAGGGATACCACATACTGATATTTACATGAAAACCTTTCCCGACGGGGCACATGCCGAATGGTTCTGGGCCAGGGAATTTGAAAAGGCCTACCAATGGCTGGTTTTAGAGGAATAAGGTAAAAGCTGTTTTTAGAGGATGATAAACTAAGTATGATCAAATATTCCATGGGTTTTCAGTTTGACAGATAATAAAAAAACCGGCTGTCTGGCCGGTCTTTTTACGCTTTTTTTATGAAATTGAAATCTGCCTTGGGGGTTTGGGTTTGGCTTCTTCCTTTTTGGGAATATTCACTTTTAGAATACCATTTTCGTAACGGGCTTTGATTTTTTCACTCTCAACCGTGTTAGGCAGGTTAAACGAACGGCAGAACGACTGGTAGCTGAATTCACGCTTGGTGAAGTGTTCGTCATCTTTGGTTTCTTTTTCCACCTTTTTTTCTGATGAGATGGTCAACATATCGTTATGCTGTTCAATTTTAAAATCACCCTTTTCGAAGCCGGGAGCAGCCATTTCAACTTCAAATGCTTCGGGGCTTTCTTTGATATTAACCGAAGGCATGGTGGTGTTGGTTTCGCTGTAGTTCCTTGCTGACCAGTCAAACAGATCCGGATCGAAGAAACGGTCAAACAGCGATGGGTACTGGTTTGAAAATCTCATGAGTGTCATAGTTTTGTCCTCCAATATTTTAAGTTAAACATTTTAATTTTCACAGTCAATCATATCCATTCAAATGAAATACCAATTATGATTTTATGACACATTGTCTTGTAATATCAAAACAATATGTCAATTTGTCTTAAATAAAATGATTAAAACTTAAAAATGAGATGTTTAGCCATACAAGTATTTTTCTTACGCACAAAACATTGTTTCTGGTGCATAGAAAAAACATCATCAATCTCAGAAAGAAATATTCTTATTTCAAAAAATAGCCTGGCATATTTCCGAAGGAGTCGGTTTTTTTCCCATACCTCTTCAAAGATGCCAGGTATTTTATTGTCTAATTCTTTTTCAGTACCAGGTATGACCAGGGTTGGACAACGATGGGTTCATCCGCTGCAAAAGACACCTCGCTGTTGTCGAAAAGATTTATATAATCGCCGGCATGGTAATTCCCAAGCAATGTGGCTTCCTGTTGTCTGCCGCTCAGATTGGTAATAACAAAAATTTTATTGTTTTTGCGTTCCCTGATAAAGCAATACATTGACGAGTCGGCATTGGTTTTAACACGGATAAAACTACCCCCTTTTGAGCCGTTCCAGAGTGCAATATTTTCATGTTTCATATGGTTAAGCCATTTATAGAAAGGTGCCAGGCTCAGATTTTTCCATTTAATGGTATCTTTGTCAAAGAAAGCGAGTCTTTTTCTCAATGGTTCTTCCTGTCCGGAATAAATAAGTGGCATACCCGGTGTAGTGTATGTCAATAATGCCATTACCTGTGCAGCATCTTTCATCCGTTCATATTCAGTTCCATTCCAGGAATTTTCATCATGATTTGAGGTGAAATTCATGATATAGTCATCCTTGCCATAGAGGGTATCAATTTCGGCAAAATATCCATCAAGTGCCGAGGCAGGTTTTTTGCCTTGTGCAACCTGGTTAAGAAAATGATGGAACTTCCAACCATAGGTCATATCGAACGCATGGAAATGCAATTCGGGCGATTCCCATTCAGCAAGCATAAACACGGGTTTAATTTTGTCAAGTTCACCACGGGCACTGTCCCAGAATGAAGTTGGCACCATTCCGGCCACGTCACAACGAAAACCATCGATATCGGTTTCTTTTACCCAGAATTTGAGTGCATCGGTCATATAATCGCGCAAGCCTTTCTGTGTATAATCGAGGCCAGCAACATCTGTCCAGTCGGGTACCGGTGCAATAATTTTTCCTTTATCATCGTGCTTGTACCAGTCCGGATGGTTAGTAATAAGGTCATTATCCCATGAGGTATGGTTGGCCACCCAGTCAATAAGAACATACATATCCATATCATGAATTTTTTTAACCAATGCTTTAAATTCTTCCATCGTGCCAAATTCGGGGTTAATGGCAAGGTAATCGCGTACAGCATAATAACTTCCCAGTTTTCCTTTCCGGTTAAGTTCGCCGATAGGATTTACGGGCATCAGCCACAAGATATCCACACCCATTTCCCTAAGTCTGGGCAGGTGTTTTTCGAAAGCGGCAAAAGTTCCTTCAGGTGTATATTGACGGATATTTACCTCGTAAATATTTTTGTTATCAGCCCATTTGGGATGAATAACGGTTTTGCCGGATTGTTCCGTCTGGCGGTCGCTCCTGGCGCAAGATAAAAGGGATGATGCCATCATTACAATCATGAAAATTTTAAAAAAATGGTTCATAAGAATTAAGATGTTATTGTGATTAAACTATTGATTTATTTTATAAGTAAGTATTTCAAAACTAACTCCTTCAAGCGAAAGATGTATAAGATGTCCATCAGCAGCGGCAGCGTGTCCGAAACCCGAAGCTAATTCAGTTATTTTATCAGCGGGTACAGCAAATTGAATATCTGCTAAATTTTCGCCTGTATTGACAACAAGGGTAAAAGCCTGACCGAAGTAGATTCGTTGAATTACAAGAATTTGGTCGTTCAATGCTTCAATGTATGAAGTGCCATAGATAGCAGCAAGATTATTCCGTCGCAAGCTGGCCAGTTTTCTGACTTTTAAAAGTAACTCACTTTCCTGTTTCAGGGGATGATCGAAATACATCATCCGACGATTATCAGGATCGTTGGCACCAGGCATGCCAAATTCATCTCCATAATAAATAGTTGGTACGCCCGGGATAGAAAAATTAAAAGCATGCAGCAAAGCCAACCGCCGGTATGCCAATGTATCGCCGACTCCAATATCTCTTTTCCAACCGGCACGTTTATGATCTTCATCAAAACGCAGCGAACCACCTGCCAGCGATATAAAACGCGGTCTATCCTGGTTGCCGGAGATATAACCCATAAGATTGTGATAACCAAATGCATTGAGGCTCTCCTGTAAAGATTGCTGCAGAATGGAAACCGGCTGGTTTTTTTTGCCGAAAACAGTGACTGCAGCGTCATAGACATTAAAATCGAACTGGGCATCCATCATCCCTGTACTCACATAACTACCAATGAGTTCACGGTTGCCGTATGTTTCACCCACCTGATAAACCGCATCAAGATTACCAAACTGGTTTTTAATTTTTGCCGTCAATGTACGCCAGAAAGGTTCAGGGATATGCTTTGTGGCATCATGGCGAAAGCCGTCGATATGGTAGTGGGTAAGCCAGAAAAGGGCAGAATCGCTCATCGGGTTATAGACCTCGGGTTTTGAAAGGTCAAGCGTTGGTAAAAACACATCAAACCATGTGGTAAGGCGGTGTTTATCCCACTGCTCGGTGTTCAGGGTGCCATCGGGTAAATACAGTGATGTTTGCCAGTCGGGGTGCTGTTTTGCCAGCGGATGTTCCTGATGGATGTGGTGCGCCACATAGTCGAGCAGCAGGTTGAAACCATGATGGTGGCATGTTTCAACAAGATTCTGCATGGTTTTTTCGTTGCCAAACCTGAAATCAACGGTGGTTAGTGTTACTGGCCAGTAGCCATGGTAGCCTGAAAATTTCGTGTCGGGGTTTTTAAATTGGCCCCAGGCTCCGAGAGGATTTTGTGTAACCGGCGAAATCCAGATGGTATTTACTCCCAGGTTGGTAAAATATCCCTGCCTGATGGTTTGAATAATTCCTTCCAGGTCGCCGCCAAAATAGTTTGCTTTTGAAAGTATTGCCGGATCTGGTGTTTTACGGTCATTGGTCTTATCACCGTTGACAAAACGATCTATCATGAGAAAGTACATGGTCATGGCCTGTTTATCCAAACGCCTGAGGCTGTCGGGATGGAGAATAACCTGTCCGTCAGAAAGCGGAATCAACACATCGTTGGATAAGGTTTTCCCATCGGAGGCAAATACCCTGATATAGGAACGATGCATCCGGGCAGCTGCTTCCGGAACAGGAATCTGAACCTGGTTGTGGGTTATTTTCAGCATGGAATTATCTATTCTGAAATTCTGCCAGAACACGAGCAAATCAACCGGTTGAAAATTGCAATGTAAATTAACATACTCATTATTAGATGATAGCGTTTGCAGCATGGGCTTTTTACTATTTTCACCCACCTGAATTATTGAATTAAAACCCCCTATATTGTTGCTTAGTGAATCAGGATTAGCCGGGTCAAGCATCCATTTTCCGTCAACAACCAGCTGGTAAGCATAACGTCCCGGGTTAAGCATAAGGTCAGTCTGCCATGCTGATCCGTCAAAAGTGAGTGAAGTAGCCTGCGGGTTCCATCCGTTAATATCACCGGCAATCTGCACACTTACAGGTTGTTTACCAGCGGTATGATAACTGAATGTTACTTTACGGCGGGCTGATTTCATCACCAATAAGGAATAAGTAGTTTGTTTTGTTTTAATAACCATTTCACTTAGTAACGGCAGAGCATCGGGATTGCCTGCAACGATTCTTATTTTTCCTTTTCCTGTGCTGAAATCGTGCGATAATGAAGGATGCAGCAAAACACTTTCAATGGCATTAGTATCAGTTACATAATCAGATAGATATACAGACGTGGTATCATAATTGAGCTTTACGGGAGTAGCCAGATCGGGCATAATATCATGCTGAGGGATAAAAAAATCCGGTTTGGAATTACAACCTGATATCATCACCAGGGAAAAAAGAATGACATTGAATTTAAATATTTTCATGATATTACCTTTAATGGTTATAACTATACCCTGTCAACCAGCAATTGCCCGGCTTTTTCTACCACATATTTCTTTCCGTAAACCGAAAGAGAAAAATCTTTACCACTCTGGTTCGATATTTCGACATGCTTGTGGCTAACTTTCACTTTCAGCACGTTACCACGGAATTTTATTTCGAAAGAATAAGAGGTCCATTTATTTGGTATCACCGGGTTAAGCATCAGTTCATCGTTCCTGACCCTCATTCCGCCAAAACCTTCGACAATTGAGAGCCATGTGCCTGCCATTGATGTGATATGCAGTCCTTCTTTCACTTCGTTGTTATAATCGTCGATATCGAGGCGTGCAGTGCGCAGGTAAAGTTCATAAGCCTGGTCAATTTTTCCCAATTTTGAAGCAATAATAGCGTGAATGCATGGTGAGAGTGATGATTCGTGTACTGTACGGGGTTCATAAAATTCAAAATTACGACGAATTGTCTCTACATCAAACTGGTCTTCAAAAACGTAAAGGCATTGCAATACATCGGCTTGTTTAATAAAGCATGAACGGAGAATCCTGTCCCATGACCATTTCTGGTTGAGCGGTCTGTCAGCCGGATTGAGTTCATCAACAGTGATTTGTTCCTTATCCATATAGCCTTCCTGTTGCAGGAAAATACCCAGCTCTTTATCTTCGGGAAAATACATATTATGAATGATAGCATCCCAACGTGCAAATTCCTTATCAGGTTCAAAGTGGGTTTTTTCGGCCAGAAATTTATAATGGGCAGGATTTGCCTTTTTCACCTCATCAACTACCTGGCGCGTATATTTGAGGCACCAGCAGGCAATGTAACTGGTATAAAAATTATTGTTGACATTATTTTCGTATTCATTGGGACCGGTAACACCGAGCATCACGAATTTATTTTTGGCTTTTGAGAATGTAATGCGTTGTGCCCAGAAGCGTGAAATTCCGAGCAGGACTTCGAGACCATGCTGAACAAGGTATTCCACATCGCCGGTTGCCCTCACATAATTATAAATGGCAAATGCAATAGCTCCGTTACGATGTATTTCCTCAAAAGTGATTTCCCATTCGTTATGACATTCTTCACCATTCATGGTTACCATGGGATAAAGGGCTGCACCATCGGTAAATCCAAGTTTAGCGGCATTTTCAATGGCCTTTTGCAGATGCTTATATCTATAAACCAATAAATTGCGGGCCACCTCCTGATCGGTGGTGAAAAGATAAAAAGGCAGGCAAAATGCTTCGGTATCCCAATATGTGCTGCCACCATATTTTTCGCCGGTAAAGCCTTTGGGGCCGATATTCAGCCGTGCATCATCGCCGGTGTAGGTCTGGTTAAGCTGAAAAATATTGAACCTGATGGCCTGTTGTGCAGCAGTATCACCTTCAATGGTAATATCGCTTGTTTCCCACTTATGTTTCCATGCAGCAATCTGTGAAGCCAGCAGTTTGTCATAGCCAGCCTGTAATGCTTTGTCGAGTAACTGACGGGCAACAGCCGGTAGCTCCGTTTTAGGATGATTTTCTGAATTGACAATGGCTGCATATTTATATATTACTATTTCATTCCCGGGAATACCTTCGATTTTAAAAACAGATTCCGCATATTTTTCACGCATGTGGTTTTCAATCTCGGGTTTAACATCAAGGACACCACTGGTTACCCTGAAATCGGTACGGGTGCAGACATGAAAATCAAGTTTGCGGGTTTTTGCTGTAACGTAACAATCTGATCCATCAGCATACTTAAATACTTCATCCCAGAATTTCTCATTGTAGTTTGAATCCTGGTTTATCACATCAAAATCGACATAAGGTGTAATGGTAAGATTTGCCTTGCTATCGAGCATGGTAATGCCATACCGCACAACACCCAGTTCGGGATTTTCCATGCTTAAAAAACGGCGTGCATTAATTTCAACCTTACGGCCGTTGGGTAATACAGCCATTAATTCACGGCCCAGCCAGCCTTCTTTCATATTCAATATTCGCCTGAAATGTTCAATTTTACATGTGGCCAGGTCGAGTTCTTCGTCATCAATTTTTATATTAATACCAATCCAGTTTGATGCGTTCAGTACCTTTGCAAAATATTCGGGGTATCCGTTTTTCCACCATCCCACGCGGGTTTTATCGGGATAATAAATACCTGCGATATAATTTCCCTGGAAGGTAGATCCGGTATATTTTTCTTCAAAATTAGCCCGTTGGCCCATGTGGCCATTGCCGATACTGAAAATGCTCTCAGACGATTTATTGTTGGCAGGGTTAAAATTTTCTTCGATGATACACCATTCATCAATCTTAAGATATTGATTCATAATTTTTTATATTTTGAGTTAATGCTTTTAAAATCATTTCGGGAGTAGTATTTCTGAGATCGGGGAAGACAAGGTCAGCTTTTCCGAGTATTTCGCTGTTTCCGATTCCTATGCTTTTCATTCCTGCATTAATAGCGGCTTCGATACCTGCCTCTGCATCCTCAAAAACAAGGCATTGGGCTGGTTTTAAACCAAAATCGTCAGCTGCCATGTTAAAAACCTGTGGGTTGGGTTTTGCCAGGGTAGCACGGTTGCCATCGACTACTGAGTCAAACCATTTTCCCAGTCCGGTACGATCGAGTATTAAGGGTGTATTTTTGCTGGCTGAACAGATGGCCGTTTTTATTCCCATTTTTTTTGTCAGGTTGAGAAAATCGCTGACTCCGGGTAAAATTTCATCAGGGGTCATCGAAGATATTAACTGAACGTACCAGTTATTTTTCATTTCTGCCATGCGAATTTTTTCCTCTTCAGAAACATGGATACCCCCTACTTCGAGGAGAATTCCGAGCGATGCCATGCGGCTTACACCTTTAAGCCGTTCATTCTGTTCTTCGGAGAATTCGAACCCCAGTTGCGAGGCAAGTTTACGCCAGGCGAGGTAATGATATTTTGCCGTATCTACCAACACACCATCAAGGTCAAACAAAAAAGCTTTTATTTCCATAGTTTCACTGCTATAATATTGATTTTTAATGTCCGGCCTGTCCGGTAATTTTATCACCGGCAGATTCGGAAACATCTTTGATAAAGAAAACGGTAATGCTGCCTAAAAGCATAATAATACCTGCCATGACCAGGATATAAATTCCTTCTCCGCCGAAAAAGGTTCTGAGGATTGGGCCACCGAAAAGACCGCTTAAAATCTGTGGAACAACAACGGTCAGGTTAAAGAGCCCCATATAAACACCCATTCTTTTGGCCGGCAGTGAACCCGATAAAATAGCATAGGGCATAGCCAGGATTCCTGCCCAGGCAATCCCAATACCGACCATTGAAATCAACAACCAGTAATGGTTTGAAAAGAAATAGGTGGATATATAACCCAGACCACCCATCACCAAAGCACCTGAGTACACTGTTTTGCGACTGGTATGCCTGATGATGAATGGCATAACAATTGAAAAGAGCGCAGCAACGAGGCTGTACACAGAGAAACAGATTCCCACCCAGTTCCCTGCTTCATCAAAAGCCCTTCGGATTTCGGTACTGGTTTCTGTTTCGGCATTAAAATTCAGAGGTATACCAAAGTAATGCTGTGAAATAGCTGTGGTTGAATAAACCCACATCAGGAACAAAGGGAACCACGAAAATAGCTGTACAACTGATAATTGTCTCATAGTTACAGGCATACCTGATAATAATTTCCAGAAACTTTCCTTATGTTGTTTGTCGGCTTCGGTAATTCCATTATAGGCTTCAAATTCTTTTGGAGGGTATTCCTTTGTTTTAAAAACTGTTACAAGGACACTAAGCAATAAAAGAGAACCTCCGATATAAAAAGACCATATTACGGAAGGAGCGACCTTACCAGGTTCAGCTTCGTTGGCAATTCCTGCAGCCGTGAGGATAAACGGCAATGCTGATCCGATGACAGCTCCTACATTGATTAAAAAACTCTGAATGGAATACCCGATGTTACGCTGCTCTTCGGGAGTCATATCAGCCACCAGTGCACGGAAAGGCTGGAAAGTTACATTGAAAGAACCATCCATGAATGCAAGCATCACCACCCCGAAAGCGAGAGCGGCAGCTCCACCTGCTTTCACTATTAACGGGGCATTGGGCATAAGGAACATGGCAAACATTGAAACAAGTGCTCCGAATAAAATATAAGGAGACCTCCGTCCCAAACGTGTCCATGTCCGGTCGCTGGCTGCACCAACTACAGGCTGAACAATTAATCCCATGAAAGGAGCTACAAGCCAGAAAAACGACAGGGTATGAGGGTCGGCACCCAGGCTGGTAAGTATTCTGCTGGCATTTGCATTCTGCAGGGCAAAACCAAACTGAACACCTAAAAATCCAAAACTTAAATTCCAGATTTGCCAAAAACTTAACTTTGGTTTATTGATCATAACAATTCATTTAAATAAAAGCAACAATAAATTCAAATGTAATAAAAACATTGGAAAAATGCTGCAGTGGTTTTTCCAAAGGCTTGTCAGTAAAGCAAATCAGGAAGTAAAAGGCCTGTTTAAATCGTTTGCGAAACAGAAAAAAAAATTTTCCTGTTTGTCAAAATAGTTTTTATTTGAAATCCATGGGCAGAAGGAAACAGGTTTTCCAAAACAAATCCAAATGTTATTATAGATAACTGAGCATTAATACACAGGAAGATACATTAAAAAACAGACGGTTGTTATATCTGATGATTTAATATTTTGGTACTACCTCAGTCATTAATAATAAAAAAACCCGGTTTCCCGGGTTTTTTCAGATTATTTTTCGAGTTTCTTTGCTTTTTTCCTTTCAGAATATTCAAATACATCGAAAGCAATAGCCGTTGCAATATAGATTGAAGAATAGGTACCTACGAAAATCCCTATCAGCATAGCAAAAATAAACCCTTTGATGAATTCGCCACCAAATAAAAATATGGTAAACAATACAATGAGTGTGGTGAATGAAGTATTTAAGGTTCTTCCCAATGTGCTGTTCATTGCCTGGTTAAAAACCTCAAAACGAGGACGTTTCGGGTATAAATGAACATATTCGCGAACACGGTCAAATACAATCACTGTATCGTTGATGGAGTAACCCACCACCGTAAGAATGGCTGCTATGAATGACAGGTCAAGTGCCATAGAGAAAGGAACGATGCTATATAGCAATGAATAAATACCTAAAACAAAAAGAACATCATGAATAAGAGAGACCACAGCACCTACCCCATATTCCCATTTTCGGAAACGAATCACAATATAAACGAAAATGAGCGCAAGGGCAATAATAATGGAGTATACGGCAGATGATTTAATATCATCGGCAATGGTTGGCCCAACTTTTTCAGAACTCTGCCGGTAATCGCTGATAAACTTGTCAAACGAAACCCCTTCACCGAGCATGGGTTTCAATCCTTTATAAATTTGAGATTCAACAATGTTGTCAATATCCACTTCGAGATCGTTTCCAATAATTTCCCTGGTTGAGGCAACAACACTTTCGCCTGGCATTTCATCAGAGATCAAATACTTGGTGGTTATTTTCACCTGGTTTTCAGCTCCGAAGGTTTTCACTTCAGGCACTTCACCCAGTGTTTTTCCCAACATTTCGGCAATTTGTACGGTATTGACCTTTTCGGGGAATTTTACAATATAGGTACGACCACCGGTGAAATCGATACTGAATGAAAATCCACGGATGATTATAGAAATGATGGCAATAGTTAAGGTAGTTCCTGAAAAATAGTATAAATATTTCCTGTATCCGAGGAAATTGACTTTTGCATTGCGCAATATATTCTGAGTCAATGGAATAGAGAAGTTTATTTTCCAATCTTTTTGCAGGTGCCATTCAAACCAAAGGCGGGTAATGAAAATTGCGGTAAATAATGAAGTAAGGATACCAATTCCGAGCGTTACGGCAAAACCATGTATCGGGCCTTTGCCGAAATAACCAAGAATAATGGCGATAATAAGTGTCGTAACGTTGGCATCGATAATGGCTGAATAAGCCGCTTTATAACCATCGGCAACAGCGAGTCTGAGCCCTTTTCCGGCTCTCAATTCTTCCCTGATGCGTTCATAGATAATTACATTGGCATCAACAGCCATACCAAGGGTAAGCACAATACCTGCAATACCGGGCAAGGTAAGTACAGCACCCAGCGAGGCCATGATACCGATAATAAAGAATAAGTTGGTTATCAATGCAATATTAGCTGCAACACCGGCACGGTTATAATAGAAAATCATATAAATGATTACCAGGATGAAGGCAATTACAAAGGACATTAAACCATCGTTAATGGCTTTAACACCAAGTGAAGGGCCAACAATGGCTTCCTGAATAATGTGAGCCGGAGCCGGCAGTTTTCCTGATTTCAGAATATTGGCAAGGTCTTTTGCTTCGGCTACCGAAAATCTTCCGGTAATGGATGAACGCCCGCCTTTTATTTCGGTCTGAACGGTGGGATAAGAATATACGTAATTATCAAGTACAATGGCGATCTGGCGGTCAACATTATCTTTGGTAAGGCGTGCCCATATTTTAGCACCTTCGCCATTCATACTCATTGCCACTTCAGCATCTGCACGGTTGTTGCCGAATTCGGCCCGGGCATCGGTAACCACATCGCCGTCGAGGGCAGGCCGGTTGTCGCGGTTGGTGACTTTAATAGCAATCAGCTCATAATATTTCCCTTCTTTATCAATCGCTTTCACACCCCAGAGCAAGCGTAATTCGCGCGGGAATAACTGTTTCTGGAGGGCAATATTCAGATACCTGTTAACGACACCGGTATCTTTAACATGGCAAATACCAACGGCAGCTCCACGTAAAGGTTTATATTCATTATCAATACGGGGGCTTAAAACAGCAAACAACGGATTTTCTTTTCTGAATTTATCAAAATTTGCTGAGGTGGTATCGGTTGATACACTGTCTTTTGAAATTTCCTTGATCAGGCTGCTAAGGCTGTCGCTACCGACGGTCTGTTCGGCAAGGGCAGGTTCTTCGGTTTTCTGATCTTTCTTTACTTCAGCAGGTTTGACTGCATTTTCATTATTTTTAAGTGCTTCCTGGGCTTTGTTGATTTCCCTGATTTTGGTGTTGAGGTTGGCCATATACTGGAAAACCTGAGCATTTTCATAGGTTTCCCAAAATTCAAGGCTTGCTGTTCCCTGCAGAAGTTTTCTTACACGTTCCGGTTCTTTAATCCCGGGTAATTCTACCAGAATACGTCCTGAAGTTTCGAGTTTCTGGATATTGGGTTGTGTAACGCCAAAACGGTCGATACGTGTGCGCAGAATATTGAAAGTGTTGTCAATGGCATCTTCGGTTTCTTTGCGGATGACTTTGAGGACATCTTCGTTGGATGAATTATAATTGATTTTGTCTTTCAGTTCAACCGTTGAAAAAACAGCTGCCAGGCGTGCATTTGGATCGATGGTCTGGAAAGCTTTTCCAAAAAGTGTTACAAAATCTTCCTGGCTGTTTTTCTGCATTTTTTTTGCAAGGTCAATGGCCGAAAGGAAAGTAGTATCCTTGCTGTAATTCGACATGGCTTTGATAACATCGATGACCGATACTTCGAGGGTAACATTCATCCCTCCCTTGAGGTCAAGCCCGAGGTTTATTTCTCTTTCTTTACATTCGCGGAAAGTAAAATGCCTTAAATAAAAGAAATTATAGACTTCCTGCGAAGCTATTGAATCGAGATAACGGTATCGTAATTTCGGGTCACCTTTTGATACTTCTTCAGCTTTTTTCTCAACCTGGTTGGTTATATAAGTGAATGACAGATGATAAACACAAACCAGGGCAAAAGCAATGGCAAAAAACTTGATTATTCCTTTATGCTTCATTTCAGTGAATTATAATATGTTTTCTAAAAAAGTTATGATATACGTAAAAATAAAACGTGCAAATATAGAGGTTTTTTTTATTTCTGAGAGCCATTGAAGAAAAATTGACCTCAGTGAAATTAATCTTCAATCAAACAACGATTTATAAAACTTATAAATGGATACATCTCCTTGAATAATGCAATGGCTGTATGCGGCAGACGGTCATTAAAGAGTATTTTTTCGCTGATTGAATGCATCACATAATAATGTTTGAATTTCAGCAGTTCAACATGTTGAAAATCGCGGGGGAAACCCTGTGGTGATGATTTCAGTTTCTCGCCGCACAAACCTCCGAAATTTTTTATAAAAGATTTATTTTGAATAATTTCAATAAACTCATCGGTATGGTGAAATATCTCTGTCCTGATTTTCCTGAGGCTTTCTGACGAAGGCATATAAATACCGCCGCTGATAAAAGCGTCATCGGGTTCAACATGAAAGTAGTAACCGGCAAGCATGCTTTTACGGCCGCCTGGTGTAACAAATGCGCCGAAATTGGTTTTATAAGGTGTTTTATCATGCGAGAAACGTGTATCGCGGTTAATCCTGAAAGTGGCCGAAGCGGCATCGGCTGTGTGGATTAACGGGTCAAAAAGGCTTATCCCTGAAATAATTTCATTGACTGCAGTAAAGTATTGTGCGCGGGCTTCTTCGTATTCATTTCTGTGCTCATGAAACCATTCGCGGTGATTATTTTCGCGCAACCGCCTCAAAAAACTGATCACTTTATCCATGTATAGCTATTTTTGATTATTTGCAGATACTTTCATCATGCAAATCATTTTATACAGCAACCTTGCACCGATATTCTGGTCAGTTTCATTTTTTCCGGGAGTAACTTCGCAAAGGTCGCAGCCAATGATCATTCTTCCCGAAAGTGCCAGTTTTTCAATCAAATAAACTGCCTCGTCGAATGACAAACCACCTGGAACCGGTGTTCCGGTTGACGGGCAAAAAGCCGGTTCAAGGGCATCAACATCAAAACTGATATGCACCTTGTGAGGCAGGTTTTTAATAATTTCATCACATTGCATATCCCATGAAAGGCCGGTAAAAGCATTTTTTCTCAGGTCATGGTTAAAAAAAGTTTTAACCTGCTGGTTAGCAGCAATAAAATCTATTTCATCGGTACAAATATCGCGAATTCCTACCTGCACAATTTTTTCAAGCGGGGCAATCTGCAATGCATTATACATAACAGAAGCATGCGAAAAGCTGAAACCCTCATAATCCTTACGTAAATCGGCATGAGCATCGAATTGCAGCATGCCAAAACTGCCAAAATGATTGGCCAGTGCATGATACATTCCAAGCGGGACACTGTGGTCACCCCCGGCAAGAATGACTTTTTTGCCCAGTTTGAGATAATGCTCTGTTTTTTGATATACAAAACGGTTAAGCCATTCCGAACCTTTATCGACGGGTTTTGTCCATTTCAGCAGGCGGGGATCATTTAATTCACCTCCATTTTCCAGAAAACTGATGGCTTTTACTGCCTTTTTCCGCAGTTTTCTGTTCCATTTTCTTACTGCTTTGTCATCATGATCGGTAGCAATTGCCGGAATGGTTTTTCCAGGCAGCAGATGGTCATAGAAATCAAGCTGGACAGAAGCATCTGTCATAGCCAATGGCCCGCCTGATGTTCCCGGACGATATGAAACAGTAACATCCCACGGGACAGTAATGATGATAAACTCGGCTTCATCGGCAGAATATGGAAATCCAAAAAAATTTCCGTTCCTAATCGCTACTTCTGATGGATTGAATTTTTTTTCCATACATTAAACAATTAACAAACCCGCTTTTCTGAAACTCTTTCCAAAATCTGATTTAATCCATTTTATAAAATCAAGGCTGGTCTGGTTTTCAAAATAATCAGCCATACCGGTTAGTAAACAAGGATTGCCTTCTTTCGACAAGCAGGTCATTTTTAAAATTTCTTCTATTGCCCTGGCTTCAGCAGCTGAGACTGTAAAATTATTATTTTTTAAAAAGTGGGAAAAGGCTATCTGATAATTTTTACCAACTTTCTTTTTAAAAACAGGAAAATTTCCGGTAAAAATCACTTTAGCATCATGATGGATATCGGCGGGCTTCTTTTTCAGAAAATGCCTGACATAGGAAGGAGGTATAAGGGTTTGCGGAACAGGACGGTTAAACCAGGTGTAAACAGGGAAATCCAGTCCTATACCGTGCATATAATTATAAACCGCCCTTTCAAGACCTATTCCCATGTCGTCGGTATTTTCATGGTGTGCGTGATAGGGCATTTCGTTATTGGCAAAAACATTTAAATGATGCTGTAACAGTTCAATGTCAAAACCGGAAGGGTTGTCATAAACCTTACTATGCACTGTTAACGCAAAACGATGCCAGAAAGCCGATTGCAATATTCCATTTTCAAACAGCTGTCGTACTGTTTCAAGAGCATCGATGGTCTCGCGGCGTGTCTGCGTTGGAAAACCATACATAAGATAGGCATGTACCATGATACCAGCCTGTGAGCAATGAAACATGGTGTGGATAGCCGTACCCATATCAATACCTTTGTCCATCAGTTGTAACAACCTGTCTGAAACGGTTTCAAGTCCACCTGTCAGGGCAATACAGCCCGAAGCAGCAAGCAAACGGCATAAATCAGCAGTAAAATGCTTCTCAAACCGTATATTTACCCACCATGATATTTTAAGGTTGCGTTTTAAAATTTCTATTGCCAGTTGTTTCAGCAAAGCAGGCGGGGCAGCCTCATCGGTAAAATGAAACCCATGGCTACCGGTTTGCTTCATTATAATTTCCATGGCATTGACAATCTCTTCGGCTTTGTAAGCCTGGTAACGGCATATATAACCGATCCGGGTATCACAAAAAGCACAACGTGCCCAATAGCATCCATGGGCAAGGGTTAGTTTATTCCAGAAACCAGTGCTCCATAAACGATGCATGGGATTTTCAACCGAGGAAACTGAAAAATATTTTTCAAGAGGCAAGCCTGTGTAATCGGGAACATGGAATGCAAGGTCATCATCATGAAGCTGCCCGGGATTTGACAGATAAACCTTACCATTCCGGCTTATAAAAGTCCTAATTAATTGATCATCACCCGTTAGTCCTGCTACATGTTCAATTACCGACGATAGTGCTCCAAAACCATCGTCAAGGCATATATAATCGGCATAAGAAAATATACCGGGATCTTTCAGATGCCTTAGTTCGGTATTGACATATCCGCCACCAAGTGCAATTTTTATTCCCGGATAGTTTTCGCGGATATACCGGCAGCACAGCAAAGCAGCGTATAAATTGCCCGGGAACGGAATACTGATAGCCACCAGCTGCGGAAGCTTTTTACTGAAATAATCATCCATCAAACCGGCCAATATGGTATAAATGATACCTTGATTTTCTGATATGGCTGATTCAATTTCACTAAAATTTTCAACATACATCGACAATTTTTCGGCATAGCGTATCAGTCCGAAACGGGGATCGGTATTTTCTGTAATAAAGGTACTGATATCGCTGATAAACATTGAGCAATGATGTAGCGCTGTACTGAATATATCTGTCAGCCCATTATTTCGTGATGATACCTGGTTCTCAAACCGGCCACTCACCGGGAGGTTATCCTTACGGGCATAAAAATAAGCCATCTCCGGATTTCTGTTTCTTAAAAAAGACATTACACCATCAATATCAGCAATATAGCGATGCCGGTTGGCAATCATACTTTTCGAAAAAAGGCTAAGTTTTCCCCTTGTACCCGTTTCATCAAACAAGGAGTTTAAGGTTTGAGAACAAAAAATACGGTCAATCACTTCTGCTCCGAGGTCAGCCTGAACCACCTGATGCCCTTTACCCCGCAGGTAACCTGTTAATACCGGGGCAGAAGGATATGGACAATTTAATTGCGTAAATGGAGGTATGGCCAGAAAAATATCCATAAACATTAAAAACGGTAAATTTAAACCAATTGCAGAAATAATCTTAACATTAAAGCATATATTTGATTTTCAACAATAAAAAAGGGCAGGTCTCCTGCCCTTTTAAAAATTAATTAAAATATTATTGCTTTATTGCTTTATAAACAGTAATATAACCATTAATATCCATAAGTTTAATCAAATAGAAACCTGGTTTAAGACCCATGGTTTTTATTTCAATCATTTTATCTTTATGATTAAACTGGTTTAAAATTTCTTTACCGGTATAATCGGTCAACCTGATTTCCTGAATATTTCCGGCATTGGCAATGATCAGCGACGCAACAAACGGGTTTGGATAAATCATTACATTTTCCGAACCGGCCTGGCTGATGGCAGAAATAAAATGATCGTTAAAAACAGTATCAGATGCCACGGTACGTTCATGCTGCTCTATTTCACCTCCCGTTCCACCGGCGTTGACGAAATACATATACTGATACACATCAGCCGGTAATTGAAGCTGTATTTTATAAATTGCCGGATTGCCAGTTGTTTGCAATATGTAATCGGGATTAATACCAGGTATGGTCCAATCATTCATGGTTCCACTGATATAGACTACATCCGATTGCGGGTTGAATCCCGGCACGGTAGCTATATTCACATTAAATATTACATTAAAATTACCAGCCACAGGGACTAAAATTATATTTTCAGTAACATCAGCGTTGACTACAGAAACATTGCCATTAACCATCTGATAACCATCGCATGAAACGCCATAGGTATATGTTCCAGGGGCAAGATTGCTGAAAACATAGTTTCCCTGGGTATTGGCCACACCGTTCAATGTTATAAATGCATCGGATACAGGAGTACCATTATAACTGACATTGAAAGTTACCGAATAGGTAATGAGTTGCATATTCACATTAACATCCAGGTTGGCAGACACCACAGTGGCATTTCCAGACTGGGTTACATAACCGGTTTTGGTTACCGTATAAGAATACGTTCCCGGTGCAATACCCGTGAAAACATAATTCCCTGCTGCATTGGTGACCCCGTTAAAAGTTACTGTTGCTCCCGAAAGGGCTGAACCACCGGAAGTAATGTTAAAGGTTACGGTATAGGTTGTTACAGCAGGCATGTTGACATTTACCGTCAGATCGGATGAAGTAACTGTAGATGACCCTGATTGCGCAACATATCCGGTTTTGGTAACCGTATAAGAATACGTCCCCGGCGCAATACCCGTAAAAACATAATTACCTGCTGCATTGGTTACTCCGTTGAAAGTTACCGTTGCTCCCGAAAGGGCTGAACCACCGGAGGTAATGTTAAAGGTTACGGTATAGGTTGTTACAGCAGGCATATTGACATTTACCGTCAGATCGGATGAAGTTACAGTAGCTGAGCCTGTCTGGGCTATATACCCGGTTTTGATTACAGAATACGAATAGGTCCCCGGCGCAATACCCGTAAAAACATAATTACCTGCTGTATTGGTTACTCCGTTTAAGGTTACCGTTGCTCCCGAAAGGGGTGAACCACCGGAAGTAATGTTAAAGGTGACGGTATAAGTGACAGGGCTGACTGTAAGTGAAACGTCATTACTGGTTACAATTCCGCAATCACCGCTGACAACACAATGATATACACCTGCATCGGATGAAGAAACATTATTTATGGTATAAACATTACTGTTAGCACCAGAAACGGTACTCCCATTCTTTTCCCATTGATAACTCAGGTTACTCCCGGTTGCCTGCACAGAGAAACTGGCTGTAGCCCCCTGGGTAACGCTTTGTGATACAGGCTGCTGGGTTATTTGTGTTTGGGAAATTAACTGAACAAATACAACATTTGAATAAACAGCTGCATAATTGGGTTGTGAAACCATTGCCCTGAAATACCAGTCCGAAGTTAAGAGTCCTGAAGTATAGGCTGGAGAATTTGCGCCTGTACCGCCGGAAACATTCATCCAGTTTGCAGAACCGTCAGCAGACTGGTGCCATTGAATATTACCTGCATAATTTGTCAAAGTGAGTGTTACGGTTGAATTATAACAAGGTGTCGAACTTAATACAGCAGTTCCACCTACCGGTGGCGTTACTGAAAGTGTAGCACCTATCATAAAACGGTATAAAAAGGTGGCAGGATCTTCTTCATATAAACCTGTTCCATCGATGGCAGAATAATAATATGTTTCACCCCTGTTTGGATTCTCATTCTGAAGTCCCATGGCATAATATGCTTCAGAAGCAACTCTGACGCCAAAACCGGCATAAAAGACACTGTTTGTAATAACAGGGACAGACGTAATGGAAAATTCGTGCCATGTACCCAGATCGCCGGCCTGAATAATATAATCGGGTGATTGCCCTGCAACATTTCCTGACTGGTCAAGCACCATGCCAAATACTGTTTTGCCGACATTCTGAGCATAATTATGAATAAATGCCCTGACATGGGTAACATTAGCTGAACCAGTTACATAGTATTTAACATAAAAAACACCTTCTCCGCCGGCACCATAACCCCATCCGGATGATGAGGAACCAGATGCAGCATAATTGCAGGAATAATCAGTGGTATTCTGAACCCATGTTTTTGCATTATCGCCATTAAAATCATCATTGGGCAAGCTGGCTGTTATATTGGAAGTACCGTTAATGATGGCATTAAAACCCGAAAAATGCACTGTTATGCTTTGCATCGGGTTGATTGAATTCAAGTAAACAGTTTCAGAATAAGTATTTGCACCTGTTATGTTTACAGTTACCGCGACATTATTCTGTGCAGTAATGCCGGAGTTAATAATATTCACACCAACAAACTGAGGGGAAGAAAAGTAAGACGAAGCTTCGCCCAAAGCATATATCTCCCTGATGGTTAAATCATTATTATATATCGGGTAAAATCGGTAGGTTTGCCCTATGTCTGGCTTTGGCCTTGAAGGCGGATTACCAAAATTCATTCCATAATTGCCCGGGGTATAATTTGCATTCTGAAAATAAACATTTGCCCATGAGACAGATGAGCTTTTTCCAACAACAAGTAATTGATTATCATTTGATCCGCTTCCTTTTAACCCACAGGCAGCCGATTTATATGCCGAAACATTGACAGAAGGTATCCAGTTACCATAAATAAACTCAATGATATTAGTCGTTTCATATAATTTTATCTGAAATTCAATGTTGTCGTACTGCTGCAAAGGGTCTGTTGTTTTATCCCTGACATTTTTAAACTGGATGGTGCATACACGGTTGGGCAGCGAACCTGAAGTAAAAACCCTGTATTCAGGTGTCGCCGTACCAGCCATCAGGTCGTGATTGAAAGGTGCTATTAAATCAACATCTGCGGTGCTGGTGCTATTAAAAATACCGCCATCGTTTCCTGTTGGTGCAGTATAAAAAAGGGCTGTGGATGAAGGTGGTGTATTTCCGAGTTTAATAAACCCGTTGGTATTCAGGATAAACTGTGTACAGGCATGTTGATTATAATTAAATGTAAAACCTATATTTTGGGCAGATGAATTTGCATCATCAGAATTATCGGTTGAAATTACAGTACCATTGCTACCCAGGTCAATATATGTTCCTGCGACACTTTGGGCTTTATAAGCCAAATAATTAAGTGGCTGAGGAACAACAACATTCAGTGTGTAATCCTCAACTTCGCCCCATACTGAAGTGCCACAGGGCGAGGTAGCTTCATCATTATAGTGTATTCTTATCCTCATTCTTTTTAAACCGGTTGGTGTTCCGTCAGGCACAATAACAGAGGCTGAATAGGGGCCTACACCCGGTGTTCCATTTACTGATACAGCCTGATCATCTGAAAAATTACCATTATTATTCCAGTCAATCCATACACCACATCGATCATCGGAATAACCTGTATTTCCGTTTGTAACGACTAAACCAAGTGCCTGCCCTACAATGATATTGGTAGATAAAGAAGTGTAATCGGTATAACCTCCCGAACAACCTGAGGCATTATTAATAGTCCCGATAGCAACGTTCGAAATGTATTCATCACAGGAAACTCCACCGGCAGTACAATACTGAATTCCGATCTGCCTGTTTCCGGCCGGATCAGTAATAGAGGGAGCGTAAGTACTTCCTACAGTAACAGAAGTACATTGTGCATCGAGATAATTTCCGATGGTGGCACCGGAAGGAATATTATAAGCCAACCAGAAATAATTGGTGCCTTCGGATAAGGCTTGTGAACCCGAGATCAGAAATGAGCCGTTTGGGCTGTTATAGGTTGTTCCGAACTGATTTACCGGGCTAAAAGTATTGGTTGTTCCTGTGTAAAAAACACTGGCACCGGTAATATCCCCGGCAGGATTAGTTGATCCTGTAGTGTTGAAAACAAAGCTGCTTACATTTAGTGGGTTCAATGAACCAGAAGTAACAATTTCAATACCAATAATTTCCTGATTTGTCTGGTTGGGAGCAACCATGGTAGTGTTATTTTGGGTTGCAGTTGTGGACACATATTCCATATTTGAGTTAGTATAGAATACAGGTGTCTGCCAAAGTCCCCGTCCGTAAGTTGCAGCACGCAGTTTGCTGTTGGCGGGGTTTGCATCATAATAAATTTCAATTTCGCCAATTTTAACATTTGGTAAATTGGTGTTGTAGGCAATCCAGTTATCATTACCCTTTTTAAAATATACGCCCAGCTCGGTACCTACATATAAATGTACTTCTCCGGTAATTTGTTTATTCTGAACAATGGAATAAGCAGGTAAAGAAGGTAATCCGGCAGAAATATTTGTCCATGAAGAGCCACCGTTTACTGTCTGATAAACTTTATTGGCATTATATCCGCTCAAAGCAACCCAAATCGTTGAAGGGTCGTCGTTTTTGACTGCAATATACCTGATGGTGCTTGTACCAACCGGAAGTGACCCCGTTATTTCGCTCCATGAAGATCCTCCATTGGTTGTTTTCCAGATATGGGTATAATCTGCCACATAAAGATAAAGATTATTGGAAGGAGCAATAGCCATGCTGCGTATTTTATCCGTTGAATTCATTGTGGAGATCTGAGTCCAGTTGTTACCCCTGTTTGTAGTTTTCCATACATTGGCGTAACCGGCATACAAGGTAGCAGGGTTTACAGGGTCAATAATATAAGGGGTTACCCAGGCTCCATCGCCTGCCGAAGCAGGCTCAATGTCGGTCGTATTTATCCAGTGGTCGGTGGTTCGTGTTATCTGTCCGTAACAATAGGTTCCATACTGAATATTCAGATTACTATAATCAATCAGGCACTCCATTCCGTCTCCTCCTTTAACATCTGACCAGATTCCTCCCGAGAGCAATTTGGTTCCGTTGTCCTGCAGGCCCGTAATGACTTCATTGGCACTGGTGGCAGCATTGCTGAGTTTATATATCTGACTGATTATAAGACCATTGGTTTTATCGGTCCAGTTTGATCCGTTATCGGTTGATATATATACTCCTCCGTCGTTACATTCAAACAAGTCGTTATTGCTCCGGTATCTCAGCATGTGTTTGTCGGCGTGTACTGCCTGTGCGCTGTAGCCACCATACCAGTGATTCACAATAGTCCAGGAAGTTCCTCCATTGGTTGACCGCCATGTATCGACACCTCCGACCAGCAGTGTATTGGCATTGGTTGGTGAGGCAGCAAGGCTAAGGTCGTACCAGCCCTGGCCACCGGTATCTTCCGAAGGATTACCATCGTACCATCCGAGCAGATTTTTTGTGGTGCCCGAAAATACCTGGGTGTAAGAAGTTCCGCTGTTTGTTGATTTATAAATTCCATAAAGTCCGTTGTCGGAGGCAGCAGCAACGGCAAATACCCATGAAGGCTGGTTGGCCGAAACTGCAAGTTCTATACGGTAAGCCGATGAATTACTGAATGCTTGTGTCCAGGTACCACCGCTATTGGTTGAAACGTATATTACACCTGCATCGGTAGCGCCATACAAGGTATTAAAATCGCCTGGTTTATATTCCATGTCAATAAAGTCGTAAGTGGTTAATTGTGTGCTCCATGCAGTACCGCCATTGGTTGTTTTATAAACCCCGTTGGAGGTAGCAGCAATAAGGGTGCTGTTATTATCGGGTGATAATAACAACCTGTTTACCATTGCATTCTGTGATAATGTGTAAGAAATTCCTGTTGCATTCCATGTTGATCCTCCATCGGTTGATTTTAAAACACCAATGCTCCTGTTATCCCATGCATCCTTATCACCGGTAGCAATATAAATAGTGGTGGAGGTATTGTAATCCGAAGGTATCACGATGTCGCTGACGGCTAAAACCCCAATATTGTCGGTAAGGCATGTCCATGAAGCCCCGTTGTTGGTGGTCAGCCATAATCCACCCGATGCTGCGCCAACCCAGTACATATTATTGTTTGATGGATGAAATGCAATGCAATTGAGCCTGCCAATGCCAGCATATCCGCCTTCTGAAGTGCTTGAACCCAATGATGTCCAGTTGGCTGCTTTGGGAGATGCCGGGGGATTGGCACTTAGATAATCCCGGTATATTTCACCTGCACTTTTTAGCGGAAAAGTACCTGTAACAGGGTCAATCTGCCCTTCCATATCATATTCCCAGCGCTTAAACTGTTTCCATCCGGCTGCTTTTTTCATAACGCCGTTTACAAAGTAAAATCCTTTATCAACATTATAAGAAGCCCAGTAATCGTTAAAAGCTTTCTGATAATCGTAAAAGGTCAATTCATTCTTAGCTTTGCCTGAAGGCAGATTTTTTGTCCATGGCTGTGAATAAGCTATGAAAGCAGAAAAAAGGAACAAGGTGAAGAGTAAATTTTTCATAATATATATTTTTAATTTATTGGCATCGATATTTTTAATTCATCAAACTCATCAATACTTCCTGAATAACAGGATGATATTTTTATTATTTCAAAAAAAAATTGGCCGGAAAAGGGAGGGAACGATTAGGGGAAGTTATTGTGTTATTCCTTTCAACCCGGCTTTACGATAACTCAAAATTAAGCAAAAAAAATGAAAATCATTCTTAAAAAAACGGGAATTTTGGTTATACCTTACAATTTAAAGTAATGGTAAATTTGCTTCCAATACCCCATTCACTATCAACAGATATTTTCCCACCCTGGGCTTCAATAAATTCCTTGCTGATGGCCAGACCGAGCCCTGATCCTTCAATATTTGTTCCCGGAACCCTGAAGTAACGATCAAATATTTTTTCTTTGTACTGAGGTTCAATACCTTGGCCGGTATCCTGAATCATTATTTTAATCCTGTTTTCAAAATTAAAAGCGCAAATAAATATTTTTGAATGATCATGTGAATATTGAATGGCATTTGAAATAATATTTGTCAGAACCCAGGTGGTTTTTTCCTTATCCACCAATGCTTCAGGCAGATTATCGTTACAATCAACTTCAAAAGATATTCCTTTTCGTTCTGCCTGATGTCTGTTGGTATTCATGGCATATTGTAAAATTTCACTCACGCTGGCCGGCATCATATTTAATTGAATGTTACCGGTTTCAATCTGAGTAATATTGAGCAGTTCAGAAATAATTTTCAATAAAACCCTGGTATCTTCTTCGCAACTTTTTATTAAATCCCTTTGTTCGTTGTTAAGCGGTCCGGTTTTTTCATTTTCAAGCAATTGTAAGCCAAATTTAATAGCAGAAATAGGTGTTTTGAGTTCATGTGAAATAGTTGCAATAAATTTGGTTTTTTCTAAATCAAGATCCACAAATTTTGTAATGTTTTTCAATATGATGACATACCCCATCAACAATGGTTCTTTTTCGGCAGGAGATGTATAATAAATTTCCCGAATCTCCTTTTCAAAATAAATATCCTTCCCATTTTTTGCGATACGTATTTTATTTCCAGATTCTTCCAAAGCCATTTGATTGGGTTTTTCAGTGCCCATAATTACCAATTGCTTTACCAGATCATTATCCTGCGCAAGTTCTAATATTTGTTTACCTATAATATCATTGGATTTAAGGCCTGAAAATTTTGAAAATTCTTCATTGATCATGGTGATTTTCAAATTTTTGTCTAAAGTGATAATCGGATATTGAATTTTATTGATAAGTGTTTCTGTAATCTTTTTCTCGGCCAGTAGTTTTGAGACATTACTTCTGTTGTATTCATCGAGTTTCATGGCCATTTTGTTGAATGAAACAGCCAGTTCTCCCAATTCGCTGTGTCCCTCAAAGGTTACTTTTTGTGAATAGTCATTTGCAGCAATATGTCTGATACTTTTTGTTAATTCTTTAATGGGATTGGAAATATTTCCGGGAAGTTTAACGAACAGAATAAGAGCGATGATTATACAAAAAAAGCTTAATATGCTAATTAAAAAAATTGACTCTTTGGCAGTTATTGCAGCAACGGTGTTTTTTGAATCAATGGCCTTTAAATTAATATCCATAATCTGATGCAGACAGGTTTGTACATTTACCAAAGCCAGCTTATCTTTTGGATTTTCTTTTAACAACTGAAAGTTTGCAGCAAGTTTTTCCGTCAGTTCTTTTTCCCCTGTTTCTGTGATGTTCGATTTCTGCTTTGCCAGATAATTTTCAAAGGTATTGATTGCATCTTTGTTGTGGTCAATTTCAGACAAGGCTTTCAGCATACTTTGTGTAAATGCAATGGTTTCTTTATTATCCTTTAAAATATTATCAGAAGCTAAAGCCAATAAATTTATCTGCCTGATGGTGATAAAAGCTAAAAAAATAATCATTGTCAGTAACAACCCGATCCCAAGATATAGTTTCGTTTTAATTCTCATTGTTTTACTGCAAAGAATCATTAAGATATTACAAAGATAGTTTATAAGCCGGTCTTGTCCAAAAATCAGACTACCTTAGGGTTTGTCCCTAAAAAAATGGTTCTTAAAAGAACAAGTACAGGAATAATTTCCAATCTTCCGGCCCACATCTGAATGATATAGGTAATTTCAAGTACGGGCGACATATCAGGATTTGTAATTCCACACGACAACCCTACGGTTCCCTGTGCTGATGCCGATTCAAAAAGTGCATCTGAAAGAGAATACCCGGTCCCCATAAAATAGTAAGTAATCAATGTTGATATAAACACAAATAGCATATAAATAAATGAAAAGGTTGCTGTTGCCGCCAGTTCCTTATTCATTTCGTCCGGAAGTAAACGTTTTTCGTTAAATTTCAACACTTTAATAGAGTTATCGGATGAAAAACGACTGTTAAGTTGCCAGAATAATCCTTTAAATATCAGCAGTATTCTGATAATTTTTATCCCTCCAACCGTTGCACCTGCTGCTCCTCCCACAACCATTGCTGCCATAACTATGAACAAAACAGAGGCACTATCCCAACAATGAACATCAGAAGTTTGCCACCCCGTTGTGGTCAAAGCGCTTACAAATTGAAAAATACCAATACGAAATGGTTCTGAAATTAGTCCTGAATTCATTAACATTACCGAAAGTACAATGCCCCCAACGGCAGAAAGAATAATAACTGATCTGGTCTGCAGGTTTTTCCAGAACTGGCTGAATTGCTTGTCATGAATAACCCTGAAATAGAAAGGTAATGAAAAAGCGCCCAACAACATGGGCAGCAGGTATAATATATCCATTGCTTTTGATTGGTATCCGGCAATACTATCGTCCAGGGTGCTGAAACCACCGGTAGACTGACCGCACATGGCATGATTTATTGCATCAAAAACATTTTCATCAAAATTATATCCGGGGAGTATAAGTTTTGTACCAATAACCAGGTAAATAAAACTGAAAAACGTGACTCCAAGATATAATTTCCATATTGAACGGGCAGTTTCAACAATTGTCGGATGTAAGCGTTCGCCAGGCGATTCTGTCCCATAAAACAAAAGGGCAACCCTGCCGCTTGACTCACCTAATACGGCCAGCGTGAGTATGATAAAACCAGCCCCTCCCAGGAATTGCATGAATGAACGGTAAAAAAGCAAACCTTTTCCAATCGTGGGTTCGTGCACTGCCATTGAAAGTCCTGTAGTGGTAAAACCACTCATGCTTTCAAAAATTGCATGCAAGGGGTTTTTGAAAAAAAACAAACTGGAATGATACCCGGCTCCTGCCGGGATAAATTGCTGAGCAATATCTGAAGGAGTGATATATGCAATGATGATAAACGGAAGGGCTCCCATAACTGCTATGGACAGCCATCCCAACGCTGCAATAATAATTGCATGTCGCGTATATGGTTCGGGCGATGAACTGAATCCCCGGTAAAGTAAAAAACCAATTATAATACATATACAGGAAGATACAAAAAATCCAAGCACAGCGTAAAACTCACCATATACCAACGATACCAATAAGGGCACCAAAATGGCAAAACCCAAAATTATCTGCAGGCTTCCGATCTGCCTGAATATCATTTTAAAAGTATCAATTTTTCTGTGTTGAATCTGATTCATAACATTGCGGTTACCGATCAATAGAAAAAGGAATTAACTTTAGCGCTGCATGGAGGCATTGAAAAAACAAAAACCTTGTCATCAGCCATTAGCTGGAAATTACCCAGGGTAATAAAACCATTATTATTTCTGACAACGCCACTAATAATTGCATTTTCGGGAAAATTCAGTTCCTTTATAGGTCTTCTTGTAACTTTGGCATTTTTTTTCACTAAAAATTCCTGAATTTCTGCCTCAACACCATACAGATGAGAAAAAATGCTCCCTTTATGGATATTGCGGAATATATAATTTGCCGCTGAAAGTTTTTTATTTATTAAAGAATCTATACCCATTTTATGAGAATAATCAAACAAACCGATATTTTCGACCATGGCAATATTTTTTCTGACACCAAACTCCTTCGCAATAAGACAGGTAAATATGTTTGTCTCGGAATTGCCGGTCACCGATATAATTGCATCATAATCCCATATTTTCTCTTCCTGTAATAAATTGGTATCGGTACCATCGCCATTCACAATGTGTACATTGGGAATGGTTTGCGCCAGTAAATTACATTTTTCCAGATCCTTTTCAATTAATTTAACACCATAGGATTTGTTCAATCGTAAGGCAATATACTTTCCTGTACGGCTGCCTCCGATGATTAAAATTTTTTTAATCTCATAATTTTTTTTACCGGCATATGCAAGCACTTGATCTTTTCCCTGCTGCGTTGAAATAAAGTAAACATGATCGCCCTCTAAAAACCTGGTATTGCCATTAGGGATTAATGTAAAATTGTTGCGATGGATGGCTGCCACTATAAAAGAATTATCAGGAATATCTTCTGAGGTTTCAAGAATTGATTTGCCGATTAAAGGAGATTGATGGTCAATAATCAGGCCCATGATATTAAGCAAACCTTTATCAATTTCAATGGTTTCGGTTAAAGCGGGTGATTTGAGCAGGTATTTTACTTCGCGGGCAGCCAGTGATTCAGGCGATATTAAATCGTCGATCCCCAGGTCACATAAATTAAGGATATTTTTATCGACCAGGTATTCCATATTACTTATCCGGGCAATAGTATACCTTGCGCCAAGTTTTTTTCCAATCAGACAGGTAGCTATGTTTGCAGGTTCGTTTGAAGTTACCGCAATTAAAAGGTCAGCACTTTCGATGTGGGCCTCTTTTAAAACCTTATAACTTGTTGAATCTCCAAGCACTGTTGCAATACCTAAACTTTTTTCAACCAATGATAGTTTTTCTTTTTGTGTATCTATCAAGGTGATATCTTTATATGCCCGCTCCAATAATTTGGCCAGGTAAAATCCCACTTCGCCATCACCGGAAATAATTATTTTCATTTCTCTATATGTGTTTAGTTCTCAAGAATTGTTTTGATATATACCGGCCTGAGTGCTTCAGGCATTAAATCAAGGTGATCCTTAATTGTACCTGATTTTTCTTCAGTGGCCAGCACATTGAGAAACTCGTTTTCAATGGCATTTTTTTCGAACAACGATCCTTTGCTGTACAATAAAAAAATGATTTTAAAAGGTTCTTTTTTGTTTTCGCTGTCATTTTCAATCAGTTTTTTCGTATATAAAGCGAATTGCTGAAGTATTCCATAATCGGTAGCTATCACTGATCTTTTGACATCGGCAAAAGCATCAGGGAACCATTGGCTTAATGTTTTCTGGATCCTTGTTTCCATGTTGAGTTCTTTTTATTATTTTACTTTGAAGAACTCACTTGCAATTGATGATCCAAAAAACAGTGATATTCTTAATCCATTGGATTACAATAATATATTGCGAAATAATTATGTACTGCCATAAAATATCCTTTCGTTTTGAAAGGACTATGATTAGCATTTTGAAATGGGTGGGCCTTAATTTATTTTATATGATATTCAGATAATTTTCTGTAAAGTGTTGTTAAAGCAATCCCAAGTAATTCTGCTGCTTTGGTCTTATTGCCATTTGTATGGTTCAACACTTTTTCGATATGATTTTTTTCGGCCAGCGCAAGCTCAAATGGCGTAAATACTTGATCGTTTGCGGAATGGCTAACATTGCTGCGTATTTCAAGGGGTAACAAATCAAAGGTAATTTCCGGACCGGTTGCCAGAATAACACATCGTTCCATCATGTTTTTCAGTTCACGGATATTTCCTTTCCATTGATGTTGTTTCAAAGCATCCAGGCATTGGGTTGACAGGTCATTAATTTGCCTGTTGGCTTTTGCTGCAAAATATTGTAAAAAATGATTGGCCAAAGGTTCGATGTCGTTTATTCTTTCACGCAGGGCAGGTAGTTTAATCTGAAAAACAGAAATACGGTAAAACAGATCTTCCCTGAAATTGCCCGATTCCATTTCTTTTTGCAGATCACGGTTTGTTGCGGCAATGATCCTCACATTAACTTTTGTTGGTTTACTTTCTCCAACCCTGAAAAATTCTCCCGAATCAATCACCCTTAGTAATTTAGATTGTAAATCCATGGCCAGGTCTCCGATTTCATCAAGAAAAATAGTGCCGTTGGCTGCAACTTCGAAAAACCCTTTGTGGTCTTTTATTGCACCACTGAATGCCCCGGCTTTATGTCCAAAAAATTCGCTTTCTAATAGTTCCCTGCTGAATGCAGAGCAGTTAACTGCAATAAAGTTTCTGTTTTTTCTGGAACTTGCCTGGTGAATTGCCTGTGCAAATATTTCTTTTCCTGTTCCGGTCTCCCCTGTAAGCATAACTGTTGTATCGCTGCCGGCCACTTTTCTGGCAAGCTCAATGGCATTTATTATCTGCTTTGACGTTCCAATAATATTTTCAAAAGAATATTTTTCGCCAAGTTGCTTTTCTAAATGCTGAACCCGCTTTGCCAGCTCAACTTTTTCAAATGCCCGGTAAATTAAGGGGATGATTTTGTTATTATCATCGCCTTTGGTAATATAATCAAAAGCTCCATTTTTAATGGCCTGAACGCTATCAGGAATATTTCCGTATGCTGTGAGCAGAATTATTTCAATCAACGGAAAACGTGCCTTGATTTCTTTTGATAGTTCAACACCATTGCCGTCAGGAAGTTTCACATCACAAATTACGACATCAATATCAACCTGTTCTATTGTTTTTAAGGCTGTTTTACAGTTACCTGCCTGGTAAACTTCAAATCCTTCATAGCTGATTATTTTTGTTAAAAGATTTCTCAGCTTTTCTTCATCGTCAATAACCAGTATCTTTTTCAAAGCAGATATTCTTATCCGTACAAATTTAGTGATAATTTATAAAAGAGAAAAATAGCTCCATTGATTATGCTGATAAACATTTTTATATCAAGTCGGTATTTCATTATTGGTCACATCACCATCGTTAAATTCTCAATATATCCCTGAAGTATTAATTTTAAAATTCTAATCGGTAATTGTTACTTATACTTATCCATTACAGATTCTGACAGAATCCAACCGGAAAAAATATTTTCATTGCTCTGAAAAATCTGTTTACTGTTTTTAAATAAAAAGCCGGTCGGGGTTTTGTAAACTGAGAGTAGGATTTAATAATAAATCGCCCCGCCGGCTAATAAAAGTATACATGTTTTTCAATCACAAAATTATTCCTTTTTTTAAACAAATTCAAAAGCGGGAGTAGCAGATACATGGTTCTCCATCACAAAACCAATAAAGAATTATAATGCAACACTATCTGAAAAGCAAATCATGAATGTTTCAACGACACTGAATCAAGATAATTCAGTATTTTCCCGAGCAGTTGGTGTGAGTAGCTTAGTTGTTGATATTGCAAACGGATAGTTATTTCATTTTGAATAAATTTTTCTCCTGATTGAAGCAATTCGCCGGAATCTTGCATGTAGTCTTCAATAATGGCAGGTGTAACTTCGGGATGAAACTGTACTGCAACCAACCATTTATTATAAACAAAACCCTGCACCGGCGTTGCAAGGCTGCTGCCCAGAGAAACAGCACCCTGCGGCAGGTCAAAACAATAGCTGTGCCAGTGAAACAAAGGCATGGTGGCTTGAAAACCTGTAATGTGCAACATGGTCAGAGCAACTTGGTTGAAATTTACTGTATGCCAGCCTATTTCGGTATTGTTGTTGCGATAAACCTGTGCCCCGAGGGCATTGGCAAGCAACTGGGCACCAAGACAAATACCAAGTACAGGTGTTGCGTTGGAGGCTATTTTTTTTAAAAATGCTTTCTCCCTGGCAAGCCATGAATATTTATTTTCCTCATCAATATTCATGGTGCCTCCAAGAATAATCAGCAAATGCACCTTGTCTGGCTCAGGCCAGGGATCATCGGCCCAGGTGCGGATAAATGATAAAATATTGTGGCGTAATAGACATTTTTAATGCTTTTTTTTAGTGATTAATGAGTAATGGACAT